>NZ_JBFAQY010000017.1:0-198088 GCF_040678965.1 Streptosporangium sp. NPDC049248
TCCAGCACGTGTATGCCTCGGCCGGTGACCACACCGTCGTGCTCGCGGTCACCGACGACAAGGGCGCCACGGGCACCGCCCGGCTCACCGTCCATGTCACCAACGCCGCACCCGAGGTGACGGTCAAGGCGCCGGCCGCCGGCAAGATCGTGGCCGTGGGCACCCCGGTGTCGCTGAACGCCTCCTTCACCGATCCGGGCACCGCCGACACCCACACTGCCACCTGGACAGTCGGCACACAGCAGGTGGCCGCGGCGGTGGCCGAAGACGGTGGTAAGGGCACGGTCACCGGCTCGCACACCTTCACCAAGGCCGGCCGTTACCCGATCGCGGTGACGGTGACCGACGACTACGGCGGCGCGGCCAGCGCAGACACCGTCGACGGGGCCACGATGTATGTGCTGGTCTACGACCCGGTCAGCTCGCTGGTGGGCGCCGGTCAGATGACCTCGCCCGCCGGCGCCTGCCGGCTGAGCACCGCCTGCGCCAAGGAGGGCACGGCGACCTTCGCGGTCACCGCCCGCTACCCGCGCAAGGCCACCACGCCCAGTGGGGCGCTGAACTATCAGGCCCCCGACTTCAAGCTGCGTGACACCTCCTACGCGGTGCTCGCCGCGGCGGACGGCACCACGATCCTGCGCGGAAAGGCACGGGTCAACGACAGCACCGATGTCAGCTTCGAGATCACGGCTGTCGACTCCGGCAAGCCCCTCGACCGCACCGACCAGCTGCGGGTGAGGGCATGGGACAAGAACGGGAAGCTGGTGTATGACAACCAGCCGACCGGCTCGACCTCACCGGTGACCGGCGTCATCCGCGTCAGCGGCTGAACCTGACAGTTCCGCGGGCCTCAGACCACCTGAGGCCCGCGGACATCCGGCTCAAACCCCCAATCACACTCAAATCGCTTGAGCAAGCATGAAAGCGCTCCATCCGCCTGGCCCTCACTGTCACCCTTCCGTGTCAACGACTCGTTGACAGGGTGAGCCTCCCGGGAGGGATCACAGCACGCCGTCTCCATATCAACGGGGTGTTGACATCTGCCTTCGGTTCACTGCTTCGCGACGCCCGACGCGACGATGGTCAGGATCGGCCAAGGGATGGAGCTGGGCCACCGGCGCGGACGCGCCTCGGTCGACGCGCTCGGTGACGACGGGTACGGGCAGTTGATCAGGCAGGGGGTCGACCGTCTCGCCGATCGCCTGCCGACCCCTGAGGATCCGGACTCCGGGGACGGAGCCCGCCGCCGGATCAGGTCATGTGCGGCGGGCGGGCTGCCGGGCAGGTGAATCGCCTCCCCGTCCCGGTGCGGCAGGCGAGCGTCGCGTCGATGCTCGCCGGGTCAAGAGGTCAGCAGCGCCGCGTAACGGTCGAGGTCGACGTTTCCCCCGCTGATGATCACGCCGACCCGCTGCCCGCGCAGCTGGGGGGCGAGATTGCGGACGGCGGCGAAACCGAGGCATCCGGTGGGCTCGACCACCGTTTTCATGATGGACCCGAAGATCCTCATGCTCTCGACGAGCTCGGCGTCGGTGGCGGTGAGGATGTCGTTGACATCGCGGCGGATGATGTCGAACGGGTAGGTGCCCAGGTGCTGGGTCTGCGCGCCGTCGGCGATGGTCTTCGGGGTGTCGATGTGCACGATGGTTCCCTGGCGCAGTGATCGCCGGCCGTCGTCGCCCGCCTCGGGTTCGACGCCGTACAGCGCGCAGTCCGGTGACAGCGCCCGGGTCGACAGCGCCGTGCCGGACAGCAATCCGCCGCCGCCCAGCGGTACGAAGAGCGCGTCGAGCTCGCCGACCTCGTCGAACAGTTCCTCGGCCGCGGTGCCCTGACCGGCGATCACGTGGGGGTGGTCGTACGGGGGGATCAGCGTGAGGCCGCGGTCGGCGGCCAGCGCCCGGCCGATCTCCTCCCGGTCCTCGGTGTAGCGGTCGTAGCGGACGACCTGCCCGCCGTAACCCTCGGTGGCGGTCACCTTCGCGGCCGGCGCGTCGTGCGGCATGATGATCGTGGCCGGGATGTCCAGCAGCCGGGCGGCCAGGGCGATCGCCTGGGCGTGGTTGCCGGAGGAGTAGGTGATCACGCCGGAGCGGCGCTGCCCGGGGGTGAAGCGGGACAGGGCGTTGAACGCGCCGCGGAACTTGAACGCGCCCACACGCTGGAAGTTCTCGCACTTGAACACCACATCGGCACCGACGCGTTCGTTGATCAGCCGCGAGCGCAGCACCGGGGTGCGGTGGGCCTGTGACGCGATGCGGGCGGCGGCGCTCCGGACGTCGTCGTAGGTCGGCGACTGGGACATCGGCTGGCTCTTCTCTGTTGGACACGGCCGGGGCCACGATCTCGGCGGCCCGGGGCCTGGGTGATCCGTACTCCTCCTGCGAGGGCAGGATCCTACCCAGAGCGCGGAAAGCGCCGCTGCCGCCTGTCGTGGTGACCGGCTTGCTCTGTCGAACGTGTTTACCGAACCACCCGTTCACCACTCAAGCACGTTCTAATATTTCTTGGCACGCTCCGGGGCGCCTCCACATGGTGAGCACCGAACCGCTGCGCGATGTCGCCTCCACCATCCCGGCGAGGGACCAGACCAGAGGAGAACCGTATGATCGATGTCACCCGGCAGATCAGCGCCGTACGGCGGCAGGTCGGCAGCCGCGTGCTCGAGGCGGGTGAGGCGCGTGTCGTGACCATCAGCCAGACATACGACACCGAGATCGAAGACCTCTGGGACGCCTGCACCAACCCCGAGCGCATCCCCCGATGGTTCCTGCCCATCTCCGGTGACCTGCGGCTCCATGGCCGCTACCAGCTTCAAGGCAACGCCGGCGGCAGGATCGAGCGTTGCGACCCGCCCAAGGGCTACGCCGTCACCTGGGAGTACGGCGGGGACATCAGCTGGATCGAAGTCCGGCTGACGGCCGAGCCCGGGGGCGGGGCGCGTTTCGAACTCGAGCACATCGCTCATGTCGACGACAGGTGGGAGGAGTTCGGGCCCGGCGCGCTCGGCGTCGGCTGGGACCTGGGGCTCGTGGGCCTGGCCATCCATCTGTCGTCGGCACAGGCCGTGGACCCGCAGGAGGCCGAGGCATGGGTGGCGTCCGACCAGGGCAGGCGGTTCATGGAACTCAGCAGCCTGGGGTGGTACGAGGCGGACGTCGCGGCGGGTGCTGACCAGGCCCGGGCGAAGGCGGCGGCGGATCAGGTCATGGCCGCCTACACCGCCCCGGCCGCTGAGGCGTCGAGCGAGCTCTGACGCACCGGTCGGCCGGGGGAGCCGGTGAACGGACGGCGAAAGCGGTCGAGGTGGTCGTGGATCGGTGCGCGCGGCGCGCCGTCCGGGCTAGCATCGGGTCGTCCGGCCTGAACGGGGACGGTGCCGGCCCGCTCCCTCGGCGGGCTCCGGCAGGCGGCCGGTGCCGGGAACGCACACGGATCGGGTTCTGGATCCGGCCGCGAGGTGCCCGGGCCGTCGGGTGGTGGGTGACAGAGCGATGAGGAGGAGAGCGGTGATCCGGCGCGACAGGCGGGCCGGATCCCTGGGCCGGAGGGATCCGGCAAGATCATGTAGAGCGTCGCGATTCTCTGTGCAGGTGGTGTTGTGGTGGCAGTCGGTACGATCCTCCGTTTCGACGAGGTGCGCGGATACGGTTTCATCGCCGCTGTCGGAGGAGGCGAGGATGTGTTCTTCCACGCCAACGACTTCGGTGAGAACCGGCATGTGGTTCAGCCGGGCCTTCGGGTGGAGTACGAGGTCATGGAGAGTGAGCGCGGCCTGAAGGTGTCGACGGTCAGCCTGGTGGACCCGCCGTCGGCGCGCCGGCCGGTCGCGGTGACGGCGCCGTCGGTGACGTCCTCCTCGGTCGCCTCCCCGCAGTTCGGCGACGACGACGGCGTGTGCGACGTGCTGTCGGCGAAGTCCTTCAGTGGCGCGGTCACCGAATTGCTCATCGAGAACGCGCCCACGCTGACGGGTGCGCAGATCGGGCAGGTCCGGCGGCATTTTCTGGCGTTCGCCCGATCCCACGGCTGGGTCGACGACTGACACCTCTGTCGTGGGGCCCGCGCGTCCTCCCGGATGCGCGGGCCGCGGCCGCTTCGGTCGCCGAACGAGAACCGGCCGACGCGCCGGTGAGGGTGATGTGGGCCGTCCTTCTCGCGCCGCGGGCCGAGCGGTGCGGCGGAGATCGCCGGGGCACCGGTCCCGACGGGCGTCAGAAGGGCCGAGGGGTCTCCGTGGAGGGCTGTACGACCACCAGGGACCTGTCCACCGGGATGGAGGCGACCAGGAGCCGGGTCGCCTCGGCGTGCCTGGACAGGATGACCACCTTGTTGCTCTTCACATCGACATAGCGGACGCTTCCGCCGGTCGGGTGGTTCGGCAGGGACTCGTCGAGCTTCTGCTTGATCGCCCTGAGCTTCGCGAGCGACGCGGCGACGACCTTGGGCTGGGCGCCCGCCGCGACGATGCGGGGGACGTCGGCCGCGCGGGTGGTGGCCACCACCAGGGTCTCGGAGAGGGTTCCCATCAGCCAGGATCCGCCGAAGCAGCCGCCGAGCATGTCACGGAGCCTCGCCTCGACCACCGTCAACCGGGCCTCGTTGCGCAGCCGGGTCTCGGCCTGTGCCCTGGTGAGGCCGAAGTCGCGTTGGAGCGCTTCGATCACGCCCGGCGGTAGCTGTTTGATGGGATCGGGCGGTGGCTTCCGTTTCCCGGTGGACGAGGCGGCAAAGGCGCTCGCCTCCCGAACCGGGACGGCTGCCGGGACGACCGACGAGGTAAGCACGGTGAGCGTCAGGACGCACCCTGCGGTGACGATGTGCCTACGGGACATGAGCCTCTCCTCGACTCCGGCTTCTCCGGACCTGAGGGGACCCCGCATCTGCGACTGGTGACGCGACACGGGTGATACAACTCTAATTCAGCCGTCGCCGGTCACGGCCACGGGGACCGGACGCCACGCGGATGGCGATTTCGAGCCGGGCCACCGGGCCGTTCCCGGATCTCCCGCGTGGGGGCCGGTGCCGCCACGCCACGCCTGAGCAGCGCGGATGCCCGCCTGGGGAGTCCGTTTCGCGCACACTGTGACTGATCCGTTGGAACAGGCCGGGCCCGCCGGCCTCTCGCTGATCGGTGTGGAGTGGTTCGATGAGCTTGTCCAGGCGTGAGATGGTCGCAGGGCTGGGTGTGCTGGCCGTTCCCCTCGCCCCGCGGCCGACGGCCTCGCCCTCACCGGAGTCCCGGTCGACGGCCGCGCTGCCGGTCGTTCCCGCCGGTGCCGATCCCGGGCGGCTCGCCCGGGACGAGGGCTTCTGGAGCACCGTGGCGCGGCAGTATCGGGTCAGCCGGGACTTCGTCAACCTGGAGAACGGCTACTACGGGATCATGCCCGAGCCGGTGCGCCGTGCCTACCAGCGCAACACCGACCACCTCAACGAGGTGAGCTCCTACCTGCTGCGCAACACCTACAAAGGGCGGGCGGACCAGGTCAGGAAACGCATCGCGACCATGCTCGGGGTCTCCATGGAGGAGATCGCCCTCACCCGTGGCGGTACCGAGGCCCTGCAACTGCTGATCGCCGGCTATCTGCGGCTGCGCCCCGGCGATTCGGTGATGTACGCCGACCTGGACTACCACAGCATGCAGTACTCCATGAACTGGCTGCGCGACCGGCGTGGCGTCCAGGTGGAGCGGCTGGTCATTCCCGAGCCGGCGACCCGCCAGGCGGTGCTCGACGCCTACGCCCAGGCGTTCCGGGAGCACCCTCGGGTCAGGCTGCTGCTGCTCAGCCACATGAACAATCGCACCGGGCTGGTGGTGCCCGTGCGCGAGATCGTCGCGATGGCCCGCGAGCGGGGCATCGACGTGATCGTCGACGCCGCCCACTCCTGGGGGCACCTGGATTTCACCATGGGCGACCTGGAGGCGGATTTCGCCGGATTCTCCCTGCACAAGTGGATGGGCATGCCGCTGGGGGCGGGCTTCCTCTACATCCGCAAGGATCGCCTGGCCGACATCGACGTCGCCTTCGATGATGTGACCTTCCCCCGCGACGACATCCGTTCGCGAGTGCACACCGGCACTCTGAACGTCGCCCCCGTCCTGACCGCCGACGTCGCACTGGACTTCCACGACGCCCTGGGCGCCGCCGCCAAGCAGGCGCGGCTGCGCTTCCTGCGCGACCGCTGGGTGAGCCAGGTGCTCGACATCGACAACCTGGAGATCCTCACTCCCGAGGAGCCCGCCATGTACGGCACGATCACCGCGTTCCGGATCACCGGACGTACCTCGGAAGCCGAGAACGTCGCGATCGCCGCCGACCTGATGAAGCGACACCGGATCTTCACCGTCAACCGCGGCGGCCCGGCCAGGGGCGACTGCGTGCGGGTGACACCGGCGCTCTTCACCGGCTGTGACGACGTCGACCTGCTGGCCGCGGCGGTGCGCGACATCGCGGGGCGGATGCGTGTCTGAAGGTCCTCGTGCTCCGGTACGTCGGCGAAGTCCTGCGGGCCGCTCCTTGAGTATGCCGACGGGTGTCCGGATCGGGCAGGTCGGACGGCGTTTCCTGACGTTCGCCCGATGACGCGTGCCGCGGCGGGACGATCCCGGGTGATGGGGCCCGCGCGTCCGCCGGGACACGCGGACCCCCGGGTTCAGTTGCCGAACGAGAACCAGTTGAGGTTGACGAAGTCGGCGGGTTGCCCGCTGGTGAAGGTGATGTAGACCGTGTGGGTTCCGGTCACCGAGGCGATGTTGGCCGGGATCGTACGCCAGCTCTGCCAGCCGCCCGTGTTGCCGACGGCGAAGTCGCCGATCGGAGCCGCGGTCAGGCTGTCGAGGCGCACCTGGACCAGCCCGCTGACCCCGCCGGCCGCCCCGGACGCGACGCGGGCCTTGAACTGGGTGGCCGCCGCGCCGCCGAAGTTGACTCCGTCGAAGCGCAGCCAGTCGCCGTTGCCGATCTGTGCGACGTTCTGCCCGCCACCGGTGTCCGTGGTGGTCTCCAGCGACGTGCCCGCCTGCGCCTGGTAGCGCTCGGCCTGGATGGTCGAGCGGGCGTCCACCCCGCCCGGAGGGGGAGTGATCGTCGGGGTGGGAGTGGAACCGGAGCCGCTCTGCCAGACGGCCACGTAGTCAACGAGCATCGGACGGCCGGAGACCGTCGCCGCGGTCGGGGTCTGCCCGGCCAGCGCGTTGGGGAACGCCCCGCCCATGGCCACGTTGAGCAGGATGAAGTAGCCCTGGTGGCCGGTCATGTTGCTCCAGGTCCCGGCGTCGAACTGGGACTGGCTGACACTGTGGAACTGCTGTCCGTCGACGTACCAGCGCAACTGGTTCGGGGTGATGCTGCGGTCCCACTCGAAGCGGTAGGTGTGGAACGCCGACTGGCAGGAGGAACCGGGGCACGTCCGGCTGGCGCCGATGCCGGTGGTCTCGTTGCAGGGCCCGCCGGGGTTCACCCCGCAGTGGAGCACGCCCCAGACGGAGTTGATGCCGTTGACGTTCTCCATGATGTCGAACTCGCCGATGCCGGGCCAGTTCCAGTAGCTGCCGCGATACGGCGCGCCCAGTGCCCAGAAGGCGGGCCAGTAGCCCAGTGCGGCGTCACCGGTGACGTTGGGCATCTGGATACGGCCCTCGATGCGCAGGATGCGGCCGTCGGCGGGCTTGAAGTCCGAGCGGCGGGTCTCGATGCGGGCGGACGTCCACTCGCTGCCGCTCTTTATCGGGGTGATGCGCAGGTTCCCGCCACCGTCGAGGCTCAGGTTGGCGGAGGAGTCGGTGTAGCGCTGGATCTCACCGGTGCCCCAGTTGGCGGGACCGCCCGGGTAGGCGTGGCCGGTGTCGACGATCCAGTTGGCGGAGGAGGGAAGCGACCCGGCGCCGCCGGTGAAGTCGTCGCTCCAGACCAGGGACCAGCCGGAGGGGGTTGCCGGGACGGAGGCGTGGGCGGTGATGGCGATCATCATCGGCACCAGCGCGGCGACGATGACCGAGATCCATCCGAGAGAGCGCTTTCTTTCTGAGGGGTGGCTCATTCGGAACCTCTCACAAGGCGAATAAAGTGGACGGTCGACCATCGCTGCAGCATAAAGACCGATTAATACCACTGTTACGCGAAGGTTAAGCCAGGGTCAACACCCGAGTCGGAAAAAGCAAGAGAGCGCTCTCAGTGCTCGTTCGCGCCGGGTTCGGCCATCGCTTCGCGTTCCGGACGTGCTACCCGCGCCGCCGGCTGACGTGCGGCGTTCTGTCGGGGCCCGGGTGGCCGCTCGCCTTCTGTTCGGGCCGTCGGCCGGCGGAAAGTCTGACAATGCCTTCGGAAATCCACTGACTCGAATATTTACCGTTAGGAAAGTTTCTTTTATATTCGAGTCACCCCCCCAGCCAAGGAGCAGTACATGCGCAGAACGGTCACCTTCCTCGCGACGGCGATCATCGCCATCGCCGCCACCGTGTTCGTCGCCTCACCGGCCAGCGCGCACGGCTACATCTCGTCGCCGCCGAGCCGTCAGGCCATGTGCGCCCAGGGCCGCGTCTCCAACTGCGGTGACATCATCTACGAACCGCAGAGCGTGGAGGGCCCCAAGGGCCTGCGAAACTGCCACGGAAACGTCGGTCGGTTCTCCCAGCTCAGCGACGAGAGCAAGGGCTGGCCGGCCACGAGTGTCGGCAACTCGGTCACCTTCAACTGGGTGCTGACCGCCCGCCACGCCACCAGCACCTGGGAGTACTACATCGGCAACACCCGGATCGCGGTCTTCAACGACGGCGGCAGGCAGCCCGGCGCCACGGTCTCGCACAACGTGAGCCTGGGCGGCAGGACCGGCCGTCTGAAGGTTCTCGCGGTCTGGAACATCGCCGACACCGCCAACGCCTTCTACTCCTGCGTCGACCTGCAGCGCTGACCCGTCCGGCCCGCTCCCGCTCCCTCCGCGCCCCGGTGGGGCGGGAGCGGTTCCCGTCATCCTGATCGCAGCTCGGGTTTCCCGCAGTGAGCGAGCGACCCGGCGTCCTCCGGCGCCCTGCCCTGCCGGGCGGCGCGCAGGGCGTCGGCGAACCGGGCGAGGTCCAGTTCCCCGGCGGGCAGGTCGCCGTTGACCACCGCGCGGGCGCACCCGCGGAACACCTCGCTGAAAGCGGAGTAGTAGGAGTACTGCGGGCGTGACTCGGCCTTGCACAGGGCCTGGTGGATCTTCCCGGCCAGCTCCTGGAGCATGGAAGCGGTGATCTCAGGGTCCTCGCCGGGAGGGCCGGCGGCGATGGCCGCCCCCGTCGAGGGATTCGCTCCCGCCCCCGGCGTGCAGTCCGTTCTCCCGGAGAAGCCCGTTTCCGTCCCGGGGGAGACCGAGAGTTGGTCACAGCTGCGCGGGGCGCGCCGGTACTCCTCGTAGACGGATTCGAGCACGGGCGGATAGCCGCTGCAGGCGAACAGCCGGGCCTGTGCCTGGTGGCCGGTCAGGAAGTCGATGAGCATCCGTGCCTGGTCCGGATTCTTCGAACGCGCGGAGATCGCCAGATTGAAACCACCGAGGATGCCGGTACTGGGCAGCGCGGCCAGGCCGAAGCGCAGGCGCCGCTGGTCGTCGTACATCGAACTGTCCGTGGCCAGGCGGTGGAACGCGAACGGCCAGTTGCGCATGTAGCCCGCGCCCTCGTCGCGGAACGCGTGCAGGCTGTTCTCCTCTGCGGAGTGCTTCGGGCCTCGCACCAGGAGTCCGTCCTTGAAGGCGTCGAAGGTGTCCTGCTTGGAGAACTCCTCCGCACCACGTGCCAGGGTGCCCTCCCCCAGCAGCGCCTGCCAGTGGGCGAGCGCCTCGCGTACCCGCTCGCCGTTGGCCTCCTCGTCCACCACGATCCGGTCACCGTCGGTGACCCTCCCGCCCTCGGAGAGGATCGCCTCCATCAGGTTGACCGTGCCGCCCTCGTAGTCGCCGAGTTGCACGGCGTACCCGCCGCTCCCGGCGGCGTACTTCCAGAGCTGTTCCATCGTGGTGGGCACCGGCAGGCCTCGGCGGTGGAACAGCAGGGGCACGTCGGTGACGAAGGGCACCGCGTACTGGACCCCGTCCACCTGGCCGGTCTCCAGGACGGTGTCCACGAACAGGTTCGCCTTCTGGGGGTCGAGTGGGTACGGCAGGATGTAGCCACTTCGGGCGAATTCGGTGATCCAGGCGACGTCCACCGAGAGCACGTCGTAGGCGCAGCTCCCGAATTGGGATCGGCCGGCCATCTCGACCCGCTGCTCGTCGGTGGGGTCGGCCACCTCGACCAGCATGACCTGGGTGGTGTGTGTACGGTTCCACTCCTCGATCAGGTCGCGGCGGAAGCTGCCCGCGGTGATGTCGGAACCGGTCGCCACGGTGAGCCGGTCCGACCTCCCGCAGTCGCTGGATTCCCCGACGGGGAACGAGGGGACCTTGGTGGTGAGGGAGATGAGCAGCGAGGCCAGCACCATTCCCGCCAGCACTCCGGCGCCACCCCAGCGGCGCTGGGCGGGGGTCAATCCGCTGACCAGGGCGACAGGGCGGCGCATCAGGCTCATCGAAGATCCCTTCCCCGCAGGCTGGAGATCAGATGTCTCAGTGCCTGCCGTATGTCGGCTCCTGCCTCCACGCACTCGCGGTACTTCCCCTGGCGCGGGGGAGAGCGGTCGCAGCCGTTGTCACCGAGAGCCAGGACGTAGAGGGCGCTGACGTTGGACGCGCGGGCGAGGGTCGCGCCGATGCTCCTCCCCGATGGCTCGTCGTTGAAGACACCCCCGTCGGTCACGACGACGAGGGCACGTCCCGGGGCTCTGGCA
Organism: Streptosporangium sp. NPDC049248; assembly: GCF_040678965.1. Taxonomy (NCBI): domain Bacteria; kingdom Bacillati; phylum Actinomycetota; class Actinomycetes; order Streptosporangiales; family Streptosporangiaceae; genus Streptosporangium; species Streptosporangium sp. NPDC049248. The sequence continues at coordinate 10,809 of NZ_JBFAQY010000017.1, forward strand.
CGCCCGTTCAGGTTCATGATCATGTCCGATATGGGGGCGTCGGAGCCGTCAGGTGTCGCGCCGGTGACCATCCTGGTCAGACTGTCGAACTCCGCGCGGCCCACCGCCTGATGAAGCTGCCTGAACCGGGTCCTGTCTTTGACAGTGGAGAAGGAGCTCAGCGTGAAATCATCCCGTGGGGTGATCAGCGGCTTGATGTCGGGAAAGGTCTCACGCAGTCGTATGAGCAGGGACCGGGGCGGTTCGGCCATCGAACCGGACACGTCAAGGGCGATCTCGGCGTCGACGCGGGGCAGCCGGCCGAAGAATTGGCCCTGGGCCTTTTCCAGTTCCTGGAAAGTGCGCACGGGCTGCCTTTTCCCGGGGCCCGCGCCGAAGAGCGGGTTGGCGACCAGCCAGGCGCGGAACAGGTCGAGCGCGGCCGTGCGCTCCTTGTTCCGCTCGTTCGGCCAGTCGATCCTGACGAACGGGTAGTCCAGCCCGGAAAGTCCGGGGGAGAGGAACTCCTTGAGCTTGGTCATCCCACTCGGCGCCCCCTCCGGGCAGCGGGGGTCGTCGAACCGCCCGTTGTTGTACTCCCTCAGGCTGTGCAGCGGGATCACCAGGGCGGGACTCTGGTCGAGCTCCGCGTCGGCCCCGCGGGTCGCGATCCTGACCCGGCAGAGCAGCGAGCTGACACTCTCGGCGACGAGGCCGAGCTGCTCCGCCCCCAGGACGTTTCCCAGGGGCATCAGGTCGGAGACCGCGACGAGCCCGGCGGTGGAGAGTTCGGGCTGTGGGTAGTTCACCGGCATGGCGAACTTCGAGCGGATCACCTCCCAGAGGTCGGGGAGACTGTGGCTGTCGGGCGGCCCCGGAGGGAGCTCTTTCCTCACCCTTTCGGCTCGCCCGCTGATCATGCCGACCACCAGCCGGTCGGACGCGACCGATGAGCCGATGTCGAGGGTGGCGCCGCCCGGCCCCACATAGTTGGTGACGAGTTCGGCCTCGCCGGTGCTGGTGGCGATCCAGGCGTCGGGCCGGGGACCGTACAGCCGGCGAAACGGCTCGTCGCCCTCCTGCCGAGCGTCGTCGCGGTACCAGTTGTCGCCGAAGGCGTAGGTCAACTCGCCGATCGAGGGCGCCACTCCCACCGAGATCGCGTACGGGGCGCAGCCGTTCAGCAGTTGCTCCCGGGTGAAGTGAGCGATGCTCTCTTGCAGGATGGTCATGTTCTCCGGCGCGGTGACGACGCGCAACTCCAGCGGCCGGTCGCAGTCGGGAGGCCAGATCCGGTGGCTCAGCCACGTTCCGCCCTGGACGACCCCCCAGGGGATCGTGACGATCGAGACACCAAGGAGGACACTGATGTAGCCGGCCGACAGCTTGGACATGAATCGTCTCAGCCGCAGGAGCCTCTTCCCCGGCGCGGCGGATGCGGGCCTCCTCGCCGCGCGGCGACGCCTGGCCGGTTCGAGCCGCCGCCGCAGGAAACGGGCGAACCTGCCCAGCGTCAGCAGGACGGCCACGGCCAGGCCGATCACCGCGCAGACGAGCAGGGCCAGGCCGGCGCCGAGTGCCCGCACGCCGTCCGTCAGCACCGTGACCAGGCCGGCGATGCCGCTGGCGACCAGGGCGGTCGCGGCGGTCTCCTTGAGTTTCGTCGAGAGGCCGCCGGGCGGGTCGGCATCCGGTTCCCGCGAGCCGTCGGTGGACGGGGAAGGGGAGGAACCGGACATGGACATCACTGCCTGTTCGACGATGTGAATGACGGGCTTTCAAACAGCTGTGCCGCAAATAGGTACCGGTAAGTGAAGGAACGTTGCGGAGTGCGGTCTAGAGAGGCGACGTCTCGAGGATGTTGCTGTGGGGTGAGTTGAGGGGGTTTGTCGGTCCGAGCCGATCCGGAGAGGTCCGGATCGGCTAAGATCCTAAACCGCTCGGCCGTCGAGTGCGACGGACGCCTTGATTTCGCCCCCTTTTTTATCGACACTAAACATCGATTCGGGCAGGTAGCTTTCTGTGCTCCCCGTGGTCTTATTCGGCGCCGGGAGGAACGGGCGTGGCGAACCGTTGTTCGTGACCTGGAGTCCCTGGTTGCCGGCGATCGCGGCGGGGTAGATGATCATTCCAGGCCCGGTGGACTCGCTGGGTGATCCCAGAAGGGTGACTCGGAGTGGTCATGTCATCGCGAAAAAGATCGTCATTGAATATGAATCGGAATGGCTTGCGTAGACTTTGTGGGCATAGCGTCCCAAAGCGTGCAACCCGACTTTCTGGGTACGCTTTAATTGCCCGAACCTCGGTGATTCAACGCCACGGCAATGGGGAACGGATATCGTGCGTCCAGGGGTCCCGGCGCCCGTCGGGGCAGGGGTCGGCACTGTCGAGGTGATCGTTGGCTCGTCGCACAAAAAAATTCGCCGATATGGCCACGGCGCTTCTGGTAATTGTTGGAATCCTAGTCGGACTGCCGATCGGAATGGTCGGAGAATATTTTCCGGGAACGGTGGCCGAGAACCGGATCACATGGGTCGCGATTTTCGGGTTGACCGCCTTCCTCACGGTCCTGCTGACCCGGCTGACACCGGAACTGATGAAGTCGCGCGCTCGCGGCGGGCTCTTCCAGGTGCCCGACAGAAGGGCGGGATGGGTCCGCAGAACCGAGCTGGACGACGTGGTCTCCACCCTGACGATGAGAGGCTCGGGAACGGTCGGCCTGACCACCGGCATCGCCGGGGCGGGCGGTTTCGGTAAGACGTCCCTGGCCGTGGAGGCGTGCCACAGCGATGAGGTGCGGAAGCGGTTCAAGGGCGGCGTCATCTGGGTCACCGTGGGCCGCGACCGCGCCGGTGTCGACCTCGCGGCGCTGGCCAACGACGTCACGGAGGCCGTGACGGGCACCCGGCCGGAGTTCTCCAGCCCGGAGCAGGCCGGCCACCGGATGGCCGAGATCCTGGCGGAGCGGGGCCGGACGCTGCTGGTGGTCGACGACGTGTGGAGCCTGTCACAGCTGAGCCCCTTCCTGGCCGCGGCGGTGCGGTCCCGGGTGCTGGTGACGACCCGCCTGCCCAGAGCCCTTCCCCCGAACGCGATCGCGATGATCGTCGACGAGATGGCACCGCGAGTGGCCGTCCAGTTGCTGAGCCGTGGGCTGCCGCCGATGAACCCCGGGGCCGTCAACAGCCTGATGGGCCTGACGGGAAGATGGCCGCTGCTACTGGACCTCGTCAACGCGCGCCTGCGTGACGAGTACGGCGGCGGGGTGAACCCCGACGTCGCCGCCCGCCGGGCGGTCGAGCGGCTCGGCCGGGCCGGACCCGCCACCCTGGACGTCACCGTTCCCCGCCAGCGGGAGACCGCGGTGCGCGTGACGGTCGAGCACAGCCTTGAGGCTCTCGGCGTGTTCGACCGCGCCCGCTTCCTCGAGCTGGGGGTCTTTCCGCAGGACGCCGACATACCGGTCGGCATCGTCGAGCTTCTCTGGCGCGCCACCGCCGGACTCACCCCCGAGCAGACCGAGCGCCTCTGCGCGAGGCTGCACGACCTGTCACTGATCAGCAGGCACCGGACGGAGGGAACGGTGTCGTCGGTCACGATCCACGACGTCATCCGGTCACACCTCCGCTCGGAGTACGGGCTGGGGAGAGAGCGCGTCGAGGCGGTCAACCGCGACTTCCTCGACGAGGCCCGCAACCTGATACCCGACGACGACCTCGCGGCGGACGCCGAATGGTGGAGGCTGCCCAGGGAGGTGCCCTACCTCTGGGACCATCTGCTGTTCCACCTCGCCGAGGGGAGAAGGCATCGGGAACTGGAGTCGATCCTGCACGACGTGCGATGGTTCGTCACCCGGGTACGAGCCTTCGGGGTGGCCGCGGCGGAGTCGGATCTGATGCTGTCGACCTCCCGCTCCGTCGCCGGGGTCCGGCAGCTGATCGCCCGGAGCGCACACCTGCTCACCCCCTTCGAATCGGATGCCGTCTCCACCGCGAACCTGCTGGCCCGCCTGTACGCGTTCCCGCCGATGCGGGCGTCGATCGAGCGCTACAGCCAGGAGACCGAGACCTCCTTCCTGAGAGCCCGCTGGCCGCTGCCCGACATCGGCGCCACCTGTCTGCTGGGCGTGCTGACCTCGACGACGAAACGGCTGAGGGACGTATCGATCACACCGGACGGATCGAGATTCGTCGTCCACGGCCGCGATGGTGTGCAGATATGGAAGACCGACGGCACTACCCGGACAACGCTGGCCACTCACCGGAAGCCGGTTCACGAGGTCGCCGCCGCGCCGGACGGTTCGTGGCTGGTGACCCGTTCCGGACGCCGGAGAGTGCAGGTCTGGGGGATCGACGGCACCCAGAGGGCGATCCTGGAGAACGGCGTCGGCAGGCTCGCCGGGATGGTGGCCGCGCCGGACGCCTCGTGGCTGGCGACCCTCTCCGCGCGGGGAAGGGTCGTTCTGTGGAACCCCGAAGGAAGCAGGCGCGCCGTTCTGAAGAGCGGGGTCGGCAGGCTCGCCGGGATGGTGGCCGCGCCGGACGCCTCGTGGCTGGCCACCTTCTCCGCGCGGGGAAGGGTCGTTCTGTGGAACCCCGAAGGAAGGAAGCGCCTGACCCTCAGGAGCCCGGTCAGGGTGAGGACCAAGCCGAGAACCCTGAGGGACACCCTGCTGATGCGCGGCTGGAACCAGGAGAACGAGAAGGTCTCCGGCCGGAACAGGCCGATACGCGAGGTCTCCAAGATGGCCGTCTCGCCGGACGGCGGCTGGCTGGCGACCCTCTCCGGAGACGGGAGCGTGCGCCTGTGGGGAGTCGACGGCGACGAGAGAGCCGTCCTGACGGGACACGTCGGAGCGGCACCCGGGATCCGCATCGCCCCTGACGGCAGCTGGCTGGTCACCTGGACGTCCACCGGCTCGGTCCGGCTGTGGGAGTCCGACGGCAGGCAGCGGGCCGTTCTGCCCGGGCATGCCGGGGTGGTACGTCAGGTGGTGATCGCCCCTGACGGCAGCTGGCTGGCGACCCTCTCCGAGGATCGAAACGTGCGGCTGTGGGAGTCCGACGGCAGGCAGCGGGCCGTTCTGCCCGGGCATGCCGGGGTGGTACGTCAGGTGGTGATCGCCCCCGACAGCAGCTGGCTGGCGACCCTCTCCGGAGAGCGGAGCGTGCGGTTGTGGGAGTCCGACGGCGGCGAACGGGCAGCCCTGTCCGGGCATGCCGGGGTGGTGCGTCAGGTGGTGATCGCCCCTGACAGCAGTTGGCTGGCCGTCTGCTCGCAGGACGGGGAGGTCCGGATGTGGCAGTCGGAGCGCTCCGGACGGCAGAGTCGCAGGGGCCGGACCGGGATGGTGCGCAAGGTGACCATCTCCCCCGAGGGGAACTGGATCGCCACCCACTCCGGCGACGGCTCGGTGAAGCTCTGGAACGAGGACAGGATAGAAGGGGCGACCCTCACCGTTCCCATCGAGACCAGCCACTACGGCGCGGTCTCGCCGGACAAGACGTGGCTGGCCCTCTGGTCCGGCGATCACGTGATCCGGATACGCGGAGCCGGTGGCCGCAGGAGGGCCATTCCGACAGGGCACACCGGACGTGTGCGGGGAGTGGCGATCGCCCCCGACAGCAGCTGGCTGGCCACCTGGTCGGCGGACCGGACCGTACGGCTCTGGGGTGCGGGCGGCAGCAGGAGGGCGGTGCTGGCCGGTCACACCGGGCCGGTGCGCGAGGTGGTGATCGCCCCCGACAGCAGCTGGCTGGCCACCTGCTCGGAGGACGGCACCGCGCGTATCTGGTGGGCCGACGGCACCGAGCGGGCAGTACTGGTCGCGAACATCCGGGCGACCGCGCACATCCTCATCTCCCCGGACGGTGCCTGGCTCGCGACCCTGTCCATCTACGGAAAAATCCAGCTCTGGAAACCGGACGGCAGCAGGTATGCCACTCTGAAAAGCAGGGTGGAGGCCATAGGAGAGATCACCGTCGCACCCAACGGCAGGTGGTTCGCCATCGTCTCGGTCAACGGGACGGCGGGCCTGTGGGGAGCCGACGGAAAGGCGCGGGCCTCGCTCAAGGGATGTCCGGGAGCGGCCCGGCAGGTGGTGATCGCCCCCGACGGCACCTGGCTGGCCGCCTGCTTCGAGGACGGCACCGCGCGCGTCTGGTCGGCCGGCGGCAGGGATCGGGCGACGCTGTCCGCGAAGTCGGGCAGGATCCGCGGTGTGGCCGTCTCCCCGGACAGCAACCTGCTCGCCACCTGCTCGGACGACGGAACCATCCGGCTGTGGGACAGGTACGGAGAGTCGGCGGGGGCCGGAGCCAGGGTCGAGGCGGGCCTCAACTGCCTGGCCTGGTTCCCCAGCGGCTTCGGCCTGGTCGCCGGGGGAGACCAGGGCCTGTACGGCTTCGACCTCTACCCGCCCCCCGCCTGAACCGAGCGGTCGGGTCGCTGTGTACATGGCGAGCGCGACGGCCACCCTGTCATCGGCCGGCACCCGGTGAACCGTGTCGGCCGGTGTTTCACGGGCCGGACGCAGCCCCCATCTCGGGTGCGATGCTGACGTCACTCAAGATGGTGCTTCCCGGCCGCGACGCTCTGGGGCAGGGACGCTCCCCATGGATTCGATGCGAGAAAGTCGCAGATTGCGGGGTAAGTGTGTCGGCCGGACGGAATCCGCAGACGGCGAGGGGAGAGCCACGGCTGTACGGTTGGATGATCGTGCTGGCCGCGGTGGTTCTTCTCGCGGACCAGACCTCGAAGGTCTGGGCGATCTCGGCGCTCTCGGACGGCGAACGCATCCCGGTGATCTCACAGCTGATCCAGCTACGACTGCTGTACAACCCCGGTGCCGCGTTCTCGATCGGGGCAGGGGCGACGTGGGTGTTCGCCCTGGCGGCGGCCGTCGCGGTGGTCGGCATCCTGTACACCGGGCGGCGGCTACGCTCGCCCGCCTGGACCGTCGCGCTGGGCGGGCTTCTGGGCGGCGCCTTCTCCCACCTGCTTGACCGCCTCCTGCGTTCCCCCGGGTTCGGCCGGGGGCATGTCGTCGACTTCATCGACTACGGCGGCCTGTTCGTCGGCAACGTCGCCGACATCGCTCTCGTGGGAAGCTGCGCCCTGCTCATGCTGCTCAGCCTGCGTGACGTCCCCCTCGGGGGCATGGCCGACCGGGGGAACGCCTGAACCAGGTCCTCGATACGGCCCTCGGACTTCACCGTTCCGGCCGTGGTTCTTCGGCGAGGCGTCGCTGCGATCTTTACCGCTTATCGTCCAGGGTCCGCCCCGAGCTCTCTGCTTGGTCGGCGAGCTCGGAGCGGACCCATCAAGGGATGCCTATACGGCTACTCCCATCCGTACGCCGTCGCCCTTCTCGGTAGGTAGCGCCGAAGGTTCTCGGCGAATCTTCCCCATGCGGAGAAGGCGAACCCCTTGGCTATGGGGGAGGTGAAGCCGTTCCCGTGTATTTCTGCGTTCGGGCCGTAGGCGTGAATTCTGAGATAGAGGTTCTTCTTGTCTCCAGCCTTCCTGAAGATTTTAAAGCTGATCTTGGAGCCCTTCGGCTCGAAATGCCTGCCCAGTGCGACGAACCTGAAATATGTTTGGCCGATCCCGTGAGTCTTGACAGTCGCGTCGGGACCCCTTTTAATGTCCAGCCTGCATACTTCATTAAGGTGAAGATTCTGGCCGCAGTCGTTTTTGAAGGGGAAGGCTCGATTGAAGTGGGTAAGGATCCACCTCATGGCGTTGGCCGGCCTGAGCTCTGGGCGGTAACCGGCCGGGAACTCATAGGTGTAGCTGAATCTGCCGTCTAGGTCGAGGTTGTTCTGCGGATCTCCGAATCCGTACTCGTAGGCATTTGCGTTGCCCCCTTGGACGGAGTCCACAGACAGGAACCGTCCGGTGGTCGGGTTGTAGAGCCGGACTCCCATGAGGATCAGGCCACCGAGCGCGTCGCTGCTGCGCTGGTGGCTGCCGAGCCAGCCGTAGCGGGTGGGATTCGTGGTGTTCTCGGCCCGGGGGACCCCGTACTCGGTTTGCTCCCAATAACCGCCGAGGGAGGCGGTCGGGGAGTTCGCCGTGGTCGCGACGACATCCCCGTGCAGGTTGGAGAGCTGGAGCGTCACGGTGCCATCGCTCTTCTGAATCGCGGAAAGCCCCGAGGATCCGGTGAGGTTCCGGGTCCAAGCGCCACCCGCTTCAGCGATCCAGGCCGGGCTGTCGCTGCTCCCGAAGTAGTGGTTGACGACCTCGGTGCCGGGGCCGCTCTGCATGGAGTGAATACGGTTGGCAGGATCGATGCTGAACGTCCGGGTCTGGGTGCCCTGCGTAAGCGTGGACACCATGTCGTTGGAGTGGTAGCCGATCTGCAGGTCGGCTCCGCCGCTGACATCGGTGCCCGGAACCGTAAGGGTCCGGCCCAGGTTGTCGTAGGTGTAGCCGGCGGAGTTAAGACGATCCGCGGCGTCGTAGGTGTCGTTCTCGCTGATCGGAGTGGTGCTCGTGGTGCACTCACCGTTGGCGGCGGGACCGTGGGTGGTCTTCGCCGTCCGGTTGGTGTTGACGCTGAAGGCGTAGAGACGCGTGGTGCACTCACCCTGGTAGGTGTCGTAGACCTCGCTCAGCCGTCCGACCTTGTCGTAGCGGTAGTCCACGCGTCCCGCGGGGCCGCTGGACCATGCCTTCTGGCCGTTGAAGAAGGTCCCCGCGCCGAACGAAAGCCATGAGGTGCTGTCTTTTCCGTACGCGCGCTGAGTTTCTTTTCCGGTGGCGTCATAAGTGTGGCCCGCCCATATCTGCGCGAATCCGTACCACTCGCCGATGCTTTGGCCGTCGCCATTGTATGCAAAGGTGACGACGCCGCTGTTGTTGGGAATTCCCATGTCAACTGCGGTGACCAATCCACGGCGTTCTTCCCGGCCGCGGTTGTCGGCGCCGTCATAGGTGTAGGTGTAGGTGCCTTTTCCGTCGTTGAGGGTGGCGACCTGACCGTCCACGTTGTACGTGGTGGTGGCGGTGTTACCTCCGGCATCGGTGTAGGAGATGACCCGGCCGAAGCTGTCATGAGTGGTGGACAGAGTCTTGTCGCCTGCGGATGTGGTTGAAACCAGGCCGTTCTGCTGGTCATAGCCGGCCACAGTGTCCGGAATCGCAGTCCCGCCGTCCTGGGCGGGTGTGACCTGCAGACTGCTGCGGGTCGGTCGGCCTGCCGCGTCGAAGGAGCTCACGGACGTACGAGTGGTCCCACCGGCTGTAGAAGTCACCTTGACCGGCTGGCCGTAGTAACCGTAGGTGAAGGTGGTCGTGGGCAGAGGATTCCCAGTGGGTTGGGCCGCCGGTACGGTCCTGCAGACTTTCCCTGCCCAGTTCGGCTTCAGACCACATGACTGGACCTGTGGATGGGTGCCTGCGGTGTAGTAGTAGGTCAGCGTGGTGCCGGCGTCGGTCCCGCCAGAGGCAGGCATACGCATCTCGATCGTCCGGCCGTCAGAGTCGTACCGGGTGCGTTTGACGATATCGGTGGCGCCGGGCACGACGGTGGTGATGGTCGTCGGCATGGCGAGGTCCCACCCGGACGGGTCAGTGCCCACGATCGGGGCGTATCCGGTCACGGTGGTCTTGGTATCGGCGGCGACCGAGACAGCGGTCCCGTCGATCACGGTCGGGAACACCTTCATCGTCGTGACGATTGGAGCCGGCCCGGGCTTCGGACGGCCTTCGTCGTACGTATAGGTGGTCGTATTGCGCGCCGAGACCGTGGCACCCGAGTCAAGGACCGCACGATGTGCCGGACCGGTCTCGGAAAGTGGTTCGCCGCGGCTGCCGTACTCGGTTACTGATGCGAGCAGGTCTGCGCGCTCCGCGCTCGTGTTGCGACCCCGCACGTAGACGTCGGTCGAATCGGTCGGCACAAGTGCCTGAGCTCGGTTTTCAGCGGACAACGACCAGACCACCTCGCCCGTTGAATTGTGGCGACGAGCCGAGATCTGCCACGCGCCGGCGCCGAACTTCGCGGCGTTGACCGTACGTCCGTTGACATCCTGGTAGGCGATTCTGGCGTATTTCCAGTCACCGGCCTCCGCCCGATAACTTCCGTCACCGTTGCGCGGGGGGACATGGGACGGGGGGAACAGAGCGCTACCTTCGACTGGAAGGTCACTGGTCTGTGCCCAGGTTCCGGTCTGTGTCGCAGACAGGTTGATGGGTGCCGTCTGACCTGCGATGGGCACGTCGTACACAATGGCTTGCCTGATCTCACGATTCTGATCGTCGACGCGTGAGATATGCGCGACCCGGTTCTTGGTCGAGTCGTACTCCAGTGTCCAGGGGGACTGCCCCGGCGGTGTGACCTGGGACAGACGCCCATGACCGTTGTAGTAGTAGGTCGTGAACAGGTTCGGTGAGATCCTCGGATCCCAAGTCTGACGCAGTCGACCGCTTGAGTCATAAAGATAAGAAGCGACCGTAACGGTTCTCATGGAACCGGTCTCGAGGTCGTAGGCCGTGTAATCGATCTTGGATACTTGGCCGTTGACGGCGCCCCAGCCGGAACCCAGGCCCGTCGCGGTGGTGGACGTGGCGTAAGTCAGTGTCAGCGCGACGCAGCCCGGATTAAGAGTGCTCGTGGTGCAGGTGACTCCCTGCGGCGCCGCGCCCAGGATCTTCACCACACGACCGGCTGTATCCCGATGGTAGGTCTGCTCGACCTCATCACCCGGAGCATCGACGCTAGCGGCGGACCAGATTCCATTGACCGCAATGAAGACGGTCTTGACGTCGTCGGGGCTGGTGAACGTGAACTGGGTGGCTGAGTTCTTGACAAGCTCGCCGGTGTCCGCGGCCTCCGCGATGCCAGTGAATTTTCCATTGGCATCTATGACATACGTCGAAATCGAACCATTGGTCTCAACGAGATTCACGTACCCTTCGGCACTGTGATCCTCGAATTTCAGACCGCCGACCCCACCGACCGGGTCGGGGAAAGAGGGGGACCATCCCGGGCCGAACGGGCCCGATGCCACGATCCCCGGGTTAAGCGTGGTGTGACCACGATCAACGGCCAGGCCATTGACATTCACGTCGGTCTGGTCTACGGAGAAGTCTCCGGTATGGAGGGACAACTGGCCCGGCCCGATGTTCCCTACGGCCTGAGAAGCGCCGAAGGACGTCCGTTCGACAATGATCGTGTTGGGGGCGGTACATTCCATGCCACTTGAGTTCCCCGAGTAGCAGGCTTTGACTTCAACGGGTCCGTCACCCTTGCCCCAGCGGGCAAGGGATTTGGTGACGTCCCAATCGAGTTGGGTGAAGTCCTTGCCGGTGTCACTGCGGGGGAACGGCCAGGCAGACAGGTTCTGTCCGGTGCCGGGGACGGTGATGTCCGCCACCGGGATTTCACCCCAGGTGGTCTGGTCATGGTGGGCGGGCCGGTACTTGTAGGTGACCCCGGTCTTGGCAGGGACGGCCGAAGCGGTCAGCGGCGCGAATCGCTGGGTGCGGTCGTCATCGACGGGGGTGACCAGACCGCCGATGCCGACGCCGAAGTGGTACCAGGCGGTTGCCGACAGGTTGCCCAGCCCGTCGTGGGCCTGAGCGTAGATGGCATGCCAGCCGTCCTTTGGTGTGATCCAGAACTCACCGGGCGAGCCGCCGCCGTTGTTGGTGACGGCCTCGGTCGGGTTGGAGTTGTCGATGGACCACTGGTAGCCCTCACCGTCATCGCTGATGGTGTCAACGGTGCATCTGACCTCGTCGGTTCTCGCTGCGTTCCACACCCCGTACTCGTATTCGCACCAGATGGTGGGGGTGTGGGGAACGAACCCGTCGACACGGTGGTCGGAGTAGGAGGTCCAGGCGCTGTAGGTGTGGCCGTCGAAGGCACGAACCCGCCACTTCCACAGCATGGCGTTGGACAGCAGGCCGGGGGGAAGGGTGACAGTGGCCTCTTGACCGGAGGGGACGAAGGAGCTTGACCTCGACCACAGCGGCGTCCCGTCCGCCTTGACCGCCTCGAAGTCCAGGCGGACGGCCCCGCTCTCGGGGTCGGTGGCGACGGCCAGCAGTTCGGGATTGGTGCCGCTGTAGTTCGTGTTGTTCCAAACCTTGTACGGGGTCAGAGCCAGGCCCGTCGGCGTGGCCGGTGCGGTGTTGTAGGTGACCTGCAGCGCGGGTGGGTTGGTGTTCTCCGAGGAGGTGAACACCCGGAACCCGGTCGGGTCGGTCTCCGGTGTGGCCTGGAGCGCGAGGCCGTGGTTGGGCTGGCCGTCGGCCCATGCCTGGGCGATGGCGGTGGCGTCGAACGGCATCACCCCGGAGGGGCAGGAGGAGTCGAAGCCGTGGGAGTCGGTGGAGACGGCGGCGCCGTCGGCGGTGGTGGTCGGCTGGGTGTTCCAGGTGACGGTCGAGGCCGACCAGCTGGAGGTGGCCCGGCGGATCTGCACGCCGGCTCCGGTGTCGGCACACTGCTTGGCGTAGAGGTTGCGCATGTTCAGCTTCGCCGACAGGATCTTCTTACCCGTCAGCGCGGAGGCGTCGAACTTGACGAGCCCGCGCCACGGCATGTTGGTCCACGACCCGACGTCCATCGTCGCAGCCGAGCCGTAGTTGGTGTTGGGTTCCAAGGAGTAGACGGCGGCGTCGGCGACGGGAGCCAGGTTGAGGGTCGGGTCGACCGTCACCGGGTACTGCGTGGCCGGGTCGGCCAGGAACCCCGCGTCCGGCTTCAGCACCAGGACCTGGCCGTCCTGGCCGGTCTCCACCTTGGTGGACATCTTGGCGCTGCGGCCTTCCGCCGCGGGGCTCAGCGCCGCCTTGCCCGCGCCGGCCTCCCACATGCGAGGCGTCGGTCCGGAGGCGATCTTGCGGTCCTTGCCGTCGGTCACGGTGAGGCCGCCGTGCTTGGCCTGAGCCAGCTTCAGGCCCTTGGTCTTGATCGGTAATCGCAGCTCCAGCGGCCCCGTCGGGCGCTCGCGCAGGACCAGGTCGTAGCGCAGACCACTCTTGAGCGCCTGTACGACCAGGTCACCGCCGGGCACGGCATCCTTGAACGTGGCGGTGTTCCCCGAGACTTCGGGTTCGCCGAGTTCGGAGGGCCAGGAGACCGACAGAGACTTGTCGTCCTGCTCCAGTGTGGCGAAGGGGTCCTTCCCGCCGGTGGCGGAGATCCCGACTTCTGCCGGGCCGGCCTTGGGCCGCAGCACCTTGCCGTCGGCCACCAGGCTCAGATCGATCGGGACCAGATCACCCATGTCGTTGCGGACCCGGACCGGGCCGGAGAACACCTCCGTGGTCAGCGTCCCATCCGGGTTCGCCCATGTGCTGGACGTCTCGGTCCGCTCACCGGTGATCTCCACCCGGGACTTCTGCTGACGTGCCGTCAGTACCGCCGACACTCGATCCGGCCGTTCGGCCGTCAGCTGATCAGCCTTCGGCTTCGGATCCGCAGCGGCAGGGGGTGCCTGGGGCACTCCTGACAGTAGTGACAGGCCGACGGATAACGCGGTGGCCTGAACGATGAACCGGAACCCAGGTCGGCGAGACGGGCGTCTCACGGGTGGGTTCCCGCGCGCGTTTTGCGTCATTCCATACCTCGAAACGGTCAAGGAATAAAAATTCTCTAAATAGATATTCGGGAAACCGGAAATCCGTAAGATCAATATTCTGTTACGGGTGATCAATTAGGGTGACTGTGAGATGTGGGATATCCCTGCGGGCTGGGAAATCATGCGGGAATCGGCCGAGCCGAGCCAAAGGGCGAGATCAAATCGATGCAGAACGTTCTGATCGTCTGGATGGACAAGTGGCTCGCTGATGGATTCACAGCACAGCCGAGCGGTCTTGGTGAGGGGTCGGCTACCCTGGTCCCCGAATACGGGTTGCCGTTGGAAACGCGTGGCCGTGAACGAAAATGGTTGATCTCCGGCGGCAGGGCCCCGGCAAGTTCTCGATTTAACCTGTTCTGCTCCCATGGCGAGCATGACCACATCGGCCTGTCGTGCCTGGTCGGCGACCGGTGCCGCGATGTGGACCTCAGTGTGAACCGGGAGGAATCCCTAACTTGCCGGGGTCCTGGGCTTGATATGGTCCCTTGATGCTCTACCCGGAAACATGTTCCGTCTGCGCTGCACGTCTAGATGATTTTCGGGCGCATCGCGTGACCACATTGATTCTGCGTGTATGTGGTTCAGGGGGTTGTGTCGTTGTTCACCCATCCCATGGCATGATCCGGGGCGCGTGCCAGGATCTCAATATGTTCGTTGTCCGGTGCGGGCACGCCGTGCAGTAGGGGTGAACCTGGTCCTGTGTCGATGGACGCCAGGATCATCTTCTTTTTGTTGAAACTTTTTCCTGCCGTCTTCGCTTTCCGGGTGCCCGTGCAGATGTCTCCGTAATTAGAATGGAAAAAACCGTTCGGTCAACGAGTTGAATTCTTAGTGTATCTACCAAATTGACGGATCAACATACCGCCTGAATCTGATCCTTTCTGCACCCCTGGCGGTAGGCCGTCTACAACTTCTGTGGTACGTGAACCGGGACTTTTGGTCTCGGATGCCGACCTTGAGTGGTCAGGGTCACGACGCGTCGAGGATCAGGCCGGTTCCGGCGCTGAAGCCGTTCAACGGCGTCAGCCGGTACTGCAGGGTCGAAGCTCTCCGGTCGGTGAGACGGTCGCGTCCCTGGGACGGGCGGGTGGTTAGGGCGCCCCGGTGCGGATCAGGTGGCCGTCACGCTCATCGGCGGTCAGCCGGTCTCCGAGCACAGGGACTGGGGCGCACAGCACCAGCCGCCACTTCCGCCCTCCTTGCGTCGTTCGAATCGTTGATGGCGGTGCGGCGGCCTTCACCGGGCCGTCCGTGAGCAGCGGGCGGTTACGACACGTCATCTTGCCGTCACGGGCCTGTGGGCCTTCGGCAAGCTCGCTGCAATCGAGGCCAAGCGACCCACAAGCGCGACCGGTGATGATCGGCGACCGACGTCCCCCAGCCGTGCCCGGAAGGCGCGACCATAGTCATGGAATCACTCCTGTGCACTGGTTATTCAGCCGTGCCTCCGCTCAGCGGATCACACTTCCCCTGCTCGTCATGGCGATGGGCTCTCTGGCTGGCGCCGGTGCCGGAGAAGGCCTCTGGCCCGGGTCTGCCGGGGCTGGCCGAGGGGGTCGGCAAGGACTCGGCCGCGAATGCCGCGGGTGCTGGGGCGACCGTGACGGCTGCGGATGCGGATGCGGGTGGTGGGTCTTCGGTGTTCGCCGCGTCGCCGCAGGCCGGGGCGCGGAAGCTGGAGATCACCACGGTCGATTCCGGCAAGCCGGCCTGGCACCGACCGGCTGCTGGTCAGGGTCTGGAAGAAGAACGGAGAACTCATCCACGACGACAGCGCCTCGCTCTCACCGGTGAGCGGCGTCATCCGCGTCAGCGGCTGAACCCGACACGTTCGCGGGCCTCGGACCCCCGCCCGAGGCCCGCGAACAGACCAGCTCAAACCCCACCCACCCGCGAAGCGGACCAACAGCCACCGAAACGGTGCGCTGATCCCGTCCGTTCAGTGCACGGACGGAATCTGTCGCCGCCGTGTCGCGTCATCGAGCCGATGAGGAGATCAATAATGAGGTCAGCGGGTCTCAGCTGGAGTATCAAGGTGCGTGGGGAAAGGTTTCACGAAACTTGCCGACCTTGCCCGGTCCCGCCACCACGTGAGCCCGTTCCGGCCTGCCAGCCGGGCCACCTTCTCAAGATGCTGAGACGCGGTGTCGTTGTCACCCATGGCGGAGGCGAGCAGGGCCAGGTACCAGTCGACAGGCCCCATGCAGAGCACCGCCGAAACCGTTGAAATCCGCTCGGAATACGGCAGCAGCGCCGAGTAGGTCACCTGGCAGGCCGGCAGGTCACCAACGGCGGCCTGGGCCGCGCCTTGCAGGCAGGTCGCGGAGAGCCATGACCAGTCCAGAGGAGGTGCCGGCCAGCCGTTCGCGGCCAAGGCCTGGGCCTCCTCCGGGCGGCCCTGTGCGCACAATTGCAGCACCCGGGCATCGTGATCCACACTGGGATGAGCACCGGTGATCGCGTCGATCGGCGGCCCTGCCTCCGTCATGGTGCCCCGGTGATAGTGAAGCATGAGACGCCCGATCGCCACCGCGCCGCTCGCATACCAGTAGCCGATTCGGGTGGCCTGGCGTTCTGCCTCGTCGTACAGGATTTCGGCGTCGTCGAACCGGCCAGCCAGAACGAGCCGGTTGATCCGCCATATGGTGTGCTGAAAGCGCGGCCATGGCAATGACAGCCGTTCCAGCATGGCGTCGCAGCGGGCGGCGGCCGCGTCCGCACCGGCCAGGTCGAACAGCTCCAACCGGTGGTGGGTGAACATCATCTGGGCGAGTAGTTCGAATTCCGGCATCCGGGTGCGCAGTGCGAGCTCGTGCAATTCCTCGGTGAGCTCCAGCAACTCTGGGATATGCAACGGCTGAGGCAACGATAGGTGCCGGGCGTTGAGCATCCGCATCAGCAGGTACGGCTCGCCCAGCCGACGAGCGATCGCCACGGCCTCAGCGGAAAAGGTGTAACCGCGTGGGTCATCGGTCCCGTACAGCTCCTGTGCCAGTCCGCCCAGGAGCAGGGCTCGCTCGTGGCCGTCGGCCTCGGGCAGCGCTCGCAGCGCGGCCTCGAACCGATCCACCAGCCGCAACTCCGTCGCGCTGTACGGGTCACGCAGTGTCCAGATCGCCGGGGCGTCCAGTGCGGTGAGGGCGCGGGCGGTCAGCTCCGAGCTCGCTCCGGCTCGGTCGGCGGCACGCACGGCCTCCGAGCGGGCCTGTCGCGCACCGATCGCGTCCCCTGCCTCCAACAGCGCACGGACATGCCGTAGCAGCAGCTCCACGTGCTCTACCGGGTCACCCGCGCAGGCGCCGTGCGCGGCGACCGCCCGGCCCCACCAGACAGCCGCTTCCTCGTAGGCCAGGCGCAGGCTCACCTGTTCGGCGGCGGCGGTCGCCCAGCGTGTGGCATCGGCGTACGCGGCCGGGCCGGCCTCCACCGCGTGATGAGCGATGACAGTGATGTCCACGCCTGGCCGGGAGGACAGGGCGGTCATGACCGCCTGGTGGGTGACCGCCTTGCGCAGCGGCGGGATCTCGTGGACGAGGGTCTCCCAGACCAGGTCGTGCGCGAACGCCATGGAACCCTCACCTGGAACGATCAACCCGGCCTGGGCGGCCCGATCCAGCGCGTCGTAGACCTCCACCCACCCGATCTCAGATGCCTCGCACACCTCGGCGACCACGCCCGGGTCGAAGTTCCGGCCGATCAGTGCGGCGACACCCAGAACCTCACCGGCCCGCGCACCCAGTCTGCTCAGCCACCAGCGGATCAGGTCGGCCACCGCCTCGGGAACTGCGCCCAGATCTCGTCCCTGGGCCAGCAGCCGAGCGCTTTCCCGCACGAAGAAGGGGTTGCCGCCGGTCCGCTCGGACAGGCGCTCGGCGGAGGACTCGTTCAGCTCAACGCCCATAGCCGAAGCGACCGCCCGCACGTCCTCCACCCCCAGGCCGGTCAGCCGGATGCGAAGCAAGTCATACCGGGCGAGATGGCCCAGCAAACCATCTAATGAGAGACGGAACGAGCCACCGGGAAGTGCTGTGCCATGGATCGCCGTCTCATGGAAAGCCGTCTCGCGGAATGCGGCGACCAGCGTCAGCGGGACGTTCGCCGTCTCGCTGCCCACCAGCATGGCGACATCTCTGAGCAGTTCGAGTGAGGCCGGGTCGGCCCAGTGCAGGTCGTCAAGAACGATCACCAATGGCTGGGTCTGTGCGGTCGCGGCGAGCCAACGGGCGATGGTTTGGTTGCGGTGGAGCAGCGCCGTCTCAGTGGAGCCGCTGGGCATCTTTTCATCGAGGAGTCCGGCCAGCGCCTGACGGTCCGGTGGCGGCCAGATCTCATCCAGCGCGCGCAGCACCTGCAGCCACGGCCACAGGGCCGGGGTTCCCTCCACACTGTGGCAGTTGCCCCACAGCACCACATAACCGAGGCTGGCGCACTGGTCGCGAAACGCCTCCAACAGCCGGGTCTTGCCGATGCCGGGCTCACCGCTCACCGCTGCGATGGTTACGCCGTCCCGGCCCGCACGTATTGGCAGCATCTTCAACTCCGAAAGCTGCCGCTCCCGGCCGACAAGGAGTCGCGGTGGCGACTGCGGCGGTATGGGTACCGACACCGCGGTGGCGGTCAAGGGCGGGATTGTCAGGGAGTCGGAGTGCCGGAGGATGTCCTCCTCCAACGCCCTTAGTTCCGGGCCGGGGTCGAGGCCGAGCTGTTCGGTGAGCAGGTCCCTGGCACGGCGGAGTACGGCGAGCGCGTCGGCTTGCCGCCCGGTGCGGTACAAGGCTACGGCCAGCAGACACCACAGCCGCTCGCGTAGCGGGTGCGCGAGCGCCTCGGTCTCCAGATGGGTGATCACTGCCTGTGGGCGGCCGAGGTCCAGCAGGGCCTGGGCGCGCCGCTCGATCGCGACCAGGCGCAACTCGCGAAGGCGGCTGACATCCGCGATGGCCCAGGTCTCATCGGCGAATTCGCCGTACGGCTGGCCGCGCCAGAGCCGCAACGCCTTGTCCAGGGAGACGAGCACCTCGCCGGGAGGACATGACTCCGAGCGGGTGACCAGTTCGGTGAACCGGATCGCGTCGACGTTCGTGGTGGCGAGCAGGTATCCGGGAGGCCGTCCGATGAGCAGCAGGGGAGGGGTGCGGGGGTTGCGGCCGGGCTCAATGGCCCGGCGGAGATTCGATACATACGAGTGCAAGCTGGACAGGGCGCTGGGCGGAGGCGTCCCGCCGTACAGGTCATCGATCAACGTGTCCGCGGATACGACCACTCCCTGCGCGAGCAGTAGCCGGGCCAGCACCGCACGCGGGCGCGGGCCGCCGAGATCGACCTGGACCCCGTCATCGTTGTAGGCCCCCACCAGGCCGAGAACCCGAAACTCCACCATTACCACCTACGATCTCAGTGGGCATGTCGCCACGAGGATGTCCATGGGTTCGTGAAACCCGATGAACGGCGGCCCCTGCGCCTTGCTGGGGACTCTGCTTCCTTGTTTCACATCGAGTGCCTTCTGGGGAAGAAAGCTCTGTGACATCCGATGCATAGTGACTGCCTGCTCTGCCGTAGCTCGCCCCTCGTAGCGTGATGCCGAATCCACCGAAATCCGATACCTGCATCTTAGGGGGTATGTGTCGTGGATCACGAAGCCGATTTTCGGAGCCGGAACTGATCGGTGCGACGTCAATGGTGACCGCCGGTCTCACGGAGAGTACGCCCAGGTGACGGCGGCCATGAGAAGCCATCCGTGCGGAGCCGGTGCACATGCGGATCGTCGATGGGGAACGCGCAACGCGCCGGACGGTGGCAGGGGGAAGCCGACCGCACACCCAGGGCGGCACGACGGCACCTCTCACCGCGATCACCGCCGCGCGTAACGGAAAGATCGCGGAATGTTGATCTCGGGCATTCTCGGCAACGCCTTCGTGCCCGCCCGACCGGAAGTGAAAAAGACGTCATGTGCTGTCACGACGGCACGGCTCGGTCATGCCTTGCCGTAGCCGGCAGGGGGTCACTCTCCTGGAGAGTCGATCGTGCTCACGATCACACCGCCCGGAGTCGCGGGGAGACGCCAAACGCTCGTGCAGCCGATGTGTGATCCGGCCGTAAGGCGGGGCGATTGGCGGTGAAGTGACGACTTCCGCCAGGAAGAACGCTCATGTCGTAAGGTGTGGGCTGCCCAGGGGGCGCGCTCCCCAAAGCACACTCGCAGGTAACGGCAAGTAGTGGTGACTGCTCGCCCGCCCTGAGCAGGCGGGCGAGCAGGACGAGGACTCCGCCAGATCCATCAGGCAAGGCGGAGTCCGTCATGTGGTGGGGTACGTGATGTCAGATCAACCGCCGTCTCCTCCCGGAGTCATTTCTACTGTCCGCCGGAGTTCGTGACCGCGGGGCCTCCTGCCGTCAAGCGATCGGAGTCGCTTGGAACGGCTTCGGATTCCTTCAGGTGGGTGAGGGCGACGGTGGCGAGATCGCTGATCGTGCGGCGTTGCAGGAAGACCGCCACCGGCAGGGTGACGCCGAGGTCGGCCGCGATCCGGTTGCGCAGCTGAACTGTCATGAGGGAGTCGAGGCCCAGGCGGTGCGGGCGCTGCGCCGGGTCGACCTTCTCCCGGGGGAGCTGGACGATGGCCGCGACCTGCGTGCACAGGTACGCCGTGATGAGCTGTTCGGCCTGCTCGTCGCCGAGACCGGCAAGGGTGGCCGGTGCGAGCTCCGCCATGGGGGCGGCGCCCCCCGGACCGTCTTCCAGAAGGTGCCGCAGGAGGGACGAGGTGCGCAGGGTGGGGAAGTAGTGGGTCCAGGCGGTGGGGTCGAACGACATGACGGACGCCTGGGCATGCGGGGAGGGGAGCAGGCGGCCGAGGACGGTCAGGCCCTCGGCGGGAGCGAAGCCGGCGAAGCCGCGCTCGTTCAGCCGGAGGTCCTTGCTCGCCTTGGCGACCTGTCCGGTGGCGGACCACTGTCCCCAGTTGACGGTCAGGGCCGGGAGCCCGTTGGCCCGCCGGTGCCAGGCCAGCCCGTCCTGGTAGCCGTTGGCCGCGGCATAGTTGCCCTGCCCGGGCGAGCCGATCACCGAAGCCGCGGACGAGTAGAGGAGAAAGAAGTCGAGGGGCAGGTGGCGGGTGAGTTCGTGCAGGTGCCAGGACCCGTGGACCTTGGGAGGCATGGGAGCGAGGAACCGGGTACGGTCCAGCTGTGCCAACGTCCCGTCGTCGAGGACGACGGTGGAGTTGACGACTCCTCGCAGGGGAGGCATGCGCCGGGCGATGTCGTCGAGGAGATCTGCCACCGCTGCCCGGGACGCTATGTTCGCCGTGGTGATGCGCACCTGCGCGCCGGCGGACCGCATCGCGGCGATCCGGTCCGTCACGCTCTCCGAAGCGCCGCTGCGGCTGACCAGGACGAGATGGCGCGCGCCGTTCTTGACGAGCCACTCCGCGGTGAGCAGCCCGACCCCGCCGCAGCCGCCGGCGATCAGGTAGGTCCCATCCGGCCGTACGGGGACCGGGCTCGCGGAGGCAAGCGGTCGGCGGCGGAGCCGCGTGGTGTATCTGCGACCGTCCCGCAGGGCGATCTCCGTCTCGGTCCCGTCGTTCCTGATCTCGGCTGAGAGGGCACGGAGAATGCCGGAGTCCGGGTCCTCGGGAAGGTCGATCATTGAGCAGCGCAGTTCGGGATGCTCATAGGGGATCACCCGGCCGATGCCCCACACGGCGGTCTCCGCGGGGTTGACGTCACCGGTACCGTCCGGAGTCTGGGCGGTGGTGGTGACCAGCCAGAGCCGGGGAGCAACCTGCTGATCACTCGTGAGCGCCTTGACCAACGCGAGTACCTCGTAGGAGCGCTCCAGCGCGTCCGGTCCGGTCACCTCCTCGACAGGGCGCGCGGTGGACAGGCGCACGACGGCTCTCGGGGGCCACGCCCCGCTCTCCGCCTGCTCCTTGATGAGCATCGTCCAGTCCTCGGTGGAGGCGAGGTCGAGCACGCACCGTTGAGGGTCGAGCCTCTGGTAGCCGGCACCCGGCTGGACCAGCAGCGCCTCGCCGCCGGCGGCCGCCAGCGAGGCGCACAGTTCGGCGCCGAGGGGGGAGTCGCTCACCACCAGCCAGGGAGACCGCTCGGGTGCGGGGTCGGTGAGAGGCTCCAGTTCCGTCCACTCGACGCCGTACAGCAGACGGCCGGCCTTTCGCTCGACGACCTCGGAAGGCTCCTCGCGCAGCCGCTTGATCTGGAACCCGTCGATGGAGGCGAGCAGGCGCCCCTCGTCGTCGCTGATCAGCACGTCGAATTCGACCAGGTCGGGCTCTTGTACGGCTGATGTCCGCACGGCGGTCGACCACAGGCGAGTGCCTGCTTGTGTGCGTGCGTGCACGCGGCAACGACCGGTGCGCACCGGCAGGTAAGTGTCCTGTACGGCCCGAGTGCTGTCGAGCAGGGCCATCACCGGTTGAAGGGCCGAGTCGAGCAGCGCCGGATGAAACAGGTAGCGGTGCAGGTCGGCGGCGATGCCGACATCGACTCGCAGTTCGGCGGCCACCGCCGTGTGCGTGCGGTGGAGCGCGACGATCGACTGGAAGGGGCCGGTCTGCTCGATGCCGCGACGGCGCAGCGCGGCGTAGTGCTCCGCCACGTTGACTGTCTGCGGATAACAGGTCAGGTCGGGACTGCTCCTCCAGGGGGCCTCACCAGCGGAACTGTCGGGACGTAGAACGGCTGTTGCGATCGGGGTCCATTCGGTCGTCCCGCTGCCGGTAATCTCGGCGAGGTAACACGTCCAGCGGCGGCCCTGGTCGTCTTCATCCGGCTCGAGGCGGGCCTGGAGGCGCTGGGGCGTTCCGGAGGTCAAGAACACGGCGCGTTCCAGGTGAAGCTCCTCCAGGGCGAAGGAGCGGTCGCCGTACACTTCCGCACCGGCGGCCAGGGCGAGCTCGTGGTAGGCGGTGCCGGACAGCATGGGCATCTCATGGACGCGGTGGTGGCTGAGGTAGGGCAGCCGCTCCTCGTCGAGGTCGAAGTCCCACACCAGGGTGCCGGCGGGGGCCAGCGTGAGGCCGGTGCCGATGATCGGGTGCCCGCCGCCGTCCCCGACGGCCCCGGTCCGCCTGACCGGTTCCCTCCAGTAACGCTCGCGCTGCCAGGGGTAGGAGGGCAGGGGGATGTGGGGTCCACGGTCGGGCTGCATCCGGGGGAAGTCGATCGTCCGCCCCTTGACGTACAGCTCGGCCGCGGCTTCCAGAAGGGCGGTGCGACCGGGCGTGTCGCGGGCGAGCACGGTGACGACCACCCCGTCCTCGCCGGCGTGGCGCAGGTTCTGCTGGATGGCCCGGGCGAGCAGCGGGTTGGGGCTGAACTCCGTGAAGGTGTCGAACCCCGCCTCCACCAGATGCTGGACGGCGTCCGCGAACAGCACCGGCTCGCGAAGGTTGTCCGCCCAGTACGCCGCGTTCATCTCGGGCCCGTCCAGGAGGCGGCCGGTGACCGTGGAACACAGCGGGACGTCGCCCCACCGGGGACGCAGGGGGGCGAGCAGTTCGAGGAGCGGTTCGCGGAGGGGGTCCATCTGCGGGCTGTGCGAGGCGATGTCCACCTGTACACGGCGCCCGAAGACGCCTTCGGCGTCAAGGTCGCGGAGGATGGCGTCGATCTCCTCGGGCTCGCCGGCGAGCACGCAGGAGACCGGGGAGTTGCTCACCGCCAGGACCGTGGTTCCGCGCCGCTTCATGATCAGCTCCTGGGCGCGTTCGGACGACAGCTCGACCGCGGCCATCGCCCCCCGTCCGCTGGTGGCCCGGATGAGCCGGCTGCGGCCGCAGATGATCCGCGCGGCGTCGTCGAGATCGAGGATTCCGGCCACGTGTGCGGCCGCCACCTCTCCCATCGAGTGCCCGACCACGACGTCCGGTTCGAACCCCCACGACCGCCACAGGCGGGCGAGCGCGACCTGCACCGCGAAGATCGTCGGCTGGGCCACATCGATCTCGGCAAGGCGGGAGGTATCCGGGGCGGCGTTAAGCTCGGCGGTCAACGACCAGTCGACGTAGGGGCGCATGGCGTTCTCACAATCGGCGATCGCCGCGGCGAAGACCGGCTCCTCGTCGAGCAGGTCGCGACCCATGCCGGCCCACTGCGCCCCCTGGCCCGGGAACACCCATGCCGTCCGGTGCGGGGTGCCGGGATCGCGGACGTCATCGGCCTCGCCGACGTACACGCCCTCCGCGTGGCCGTTCGCGGCGAAAGCGTCCAGTCTGGCGGCGGCCTCCTCGCTCGTGCCGGCGACGACCGCCAGCCGCTGGTCGTGGTGGCTGCGCCGTGCTCCCGCCGCGCCGGCGATCTGGTGCAGCGAGAAGGGGAGCAGGTCCCGGTAGCGCGCGGCGAGCGCGCTGAGCGCGGAGGGGGTACGCGCCGAGATCGGCAGCAGCACCGCGCGGTCGCCGTCCTCGTGCCGCTCCTCCGGCCGGTTCCACTCGTCCGGCCGCGAGGCGGAGGGCGGCTCCTCGACGACGATGTGCACATTCGTGCCGGTGATGCCGAAGCTGCTGACCCCGGCCCTGCGGGGGCCGCCCACCTGTGGCCAGGGCTGTCCCTGGTCGCACACCCGCACCCGGATCTCGTTCCAGGGAATGGAGGGGTTGGGCGAGGTGAAGTTGAGGCTGGCCGGGAGCCACCCGTGCCGCACGCACAGCACGGTTTTGATCAGTCCGGTGATACCGGCGGCGCCCTCGGTGTGGCCGAGGTTGGTCTTCACCGAGCCCACGAGAAGCGGCCGGTCCTCGGGCCGCCCCTGCCCGAGTACCCCGTCCAGTGCGGCGATCTCCACCGGGTCGCCGGCGCTGGTGCCGGTACCGTGGGCCTCCACGTACGCGACGCTCGCCGGGTCCACCCCGGCGTCCCGGTAGGCCGCTTTCAGGGCCGCCTGCTGTCCAGGGACCTGGGGGGTCATGAAACTGTCCGAGTGCCCGTCGTTGCTGGCGGCGGCCCCGCGGATCAGGGCGTGGATCCTGTCCCCGTCGGCCAGCGCTCGAGAGAGGGTCTTGAGCACGACGATGCCCGCACCTTCGCTGCGGACGTAGCCGTTGGCGCGGGCGTCGAACGCCTTGCACTGGCCGTCCAGGGCCATCATCGCGCCCTGGGAGAATCCAATACCGTGGTCGGGGGTGAGGATGGCGTTGACGCCGCCGGCGAAGGCGAGGTCGCACGTCCCCGTGCGGAGTGACTGGACGGCGAGCTGGATGGCGACCAGTGAGGAGGAGCAGGCGGCGTCGAGCGCCACGCTCATCCCCTTGAGGTTCAGGGCGTGGGAGATGCGGCCGGCGTTGCCCCCCCGGGTGCTTCCCGCGACCGTGTGCACGTCGAGCTCTTCGAGCACCCCCGACTGCCGGTCCCAGTAGTCACTGGTGATCACTCCCATGAAGACCGCGCCGGTCAGCTCCGGCATCCGTTCCAGCACGAGACCGGCGTCCTCGAAGGCCTCCCAGGCCACCTCCATCACCATGCGGTGCTGGGGGTCCATCGCCGCGGCCTCACGGGGGGAGATTCCGAAGAACTCGGCGTCGAACTCGTCGATACCGGAGACGAAACCGCCGTACTTGGAGGCGATCTTGCCCGGTACGCCGGACACGGGGTGATAGACCTCCTCGACCGGGAACCGGCCGGATGGGATCTCGGAGATCGTGTTCTCACTGCGGCACAGCAGCTCCCACAGTTCTTCCGGGGAGTTGGCGCCGGGCAGCCGGCAAGCCATCCCCACGACGGCGATCGGCTCTGGCGAGGACGTGGTTTCGTGGTTCAAGCTCATTGCGGTGTTCCTGTCACTGCTTTTGGGCGGAAGGCCGGGAACTCCGCGCCCCTGCCTGAGCGAGCAGCGCGGAGTCACTGCGGCCGGAGAAGAGGCCGCGCGTCTTCGCAGCCTGCTGTTCCAGCGCATCGAACGATGGCGGTCGTCACTTGCCGCCGACTTGTGGACCCCCTTGCCGCCGGCTTGGGTTTGCGTCCCGAGATGACGCCGGGCCGGCCGCGGCCGGCGCGGGTAAGGGTGTGGTGAGGGAGCCGACCAGCGCGGCGATCAGGGGAAGTGCGGATCCGCTGAGCGGAGGCACGACTGAATAACCAGTGCACAGGAGTGACTCCGTGACTATGGTCGTGCCTTCCGGGCACGGCTGGGGGATGTCGGTCGCCGATCATGACCGGTCGCGCTTGTGGGTCGCTTGGCCTCGATTGCAGCGAGCTTGCCGAAGGCCCACAGCACCGCCGTGGTCACCTGCCGGTACCGCGAGCCGAACCGCGACATCGTGCTCAGGGCGTACTACGCCGCCCTGACGAGCCGAACCAGCAGAGCGGGAGCCACGCCGTGACCAGGCGCAGCCGGTGTGCGATGAGGAACGTGGCCGCGATCGGAAATGCCATGCCGGCGACGGTGTCGGGAATCGCCGGCGGCACTGGGCGCCACGCCGGGAGAAGCGCGAAGGTGACGACGAGCGAGAGCAGCACCGGCGCCGTGGATGTGAGGGCCGACACGGTAACGGTCACGCGCCATACCGTAACTCCCGTTCAGATCGCCATGGCGGGCGTGTCTCACCGCCGGGCAGGGGACGCCCCGGAGTCGGTGGGCACGAATTCCGGTCGGCGGTCGATGCGCGTGCGGTCGGCCTCGGACCCGAAGTGATAGTCGATCTTCCGGGTCGCCTCCGCCCACTGCTTCATCGTGCGCACGGGGGTGAGCGTCTCGACCACGAACGGGTCGTGCCAGCGTTCGACGGCTCGTCGCCACAGCTCCTCCGGGGGGTCAGTGAGCACGTTGCCGACCGTTCCCTCGTAGGCGGCCATCGCCCGCGCGGCTCCGTCCGGCTCGATCTGCAGGACGGGGAAGAACGTTCCGCCGCGGACACGGTCGGGGTGCATCTGCAAGGCCAGGTTGTCGGTCGTGGCCACGTGCACGGACGACGGCGCCAAGGACCGCAGATGTTCTCCGTACTCGTGACCTCCCAGCAGCTCGACCTGGGAGTCGGAGAGCAGTTCGTGCTGTGCGAACCCCTCACGGCTGGCGAGCCCTTCCGGTATCGCCACCCCGAACGCGATGGACTCCAACTGGGGGAACCTGGGCGCGATGACGGTGCAGAAGTCTTCGAGCTGGTGGAAGTTGCTGCTGACCACGACACAGTCGATCCCCAGGCCGAGGCGATTCCCCCCGCTCAGGTGCCGCCTCTCGGCGGCGTCCGAGCGACTCCAGCGTCGCCGCCACACCGTGCAACCCGTTCAGGAGGCCGGGGAGCGGGTCGGAGGCCCGGCGGGTGGCCGTGACGAGCCAGTCCACATAGTCGGACGGCACCTCGGCGCCGACCTGTCGCAGCGCCCAGAGCACGCCGGCGGCGCCGTTGGCCACGGTGAACCCGCCGGTCGCGAACTGCTGCGGATCTCCGGGGAAAAGCCGGTCCTTGCGGTCGGGCGTCGCGCTCGCGGTGATTCCCGCCACGAGCGAGTCGCGGATGGCCGGCCAGTCGGGGTTCTCGACACTGAACATCTGGGCCGGTCTGTCCTCGCCGAGAGGCCCCTTGGCCTTGCTGAACTGCCGGACCAGACGCGTCCCGAACGCCGGCGGCACCGGGAAGTGCTCGGTGATGACGTCGGTGAGGCTGATGAGCTTGACCGGGTCCCGGTCCTGCAGGGGAGCGATGGGGAGGAAGATCCACTGCCGCAGGCAGTTCATGACATAGTCGTCGGCGGCGCGGCCGGAGAGCTCCTTCGGCGCGGCGAATCCCGCCGCGGCGAGGCCCGGGATCTGCGGGTCCGTCAGGTCGGACGCGATCTCGAAGTCGATCAGCGCGACGCGCCCGTCCGGGCGGACGATGATGTTCTCCGGGTGCAGGTCGGCGAATCGCACCCCCCTCGCGTGGACGGACATGAGCGCGTGGTCGACCTTGGCCAGGATGTCGGTCGCCCACCGGGTGTACGCCGCCAGCGTCTCGGCGCTCGGGTCGGGACTGGCCAGCGGATAGCGCTCGAACATCTCGTCCAGCAGGGTCTTGCCCTCGATGTACTCCTCGACCAGGAAGTGGTGTTCCCAGATCGTGCGGTAACCGAGCAGCCGGGGTACGCAGTCGAGACCGCTCAGCCGCTCCAGGATGTCGCGCTCGTGTGCCAGCCTGGTGACCGCGTCGACACCGCCCGCATCCAGGCCCGCGTGCGGGCGGGCCTCCACCAGCACCACGTACCCTCCGGACGCTTCGTCACGGGCGAGGTACACCCCGCCGCCGTTGGAGAAGTGCAGTGCCTTTTCGATCTGCCAGGGGAACTCCTCCTCGGTTCCCGAACCGTGCTTCGCGACCGACTCGCGCAGTACCTCGGGGATGGAGACCCACTCCGGCACGGTGAACGCCGGATCCCGTTTGTCCGGGACCAGTTGCCCGTCGGGTGTGCGGATCGCGTACCCCGGGCTGCCGTCCGACTTCGTGTAGGTCATCGGCTGGAACGCGCCATACCGCACGTAGACCGGTGAGTCCTCATACCGCAGGTCGCTGAGGATGTACGGGCCGGTGAAGTCCCGCAGGAGCTCGGCCAGCGCCGGCAGCACCTCGCTCAACTGATCCTCGTCGACCGGGTACAGCGTGATGAGCTTGCCGCTGCCGCCTCGCTCGGCGTACTTGTTGTTGAGCAGCCGCATCGCCATCTTGCTTCTGAGGAACTTGACGGCGATGTTCCGGCTGACGCAGAAGTCCACCACGAGATCGCAGACGGTGCCGGCGTCGGCGTCGGTTCCCGAGACGTGGATCTTCCATCCCTGCTCCGGAAGCGCGATCTCGGGCGGGAGCAGCACGACCCACAGGTCGCTCTCGCCGATGCGCCACCCACTGGGGAGGGGTCGGCGCGCCGTGGGGAACCGGTTGTCGTCGTCCGGTATACGCCAGACCGGTTCGAAGAACACCGGATCGGCCTGGCAGTAGGTCACAAGCTGGGGAAGTGTCTCTTTCATCTGGTCGAACTCCAGGATGCTGAAGGCGCGAGGGGAACTATTCGCACGAGATCGTGTTTTCTGACATCACACGCCGGTCGCCGGCCGCCGGGGACGGTCCGGTTCGAGAACGACCGGCAGTCCGAGGAGGTAGCGCACGCTGCTCTGCCGGTAGTGCAGACTCTGGGAGTCACGGGCGAGCTCCATGTCCGGGAAGCGCCGTGCGAGCGTGCCGATGGCGATCTGCGTCTGGGCCCTGGCCAGTTCCGCTCCCAGGCAGTGATGGTGGCCGTGCCCGAAGGAGAGATGGGGGTTGCTCGCCCGCTCGATGTCCAGCAGGTCCGGATCGGTGAAGAACGACGGGTCCCGGTTGGCCGCCACCAGTGACGCGCTGAGGAGGTCGCCCTTCGGGATCGGCGTGCCCTCCACATCGATCGGGACCGTCACGTGACGGGCGATGCCCACGGGGAACGGTGTGATGAGTCGCAGCAGTTCCTCGACCGCGGTGACGATCAGCGTGGGGTCGTCCACGAGCCGCTTCCACTGCCCGCGCCGTAGCAGGGCGGCGACACCGCTCGCCAGCACGGTCGTCGGCGCCCGATGCCCGTTCACCATCAGAAACCTGGCCGCCGAGATGAGGTCCTCTTCGGACAGTCCGTCTCTCTCGGCTTCGACGACCCAGCCGAGCAGGTCATCCGAGGGGCGGTTCTTCCGGGCCGCGATCAGGGCGCGCAGGTAGTCGTCGATGTCGCTGTGCGCCTTGGGAGGCGGGGAGACAAGCCTTTCCAGGATCCACTCGTGTATGTAGCCCCGGTCCTGCTCCGGCACGCCGAACAGCTCGCACAGGACGGCGACCGGCAGGGGGTAGGCGAACGTCGGGAGGAGGTCGATCACCTCGTGGGCGGGGATCGCGTCCAGCAGCGCGTCGGTCTCACGTTGTATGCGCGGACGCAGCGCCTCCACCCGTCGCGGTGTGAGGTGCCGCTCGATCAGCCGACGCAGCCGGGCGTGCTCCTGCCCCTCGATCGTGATCAGATCCAGTTCGCCTTGATGCGCGAGAGCCGGATCGGCCGACTGGAGCCGGAACCCCGCCGTGATCTCCGCGTCCCCGGTCAGTCCCGGGCCGGCGAGGGTCGTGGTGGTCGCCTCGTGCCCGGTCAGCAGCCAGGACGTCGCCATGCCGGACGCGTTGACCCGATGGATCGGCCCCAGCTCCCGCCACTGCCGGAGCGCGTCGGGATCGTTGAAGATCGCCGGGGTGAGTACCGGGAGCCTTGCCGGGGCCTTCAGGTGAGCGCCCGCCTCGCCCGCCTGCCGGTCCAGATCGGTAAGGAAGGGAACGAGCGCCGGGATCACCGTCTCCGGGGCGGCGGTGGAGAGCACCAGGACCGGGCAGAGCAGATCCGGGGCGGAGTCTCCGGATGCCGGACTCCCATCACTCGGTGAGCCCACGACCACCACCGCGGCCACACGCTCCGGATGACGATCCGCGACCTCCATCGCCGCAGATCCGGCCGCACCGTAGCCAAGTAGCACAGCGCGATCCGGGCTGTCCGGCGCCGCCAGGAAATCCGTGATCCCCCCGATGCACGCGTCAAGGTCACCAGCCGGTACACCGGTCATCCGCACCTGCCAGCCCCGGCCGGTGAACTCGTCCTCCAGGCGCTCGCTCCCGGCACCCCGGTTGACGATCATCAGGACACGCCCCCCGGCGCCCTGGGTCGACTTGTCATCCTTCGAGGCCGTAACGGACAGTGCCCCGATCACACCGTTGGCGACTGTCGCCACGTCGTCTTCCCCCCGATACTGCGGTAATTCAGAACGCCCCGCTTGGCTTGTGATCAATGCTTTCGGGGGAAGTTGGGATGCTCTTGTGGGCACTTGGGGTGTCGTTGGGGCCGACTTGTGAGATTCCCGCCGTGGAGCGTCACCTGCGAGGTCCCGTCGCTGTCCGCGTGTTCGCTCCTCGGCTGGGCGCGGGTGACGGACAGGAAGACCGGGGCGAGCATGGCCGGTGCCTCTTTTGGTGGCCTGGACCCCTGGGAGGCGGCGTCGGGTTCGGGCTCGATCCGGGGCGTCCCGGCATTGCCGCAGCCGAGGGGCGGTGCGGGAGACTTGGAAGGTGACAATCGAGAACGCCCGCCCAGGTCCGCCGGAGACCAGCCCCTCCATCGTGCTGCTCACGCTGGCGCATCGGATCGAGTCCGAGCTCGGCGCCGCCCTCGCGCCGCTCGGGCTGACGGTGAGCAGGTTCGGCCTGCTCGGACACATCTCCGGCGTGCCCGGCGCGTCGTTCAGTGACTTGGCGCGAATGTCCGGAATCACCGTCCAGAGCGTTCATGCGGCGGTTAAGGCGCTGTCTGGGGCCGGGCTCGTTCGTGACAACACCGCTCGCGCCGGGTCCGCTTCGGCCATCGAGATCACACCCGAGGGGGCGAGCCTCATGCGGGAGGCGATGAAGGCGGTGAACGGGGTGGACGAGCGGCTGTTCGGTTCGGACGCCGACCCGATCCAGCGTCAGGTCGCCGACGCGGTACGCGCCGCGTTCGAAGGGCGTTCCCGGTCCTGATCCGACGTGCGAGCCGCCCCGGGCGGCGGGAGCGCCATGCCTCCGCCACTACCTTCAGGCAGCCTGAAGCATCTGCTAAGCTTCAGGCTGCCTGAAGGATGTGGAGAGGGGAACTCCGTGGAAGGTTTGCTGCTGTCGGTCCATGTACTCGCCGGCATTGTGTTCATCGGAGGCTCGGCCGTCGCGACAAGCCTGTTCTCCCGCTATGCCCCGGTCGCCACGAGTGTCGCGGCGCGCCCGGCCGTCGTGGGCGCGCCCGTCGCTCCACAACCGGAAACCTCGGGAGACCGCGACCGGGCCGTGGCTGTCGCGCTGCACCGCATCACCCGCGGCTACGGCGTCTTCGGCATCGTCGTGCCCGTCGTGGGGATCGCTCTGGCCGTCACCCAGGGCCGGATGGGCGAGATCTGGATCAATATCTCCATGGTCCTCACCGTCGCCGCGGGTGCTCTGCTCGCCCTGCGAATCTGTCCGGAGCAACGCGAGGCCCTCGCCGTCCCCGGCGACGGCAAGCGGTTGCGCACCCTGAGCATGCTCGCCGGAATCTACAACCTGCTGTGGGCGACCGTCGTGGTCCTCATGATCGTCCGCCCGGGAGCCCAGGCGTGAGCACCATCGAAGATCCGTGGGATCCGGGGCATGGCATACGACTTCCAGGTCTGTGTCGACGCGTGAGAACCCCACGTGCTCGCCGACCGGTGGGCCGAGGCACTCGGCTGGGAGGTCGACCTCACGACGAATCCTGAGAGCCGGTGAGCGGTGTCTCGAAGCAGGCCAGCCAGGTGGTGAGGAGCGATTCGAGGTGCGCGGCCTCTTCGGGGGTCAGCTCGTCGAGGAGGCGGCGTTCGTTGCGCATGTGCTCGGCGAACGCCCGGTCGATCAGTTCCTTGCCGGCGGGGGTGAGCGCGACCACCCGGCCGCGGCCGTCGCTCTCGCTCGGGCGGCGGGCGACAAGCCCGTTGCGTTCGAGCCGGTCGATGCGCTTGGTCATCGCGCCGGTGGTGACCATGGTGAAGGCGGCGAGTTCCCCGGGCGCGCGCTCGAACGGCGCGCCGGCGCGCCGGAGGGTGGCGAGGACGTCGAACTCCCCCTCCCCGAGCCCGTATCGCCGGTAGACGACACAGAGCTGTTCGGTGAGGTGCCCGGCGAGGCGGTGGAGCCGTCCGATCACCCCCTGCGGGCTCACGTCCAGGTCCGGGCGCTCGCGGGCCCATTCCTGCTGGATGCGGGCGACGTGATCCAGGGATTCGCTCATGGAGGACAATATAGCTTCCAGGGAAGTTATATTGTCTTCCATGGAAGCTAATTTTCGCTGGGTGCTGGTCACGGCGGTGGCCCCGATCGCCTGGGGGACGACCTACTTCGTCACCCACCGGTTCCTCCCGCCCGGCTACCCGCTGTACGGGGCGGTCATCAGGGCGCTGCCCGCGGGGCTGCTGCTCCTCCTCGCCGGCGGGAAGCGCCCCCACGGGTCGTGGTGGTGGAAATCCCTGGTTCTCGGGACGCTCAACATGGGCGCGTTCTTCGCGCTGATCTACCTGGCGGCTCAGCTGCTCCCGACGGGCATCGCCTCGATGATCATGGCGACGTCACCCGTCGCGATGATGCTCACCGCCTGGTCGCTGCTCTCGGAACGTCCGCGGATCGCGCACCTGGCCGGAGCCGGCATCGGCGTCGCGGGCGTGTGTCTCATGCTGTTCGCCGGCGCGGCCGCCGTCGACGCTCTCGGCGTACTCGCGTCCGTCACGGCCATGGTGATGTCGTCGGTCGGCTACGTACTGGCCAAGCGATGGGGCACGGACGTCGACGTGCTGTCGTCGACCTCGTGGCAGCTCATCGCCGGAGGAGTCGTCCTGGTGCCTTTCGCCGTCGCGGTGGAGGGTCCGCCGCCGGACCTGGGGGGATCCGCGATCCTTGGGTTCGGTTATGTCAGCGTCGTCGCGACGGCTCTCGCCTTCGCCGCCTGGTTCGCGGGACTGCGGCACCTGCCGGCGGGAACGGTGGGACTCGTCGGGTTGCTGAACCCGGTGACCGGGGTACTGCTCGGCACGACGATCGCCGGAGAGGTGCTCACCGTCCAGCAGTTCTGCGGGCTGGTGCTGACCTTCCTCGGAATCCTCCTCGGGCAGCCCGTCGCGGCCCGCCTCGCCGCGGCCGTCCGAACCAGGCGTTCACCCTCCGGCTGCCTGCCGTGATCGGCCTGTTCCCGACGTTCCAGCCGTAGATCGTGATGGTCCGGGTGAGTATCGTCGTCGTATGCCTGAACTGATCGCGCCCACCACGCGTTTGCACTCCGCCTGGCGTGAGGCGCATCACGAGTGGGGTCCCGGCCTCCACGAGGACGGATTCGGGCTGGGGCCGTCCGACGAGGTCGACTCGCCGGACGGATTCGCGGCCTGGGTGGCGCGACTGGCCGAGGGGTCGGATCCGGCGAAGCCGGTGGAGGCCGGCCGAATGGGTTGCGTGTATCGGTGGATCGTCGAGGGCGACCGGGTGCACGGCGGGATCGCGCTGCGGCACGGGCTCAACGACTACGTGCTGCGGTTCGGCCACATCGGGTACGGTGTCCGACCGTCCTCACGTCGGCGTGGGCTGGCCACCTGGGCACTGGGCCGGATGCTCGGCGAGGCGCGGGAGCTCGGTCTGGACCGGGTGCTGATCGTCTGCGAAGCCGACAACCTCGCCTCAGTGAAGACGATCGAGCACAACGGCGGTGTCCTCGAAGGCGTACGGGACACCGGATACGGTCCCGCACGGCGCTACTGGATCAAGATCTAGCCGGCGGGGGCCGGCACGGAGACGGATACGGCCACCGCCGTACGACCGGGCGCCGGTGGCCATCGGCACCTGCGGGCAGCCCGCATGTCATGTGATGGAATATCCGCTTCTAAGCTTCAAGGTGTGACGAAATACCTTGATGTGCATCCGGAGGATCCGCAGCCTCGGCTGATCGGCCAGGTGGTCGAGCTGCTGCGTGCGGACGGGCTGATCGCATATCCGACGGACTCGTGCTACGCGCTGGGGTGCCGCCTCGGTAACAAGGAGGGCGTCGACCGGATCAGAGAGATCCGCCACCTGGGCAGCGACCATCACTTCACCCTGGTCTGCAGAGACTTCGCGCAGTTCGGCCAGTTCGTGCATGTGAGCAATGCGCTGTTCCGCTCGGTCAAGGCGGCGACCCCCGGCGGATACACGTTCATCCTGCCCGCGACCAAGGAGGTACCGCGGCGGTTGCTGCACCCGCGGAAGAAGACGGTCGGCGTCCGGATCCCCGGCCACGTCGTCACGCAGGCGCTGCTGGCCGAACTCGGCGAACCTCTGCTGTCGAGCACCCTGCTGCTGCCCGATGAGACCGAGCCTCTGACGCAGGGCTGGGAGATCAAGGAGAGGCTCGATCATGTGGTGGACGCCGTCATCGACTCCGGTGAGTGCGGCGCCACCCCGACGACGGTCGTCGACCTCTCGCAGGGCGAGCCGGAGATCCTCCGCCGGGGCACCGGAGACCCGTCCCTCTTCGAGTAAGACGGCCGACACCGTTCACGGTGGGTCTGGCGCGTCCACCCGGCGACTTCGCCAGGTGCAGACCCCGCCGGACAACCGCACCCGACGTCCTCACCGCATGCCGGTTCTTTCGTCAGCTTCTCGGCCGTAAACGACCGAGCGTGCAGCTCCTCGCCGTCGATGGGTTCGACGGTTCAGGCCGCGTCGTCGGCAGCGTGACTCACTGCCCAGCCCGCCACCCCGCGCGAGGCGATGTTGCGGGCCGCGTTGACGTCGGCGTGCTCAGCGAAGCCGCACGACGTGCAGGAGAAGGTCGCCTGATCGGGCCGGTTCCTCTTGGCCACGTGCCCGCAGGCCGAGCAGGCCTGCGAGGTGTAGGCCGGATCGACGTGAACAACGGCGACGCCCTGGCGGGCGGCCTTGTAGGCGATGAACCGGCCGAGCTGGTGGAAGCTCCACGAGTGCAGCGTGACCCGCTGGGGCTTGCGGAGCCGTACCCGGTCACGGATGCCCTGGAGGTCTTCCAGGGCGATGCCTTGCCCGGTGCGTGCAGCCTCGGTCACGATGCGTTTGGCGATGGTGTGGTTGGTGTTCGCGGCGAACCGGGCCTCGGCCCGGCGACGCCGCTTCAGCAGCCGTTTGGCGGATGTGGTCTGCTTGGCCTGCAGGCGGCGGCGCAGCTCGCGGTGGCGGTGGCGGACCGCGTTCAGGGTTTTGCCGCTGTGGCGAACTCCGCCACTGGTGGTCGCGATGTTGGCGATCCCCAGGTCCACCCCCAGGAATCCGTCCGGGGCGGCGACCGGCCGGTCGGGAATGTCGCAGGTGGCGATGAGGAACCACATACCGTCGCGATACAGCAGGTCTGATTCGCCCTTGCGGTGGGCGGCCAACGTCTGGAGTTGCTCGGCCGAGGCGGTGAACGCCACGTTCTTCATTCGTCCGCGCGTGGTCCAGATGCTCACTGTGCGCGTGTCCATCTGCCAGGACAGGCAGCGGTCGTCGAACGGGTGGGCCGCGCCGGGGCGAAAGACGATCGGCGTGGCCAAGACCCGCTCGCGCCGGACGGAGCCAGGTTTGCCCAGGTTGCCGTGGCGGATATTGGCGTGCAGCGTGGCGTAGGCGTCGGCGACCTTCTTGACGACATGCTGCGCGGCCTGAGCCGCCAGCCGGTAGTCGTCCTTGATCTGCCCGTAGGCGTGCCGGCGCAGGTCGTAGTTGCGAAACACCCGCCGCTGGTGGGCGAGCGCTGAGACCCAGGTGGCCGCGGCGTTGACCGCGCGCAAGGTCGCCTCCAGCGCCGCCGCCTGCTCGGGCGTCGGCAGGAGTCTCACCTGCACCACCAGCTTCACAACGCCCAAACTATCCTTTGGCCCATGTCACCGTGATAGGAATCCGACCTGCGCCGGGGCCGGGGCCGAACCGTTGTCCGCACGCTGCGCGTATTCGGTCTTCACACCCGGGTATCGGTGCGGGGTCTTCACCGGCGCACCGCCGCGCCGCTGCGAAGAAATCATGATCGAGGTGTGCGGCTTGTTGAGTTCAACGGGGAGCGCGACCATGTCCGCCTGCTCGTCGGCTGCCCGCCCAAGGTCGTCCTTGCGGCCCTGGTCGATTCCCTCAAGGGCGTCTCGGCCCGCCTGCTGCGCAAGGAGTATCCCGCTGTCCGCAGGTATCTGCGGGGCGGCCGCTTGCGGTCTCCGTCCTACGTCGCCGCCTCCTGCGGCGGCGCCCTTTTGCGCCTTGTCAAGAAATACATCGAAAACCAGGAGCGCCCGGACCAACGACCGGACGTTCACAACCCCAGGACCGGGAAGCGATTCCTCCCGGGCGTGAACACCCGGGGTTCCTCGCTAGATAACGCTGAAGCGCGCTGACCACGGATAACGATCCTCAAGTGCCTTTCCTCAGCTTCGTCAACGACAGGGCTGATCTTCGAGCCGTGACCGCGACCGACATCGGCACGAGTGATGAGGACTTCGTCAGCGTCGCTTCGGCGGTCTGCGATAGGTGACGACCTTGTCACCCGGTCCGGGGTACGCCATGATCAGCAGCCGCTGGGTTCCGTACTTCTCGCCCTTCCAGGGAAACCAGGCGAAGTGCAGGCGGATGCGGTAGTGCCCCTTACGGCCGTTGAGCGACAGGTCCGGCAGTTCGGTGCCGCTCAGGCCGTCCATGAAGATCATCTCGCCGTCCTGGTTGGTGTAGCCGACCTCGACGACGTTGTCCCAGCCCTTGGTCTCGACCGGTGGGCGGCGCGTGTAGGTCTCCAGCGTGACGCAGACGTGGAAGTCGGAATGTGTGCTCACCGTCACGTAGCCGGGTCCGGCGGTGACCGGACCGGCGCTCGTGCTCTTGCCCTCACCGGTGTATTCGCCGTACAGCTCCAGCCTTGCCTCGGGCCACTCCGGCTCCTTGAGGCGGATCGCCTTGGCGGGCGTGACGAGGGGGCGGTGACGCGGGGTGGCGTCGCATTTGCGCTGCTCCTCGGCCATGAACTCGTTGAACTCGCGATCCTCGGCGGCCGCTTCCGCTGTGACCTTCGCGTTCGCGGCCGGGCAGATCCCGGCGAGTACCCCGCTCAGGTCGCGGACGTTCACCCCTTCCACCTCCCTCAGGCGGGCCAGCTCGCGCGGATCGTTGCGGGTGTAGGCGGCGCACAGGTAACGGCCACGGTCGAGCAGCACCTGGTCGGGCGCGGTGGCGGCGAACGCGAGCACCTGCTGTTGGCGTACGGCGCAGATGAAGGCGCGCGGGCCGGTCGGCGGCGGGGGTTGCACGGGCTCGCCGTCCATCTCCCAAGGCTCGGGAGGCGAGCAGTCCTCGGCCGTGGTGACCGGACCGCGCGCCTGGTCGGCCACCGGCAGGAGGCACAGGGCCATGAAGGTGGCCAGCACCGCCACGAGCACGTGGTGGCGCGGGCGGGCGGCAGACGGGACGTGGTACAGGAGGAACAGGACGAGAGCGGAGGCGGTGAGCGCGGCGCTGTACCACAGCGGGGAGAGCCCGAAAAGGATCTCACCCTTCTCGTTCTGGTCGAACAGCCCGTCCGGGTACAGGGCCAGCCGCTGCTCGGTCATCTCGGGGACGAATCGCCAATCCGCCTCGGACGTCGTCGTGAGGGCGGTGGCGACGCCTGCCGCCGCGGCGAGGGTCAGGGTCAGCATCGTGGCACGCAGCAGCCGCCTGGTCCTGCGTACGACCGCGACCAGGACCAGTACGGCCGGGGCGCCGACCCCGATGAGCAGGTCCAGGGCGACCCAGAGCACCGTCGCCGGATAGCTCACGTGCCCGTGGAAGAGGTCGTCGACCGCGCCCCGGGGGCCGATCCACGCGGGCATGCCGTCCGCGAGGTTGACGGCCGCGGGGATCAGCGGGAGCAGCACGGCCACGGCGGCCAGGGGCCACGCCCGCGCGGGTGCTCCCCGGACCGCAGGCGCCGGAGACGGTGCGGGTGTCAGGGCGCCCAACTCGTGGGCGGAGCGTGCCTGCCACACCGTCCCGAAGACGCCCAGAACGCCCAGGAGCATGAGCAGCAGCAGGTCGTAGTCGATGCCCGAACCGCCGAACGAGATGAACGAACCACCTCCCGACGACAGCAGCGACAGCACGGCCGAGGCCCTGCCTAGCCGCACGGTGCCTCGGCTCCACCGCGCGTCCCTGGCCTGGCCGACCAGGATCGGCACCAGCCACAGCAGGTAGACGGCGTTGCCGAGCTGGTACGGAGAGACGAACTGCAGAACGGAGTAGTGGCCGAGGCCGTAGGCGACGGTGTAGGCCATGCCCATGGCGGCGTTCACCAGCCCCGCCACGAGCCCGAGCAGCCGCAGCCATCGAGGCAGGACCCCGGCGAGGACCACGAAGAACAGCCCGACGACGGCTACCTGGAGCAGGTCGAAAGGCAGGCCGGACCACCACTGGTAGGGGATCGGAAGCCGGTACAGCAGCGTGCAGGCGAGGCTGAGGTACAGGGCGGCCCGCAGCAGCCGGACCGGCCTGGCGTTGACGGCCGCCGCCCCGGCCGGACGCCCGCGCAGCACCTGCCAGTAGGCCCATCCCTGCAGGACTCCGCCCGCGACCATGAGGAGCTCCACCCACCAGGTGTAGGGCACGAAGTCCGAGTCCCAACCGCCGGTGACGATCTCGCGCAGCAGCGCGGGATCGCCGGTGGCCAGCGCGTGGACACCGGCCACGACGACCACGGTCACGTAGACGGCGGCGAACAGCGTGGCGATTCTGCCGAAACGGTAGCGGCGCACGGGAACCCCCTCGGGCACGAGCGGACAGGATTCCGAGCAAAGGCGCCCAACCCTAGCGAGCCACCACCGAAACGATCAAGTGGCCGAAGGGCCGTCGCCGTCTCCGAGGGCGGCGCGCAGTCGCCGTGCCATCATCGGCACGTCCCATCCCCGCGTCCTGCGCTCGGCGCGCACCCGCACCACCCACCCGGAAAGCTCGCCGTCCCTGGCCACCGCCATCACTCCTCGAACAGGGAAGGACACCCAACGCACACGTTTTCCCTCGCCCAGGGTGAACCTGCTGATCAGGTGATCTTCCAGGGGAGAGCGGGTGAAATGTTGAGGCGCGGGGTCGCGGTGGGGGTCCGCGCAGAACCCGACTCCAGGATCAGGCCACCGCTTCTTCCGATCCAACTTTCCGGTGGAAGGCTGAAGGCGATGACCTGATTCCAGGGGGCGATCGTAGGAACCGGATTCGCCGGACACCACGACCACCACGGAGGAGATCGTCCGCGGGCGCGAGCACGCCGCTCCGTGAGCGAGGACGACGACCTGTGGCCGGTCGTCCCCTCCGGGGTGGTGGCCGGGAGCGGTCACACCACTTCGAAGTCGGCCATCATCGCCATGTCCTCGTGTTCGAGGTTGTGGCAGTGCGTCATGTAGCGGCCTCGGTGACCTTCGAAGCGGACGAGCACCTCCACGACCTCGTACGGTCGCACGTCCACGGTGTCCTTCCAGCCCGCGTCGGTGGCGGCGGGCGGCCTGCCGTTGCGGGAGAGCACCTGGAAGTGGGCCAGGTGCACGTGTACGGGGTGGTGGAAGTCGCTGGTGAACCGCCAGATCTCGGCCGTGCCGAGACGCGGCCGGGCCAGCGGCCTGCCCGGCCGGAACGGCTGCCCGTTGATCGTCCAAAGAGCACCCGGTCCCCGCCTGGTGGCGCGGAAGTCGAACGTCCTGGTGGTCACCGCCGAGGAGCGGTCGGCGGGCTCCGGCCGCGAGAGCCGTTTCGGGATCGCGCTGCCGTCGACGGCCCGCCTGGTGACCAGAAAGCGCATCACGTTCCTGGTGGGGCCGCTTCCCAGGGTGTTGAGCAGGGTCACCTCACTGCCCACCGGGTAGCCGGAGAAGTCCACGACCAGGTCGAACCGTTCGGCGGGGGCGATGACGACCGCGGAGTGCGTCACCGGCGCGGTCAGCAGCCCGGCGTCGCTGCCGACCTGTGTGAAGCGGCCGCCGGGGGACAGCTCCAGCCGGTATCGCCGGGCGTTGGAGGCGTTGAGCAGGCGCAGCCGGTGGCGGGTGGCCGACACCTCCAGGAACGGCCACGGGGCGCCGTTGACCAGGATCACGTCGCCTTCGACACCCTCCATGTAGGCGTCCTCGACTCCCGGTGTGACCCGCAGGCTCGGGTCGAGCGACGGGTAGCGGAACGAGCCGTCCTCCTCGAAGGACCGGTCACAGATCATCAGCGGGATGTCACGCTCGCCCTTCGGCAGCGGCAGAGCGTCGTCCTCGTCGTCGCGGACGATCAGGAACCCGGCCAGCCCCCGCCACACCTGCGGCGCGGTGAAGTCCATCCGGTGGTCGTGGTACCAGAGCGTGGCGGCCCGCTGGTCCAGCGGGTAGAGGTAGTCCCTGGCCCCGGAGTGGAACGTCCACGACGACAGGTCCGCGCCCGTCCCATGCCGGGTGTGGCCCCCCGGCGGCGGCCCGAACCCCTGGCTCGCGGGCACCACGAGATCGGTCGGGTAACCGTCGGAGTCGGGCGGGGTGACGCCGCCGTGCAGGTGGGTGGAGGTGGGCACCGGCAACTCGTTGCGCACCCTGACGGTGGTACGGCCGCCTCGGCGCAGGTCGAAGGTCGGCCCGGGGAAGGTTCCGTCGAACCCCCACACCTCGGTCGTGGTGCCGGGGATGATCTCCATCCGGGCCGCGCGCTGGACCACCTCGTAGTGGCCCGGCCGCGTCGGCCGGGCGAGTGCGGGGACGGGCAGCGGGACGGTGAACGGCCTGGGCAGCGGCAACGCGCTGGCAAGGGTCTCGCCGGCGGTCTCGCCGGTCAGACCCCCGCATCCGGCGACGGCGAGGCCCGCGCCGCCCAGCAGGCCGAGGAAAGCTCTGCGGGAGGTCATGCCGCGGCCGTCCGCAGGCCCCGCCACGTCCATGCGCACAGTACGGCGGAGAGGCCGAAGATCGCCATGCCGAGCGGGAAGTGCAGGGCGACGACCCGGTCCTGGCCCAGGGCGACCTGCGCCGTCTCCAGGGTCACGAGCCCGGCGCTCGCCCCGGCCGGCCAGAGCGGGCCACGGCCGGGCCGCCACAGTCCGATCGCGGCCCCGAGCTGGAGGTAGAGCAGGACGTGCGTCACGCCGGCGTTGTTCCGGTGCCAGGTGAGCATGTCCACATCACCGGTGACGAACAGCCCGGCCAGCGCGGCCTGCCCGAGCACTCCGAGCAGGTGCGCGGTGGCGAACAGGCGCAGTGACCGGATGACCCAGCCAGGGAAGGGTGGGGAGTCCATGCGTGCCATGCTTCCGATTCGGGGCTTGACGATCGTCGCCCCGAAGACGGCGTTTCGCGCTACACCCCAGGATGTATCCGAGGCCCCGGGATGCCACCGGGGAGGTACGCCGGACCTCCCCGGCCGGCGGGAGGACCGGCCGGATCCGGTGGCCTACCGTGGCAGAGGTGAGGAACCACAGGACGGACACGCTGATCGCGCTGGCCGCGCTTACCGGGATCGTCGCGGGCACCTACGGCGGACTGTCCTGGTCGGGGCCGTTCGAGCGGCCGCTGGACACCACGGGTCTGGCGTTGATCACGGTGTCGTCGCTGGCACTGGCCTTCCGCCGAAGGGCGCCGATGGTCGTCGGGGTGGTCGCCGTCGCGTGCGGCGTCGCCTACTACGCGGGGCGGTATCCGGGCGTCTTCGTCGCCGCGCCCGCGCTGACGGCGATCTACACTGCGGCGACCCTCGGCCGTCGCAGGCTGGCCGTCGCGCTCGCCGTGGCGCTGGCCGTGGGTGTCTACGGCCTCATCGCGCTGTCCGACTCCGACCCCGCGCCCGGCGACGGGTTCAGTCTGCTCAGCGGATGGCTGGTGGCGATGGTGGTCATCGGCGAGGTCGTCAGGAACCGCCGTGCCTCCGTGCGGGAGGTCGAGCGGCGTGCGATCGAGGCCGAGCGCACCCGAGAGGAGGCCGCGCTGCGCCGGGCGGGAGAGGAAAGGCTGTGGATCGCCCAGGAACTGCACGACACGCTCACCCACAGCATCTCGGTCATCAACCTTCAGGCGTCGGTCGCCCTGGAGTTGCTGGACCGAAAGCCCGAGCGGGCCCGCGAGGCGCTCGTCGCGATCAAGGATTCGGGACACGAGGCGATGCGGGAACTGCGCGCCACACTGGGGGTGCTGCGGCAGGCGGAGCCGGACGGTCCGGAGACGGGGCTGGAACGCCTGCCGAGGCTGGTGGCCAGGGCCGAGGCGGCGGGGCTACCGGTGAGGTCCACCACCGTGGGAGTGCCACGCGGGCTTCCCCCGGACATCGACCGGGCGGCCTACCGCATCACACAGGAGGCGTTCACCAACGTGCTGCGCCACGCCGGGCACGCGTCGATCGCGCTGACGCTGGAATACCATCCCGCCATGATCGTGGTACGGGTCGAGGACGACGGTGAGTCCGGCACGGGCGTCGTGGAGCACGGGATGGGCCTGATCGGGATGCGCGAGCGCGCGGTGGCCGTCGGCGGCTCGCTCACCGCCGGGCCGCGCGACCGGCAAGGGTTCGCCGTCCGCGCCGAGCTGCCGCTGGCCGGGCAGCCGTGATCAGGGTGCTGCTGGCCGACGACCAGGCGCTGATGCGCGCCGGTTTCCGTGCCCTGCTCGAACTCGCCGACGACATCGTCGTGGTCGGCGAGGCGGGCAACGGGGTGGAGGCCGTCGAGCTGACCCGGCGGCTGCTGCCGGACGTCACGCTGCTGGATGTGCGGATGCCGCTGCTCGACGGGATCCAGGCGACCCGCAGGATCGGCGCGGATCCCGAGCTCGACGGGGTCCGGGTGGTGATCCTCACCAACTACGCCCTCGACGAGTACGTCTTCGCCGCCCTGCGCGCGGGCGCCAGTGGATTCCTGCTCAAGGACATCGAGCCCGCCGAACTGCTGCAGTCGGTGCGGGTGGCCGCCCGAGGCGACGCGCTGCTGTCGCCGTCCGTCACCCGGCGGCTGATCGAGGAGTACGTCGCCACACCGCCGCGCCCGGTGGCCGGTCCGGGGCTGGAGCGACTGACCGAGCGGGAGCGCG
This sequence comes from Streptosporangium sp. NPDC049248, assembly GCF_040678965.1. Classification (NCBI taxonomy): domain Bacteria; kingdom Bacillati; phylum Actinomycetota; class Actinomycetes; order Streptosporangiales; family Streptosporangiaceae; genus Streptosporangium; species Streptosporangium sp. NPDC049248. The sequence goes on from NZ_JBFAQY010000017.1 coordinate 53,928, forward strand.
AGGTCCTGGCGCTGGTGGCGGCCGGCATGTCCAACGAGGAGATCGCCGGCCACCTGGTCATCAGCCATGCCACGGTCAAGACGCACGTCAGCAGGACGATGACCAAGCTTGGCGCCCGTGATCGCGCGCAACTCGTCGTCTTCGCCTACGAGTCGGGGCACGTCGTCCCGGGAGCCGGTCGCTGAACCGCGCGTCCGCCGGGATCCCGGGTGTCACGCCTCCCCGATCGGCCGGGAAATCGGCCTCTCCGCTCGATGAGGCCGCGCCTATGATGTCGTGAATTGCCGCAGTGCCGCGACGACGCAGGAGACCTCATGAAGGCGGTTGTCCAGGACGCGTACGGCTCACCCGAGGTTCTCGAACTTCGAGAGATCGACAAGCCGGTGGTCAAGGAAGACGAGGTGCTGGTACGCGTTCGCGCGGCCTCCGTCCATCCGGATGTCTGGCACGTCGTGAGTGGCCGGCCGTACGTCCTCCGTCTTATGGGAGCCGGGCTGCTCAGACCGAAGAACCGCGTTCCGGGAACGGATGTGGCCGGCCAGGTGGAATCGGTGGGCAAGAACGTGACGCGGTTCCGACCGGGTGACGAGGTGTTCGGCGAGACCATCCGTGGCAACCAGTGGAAGAACGGCGGCGCCTTCGCCGAGTACGTGTCCGTCTCACAGGACGCCCTGGCATCGAAGCCCGGCAACGTCACCTTCGAGCAGGCCGCGGCCGTACCCACCTCCGGGCTCATCGCCCTGCAGAACCTTCCGGAGGGACGGCTGCGGCCAGGACAAAGTGTGCTGGTCAACGGTGCCGGCGGCGGCGTGGGATCCTTCGCCGTACAGCTCGCCAAAGCGTACGGAGCGACGGTGACCGGTGTCGACGACAAGGCGAAACTGGACATGGTGCGTTCGCTCGGCGCGGACCGTGTCATCGACCACACCCGGGAGGACTTCACCCGGAGTGGTGAGCGCTACGACCTGATATTCGACGTTCCGGGAAACCATTCGTTTTCGGACTGCCGGCACGCCCTCACGCCCGAGGGGACCTACGTGCTCATCGGGCACGACCGCTTCGGGGATGTGGGTGGCCGCTGGCTGGGAAGCCTGCCGCACTTCTTCAAGCTGATGGCGCTCTCGGTGTTCCGGAGTCAACTGCCGACGCCGAGTTCGTCGACGCCGAGCAGACAGGACTCGATGGCCGTTCTGAGGGAGCTCCTGGAGACAGGGAAGCTCACGCCGGTCATCGACCGGACGTACCCGCTGGGCGAGGTCCCCGAGGCCATCCGCCGTCTGACCGGGGGCAGGGCCCAAGGGAAGATCGTCATCACCGTGTAGCCGGATCGAGGTACGGCGGTCCGCCGCTCGTGATTTGGTGAGGAAACCCCAGTACCGGCCTGACCGGAATTCCGGTCGGCGCGTTCGACGGCGGACGCCTGGCGTGCGGCGGCAGAGGCGGCCGCCACCGGGAGCGGGTGGTGGAGTCGGCGGAGGATGTCACTTCTCGAACGTCCGGGGCGTCTACATGAGTAGGGGAACCCGACAACGAGGAGGGTAAAGCCGCAGTGACTGATGCGGACGCCAGGTCGGTCGCAGACTTCGAGAAGAACCGGAAGCTGTTGTTCAAAGTGGCATACCGGGTGCTGGGCAGCGTGGCCGACGCCGAGGACGTCGTTCAGGAGTCATGGCTGCGCTGGAACCGCGTCGACCATTCCCGGGTCACCGATCCGCAGTCCTTCCTCATCCAGGTCTCGACCCGGCTCGCTCTCGATCGGTTGCGGCGGGCCAAGGCCAGCCGGGAGGCCTACGTGGGGCCGTGGCTGCCCGAACCGCTGCCGACCGGGCCGGAGATCGGAGAGGGGGCCGAGACGGCAGACTCGGTTTCCATGGCCATGCTGGTGGTGCTGGAGACCCTCTCCCCGCTGGAGCGAGTCGTCTTCGTGCTGCGCGAGGCTTTCGAGTTCTCCTTCGCCGACATCGGCGCCGTGCTCGGTCGTTCCGAGCCCACGGTCCGGCAGATCGCCCGCCGCGCTCGCGCGCACGTGCGTGAGCGACAGCCCCGGTTCCGCTACGACCGCAAGGTCCGCATGCAGGTCACCGAGCGCTTCCTGGCCGCGTGCCTGGGCGGCGACATCGACAGGCTGCTCGACCTGCTCGCCCCCGAGGTCACGCTGTGGAGCGACGGGAACGGCCTGCGGGGTGTGCCCCGGACCTCGGTACGGGGGGCGCAGAAGGTCAGCCGCCTGCTGATCCATGGCATCCAGAAGGTGCTGCGGCCGTCGGCCGGGGCGTCGCCGGGCGAACGCGGCGGCGGGTCCGTGGTGGACGTCAACGGAGGTCCCGCCGCGCTCATCGTCGCCGCCGGTGAGACGGTCGCCGTCGTCGTGGTCGATCTGGATCCGGTCACCGACCGCATCACGCAGATCTGGATCATCGCCAACCAGGACAAGCTGGGGGGCATCGAAGGGGAGCGGTGACCGGACCCGGTGGCGAATCCGCACGGGCCCGCACGGGCCCACACGGGGGCGTACCGCTCGGCACCGTGGCCCGCTGCGCGGTGCGGGACGCGGGCAGCGCCGCGGACCCACCGGAGGACACCTTCCGGAGCTTCGCCTTCTCAGCGCGGCTGGTCCGGAACCGAGCCCGGCGCGACCCGGGCGGGGCGGATCTCGCCGAACAGCTTGAGCGTCGCCGGGCGCAGCCGCTTTTGCGCCTCGGCCGGCCAGCGCAGAAGCAGGGAGGAGAACACCGTCTCCAATATGATCTTCAGGTAGGAGCGGCCCGAGCGGCCGACGGGGATCTCGGTGCACAGACCGGACACGGTCGTGAAGGCCTCCTGCCGGCCGAGCCGCAGCCGGGCCTGCCCGTCGACCCCGTTCGAGGACCCGTCGGCCGCGAGGTCCACCGATTCCCAGAACAGCACCGGCGCCTCGTCGTCGCGCAGCCACGCCGGGCAGGACGGCAGCGGTAGCTGCAGCGCGAATCCCGCCAGCACTCCGCTCGGTCGCAGGTAGAAGGAGCCGTGGAAACAGGGCAGCTCGTAAAGGAGCCGCGGACCTTTCGACGTGTTCATCGACAGTGTCCCCCCGATGGCGTCCATGGGAACCCGCCAGGCACTGGGGTCGATGTAGGAGTCGTCTGGAACGGAGACCAAGAGGATTCACCCCGTTATGCGATACGGACGCGGTGCTCGGATTCAAGCTCGGTTACCAAGTAAGACGCACCGCGGAGCGGCGACGTGACATCGCTCGCAGTGCGAGGGGGCGCATGTCACGTTCCGGTGGCGGCGAACGTCTTCCTTAGAGAGAGATGCCCCCTTCTGAGAGCTGGTGAAGGCACGGATGTCTTTGCAAGGCAAGTTGGCCGGGACGGTCCACGGCAGGTTTTCCCAGGTGGGCAGGCCTGCTGACATGGCGCTCGCGACCGGTTGGGGCGACGACCTCCCCTCGCGGGACGGCTTCGCCGACAGCAAGGAGGTCGCCGACACCTTCTTGTGGGGCGCGAAGGCGAGCGGCGCCGACGGAGCCAAGGTCGTCTTCGGCCCGGCCGCCAGGCCGCTTCCGCAGTTGCCGATCATCGTCGACGCCGAGGGCTGTCTCATCGCCAGGGGCGACTTCTCGGTGCCCGTCGGCCCCGGTTACTGGGAGCGCGGTGACGCCGAGGCCGAGGTCAGGCAGAAGGGAGGTACGGCATGAGCACCGAACCGAAGACGGTTCCCAAGGCCGTCGCCGGCCCGTCGAGTTTTCTCGACGACCGTATCGGGGCGGGCGACTTCATCAAACGCAACATGCGGAAGATATTCCCCGACCACTGGTCGTTCCTGCTCGGCGAGATCGCGCTCTACTCGTTCGTCATCCTGCTGCTCACCGGAACGTTCCTGACGTTCTTCTTCAAACCGAGCATGAGCCATGTGATCTACGACGGTGTCTACGCCCCGCTGCGGGGTGTGGGGATGTCCGAGGCCTACGCCTCGGCACTGGAGATCAGCTTCGAGGTACGCGGCGGCCTGCTCATCAGGCAGGTCCACCACTGGGCGGCCCTGCTGTTCATAGCCGGCATGATGATCCACGCGTTGCGCGTGTTCTTCACCGGCGCCTACCGCAAGCCGCGCGAGCTCAACTGGATCATCGGAGTGCTGCTGCTCACGGTGGCGCTCTTCGAAGGGCTGACCGGCTACTCGCTCCCCGACGACCTGCTGTCCGGCGCGGGCATGCGGGTCACCGAGGGGGCGATCATCTCGCTGCCGGTGATCGGGACGTATCTGAGGTTCTTCCTGTTCGGCGGGGAGTATCCGGGCGATGATGTCATCTCGCGCTTCTACTCCATCCACATCCTGCTGCTTCCGGGCATCATCCTGGCGCTGGTCTCGGCGCACATGGTGCTGATGTGGGTGCAGAAGCACACCCAGATGCCGGGAAGGGGGCGCACCAACCAGAACGTGATGGGTGCGCCGTTCTACCCGGCCTTCATGCTCAAGGCCGGGTCGTACTTCCTGTTCACCTTCGCGGTGCTGGCCGGGCTGGGGACCTTCGCCCAGATCAACCCGATCTGGCTCTTCGGCCCGTACAGCCCGGCGGACATCTCCGCCGGCTCTCAGCCCGACTTCTACATGGCCTTCCTGGAAGGCGCGCTGCGGCTGATGCCCGCGTGGGAGGTCAACCTCTTCGGCACCGACCAGGCGGGCACGCTGCCGCTGAGTGTGATCATCCCGGCGCTGGTGCCGCTGGGCCTCATCATCACCGGGATGATCCTCTACCCGTTCGCCGAACGGTGGATCACCGGCGACAACCGCGAGCACCACATCGTGGACCGCCCTCGTAACAATCCCCACCGCACCTCGATCGGCATGTCGGTCGTGGTGTTCTACGGCGTGCTGTGGCTGCTGGCGTCCAACGACGAGATCGCCTCCACCTTCCATATCAGCCTGAACACCACCACCTACGCCGGCCGCGTCCTGGTGGTCGTCGGGCCGGTACTCGCGTACATCATCACCTACCGTGTCTGTCTGGGACTGCAGCGTTCCGACGCGGCCATCATCGGGCACGGCGTGGCGTCCGGTGTGATCAAGCGTCTGCCGGACGGCAGGTTCATCGAGGTCCACGCGCCGCCGTCGGAGGAGGCCGAGGCGCACCTGCGTGGCAAGGAGGCGGTGCCGACGCTGTCGGCCCACGACGGTGCGGGCATCCCGCCCAAGGGCATGCGCGGCCCCCTGGGCAGGCTGCGAGTCCGCATGTCCACGACGTACGGAGGAGAGAAGGTGCCTCTCGACGAGGGACACAATGGCCACGCCGCCGTCGAGTCCGGGGACGACAGTCCGCTGAGGCACTAGTCCACGGGCTCGGACGGTGCCCGTCCGAGCCCGATCGCGCGGGTGTGCAACTGAAGAAAGCGCTCAGTTGCGCGCCGGGCGGTCGAGGGTGCCCGACGCCGTCCGGCTGTCAGCGGCCGTGTTCGGTCAGCCCGTAGAGGTTGCCGTCGTGACCGGCGATCTGTGCCCATCGGCCGCCCTCCCGCCAGGAGGCGGCCTGCGGCTCCACGACGATCTCGACACCCCGGGTACGCAGGTCCGCGCAGGTGGCGTCGAGATCATCGCAGTCGAACCAGCCGTGCGTCATCCGTCCGGCCTGCGCGCGGAGCGTCTCCAGGACGGCCGGTTCGACGGCGGCGAGCGCCACGCAGGTCTGCGCGCCCGGTGGGCGGACCTCGACCCAGCGCCGATCGTCACCGTAGGGAACGTCGGCCGCCAGTTCGAAGCCGAGCGTCTCGGTGAGGAACTCCAGGGTCCTGCTCTGGTCGCTGACGTACAGCACGGTGAGCCGGGGATTGATGATCATTGGTCTCCCTCTCAGCGGTCGTCGAAGCCGCAGGGAGGATAGTGCGTGAACCGGTGGCGGGAATTCAATCGTGTGCGAGAAGAACGGAGGTGGGTTCGGCGACGGCGAGGTGGAGGCGGCGCAGCCGGGCCGGGTCGCCGACGACGTTGATCGCGGTGATCTGGCCGCCGTCGATCACCACTTCGAGGACGAGCGTCAGCTGCCCGCGTGGTGCGACGACGGCTCCGATGACGCCGTTGACGAGAGCGGGCCGGGCGAAGCGCGCCAGGCCGGAGTTGGTGAGCGTCTCCGTGGCGACGGCGCGGGCGCCGCGCACCTCGGTCTGCCCGTCTCCACGTAGCGCGGTGAGGTCCGCTCGCCTGATGACGTCGGGAGCCAGCACGCCGAGGAGGGCGTCCAGGTCGCCGGCGCGTGATGCGGCGAGGAAGGCGTCCACGACCTTCCACTGCAGGCCGAGGTCGGCGGCCGGAACGGAGGCGGCGCCGTGCACCCGGTGGCGGGCTCGGCTCGCCAGCTTCTTCGTGGTCGACGGCGACCGCTCGACGATCTCGGCGATCTCGTCGAACGGCACGGCGAACAGGTCGTGCAGCACGAAGGCGATGCGCTCGGCCGGCCCGAGCCTGTCGAGGACCACGAGCAGGGCGAGCCCGACGGAGTCGGCCAGCACCGCCTCCCTCTCCGGATCGGTGGCCTCATTGTGGCCGCCCAGCAGCTCCAGCTCGGTTGTTTCGGTGAACTCCTCGTTCCGGCGCCGGCGTGAGCGCAACATGTCGAGACAGACGCGGCCGACGATCGTGGTCAGCCATCCGGTCACGTTGACGACGGCGTCCGCCCCGACGCGATGTGCTCGCAGCCAGGCCTCCTGTACGGCGTCCTCCGCCTCGTCCACCGATCCGAGCATGCGGTACGCCACGGATCGCAGATGGTCGCGAGACCGGCTGAAGTGCTCCACCAAAACGGCCTGATCGTTCATCGGTCACCTTTCGTCGTCGCATTTCGTCATATGAAAGTGACGAGACGGACGGCGCGAGATCGATTGGATCGCTCACCCTCGCACCGCTCACTTTACCGGTCCTGGATGAACATCCGTCGGCCGTCAGGGGGTCTCGTTGTCCGGACCGAGAGGCTTCGAGGTGATGGTCGTGAGCCCTGCGACGGGGTGTTCGTGGGAAGAGGCCGAGTGGTTGTGCGGCGACATGAGGTCGGACACGCCGCTGGGACGGCGTCGCGACGAGCGGATCGCCACCGGCGCCGTCGCCATCGAGGTCCGGTGGGTTCACGACCGCGTCAAGCTGTTCGAGGCCGCGGTGGAGGGGCGTCCCGCAGAGCTCCCGCCGGCAGGACCCGGTCGCTCGACCGCCACCGGCCGGCCAAGACGTGACACCGGCCACCAACTCGTATAGCACCTTGCCCGACCCGTCCCGATGTTCATCGTCAACTTCATAGATCCGCGAAAGCGCTGGTCGCCACACCTGTCACCGATCCGCTGAGCCTCAATGGAGAGGCCTGCCGTCCGGCCGGGTGCGCCGTTGCGTGGGCCCGCTTTCGTTCGTTTGTTCCTGTCCCAAAAGGACCGCTTTTCTCTGAAATTAAGGTGTTGACAACCAGGTTGGTGCCTAGGTGTGCTTCTTGCGAAGAATTCACCTTACCGTCACTCCTTCATGAAGGAAGGTATCACCGTGACACTTCACGTCGCAGCCGACACCGATCGGAATGACAAGAAGCATCTTCCCGAGGTATCGGATCTGCTCCGGGATCTGCCGAAAGGGGTCGTCTCCATAGGCGATCTCATGCCCTCGCTTTTGCCCCGCAAACAAGCGGAAGACCCTGCGCATATTCGCCGTCTCGCGGAGACCGAAAACAGTACGGACCCGATCTTTGTGCACCGCCCGACCATGCGCGTGATCGATGGCGCGCACCGGTTGCGCGTCGCCGCAATGAGAGGTGTGACGGAAATCACAGTTCATTTCTTTGACGGAAGCGAGGCGGATGCGTTCGTTCTTTCCGTACAGCTCAATGTCAGGCACGGCCTGCCGCTGACGTTGGATGAGCGCAAGGCCGCCGCCCAGCGCATCATCGGCTCCCACCCGCGCTGGTCGGATCGTGCCATCGCGGAACGTACGGGACTGAGCCCCAAGACCGTGGGCAAGGTCCGCAGCCGGGCGGGTGAGGCGGCTTCGCATCTGGACAGCCGCCTCGGGCAGGACGGAAGGGCCCGGCCGGTCAGCAGCGTCGAGGGACGCTACAACGCCGCGGCCCTGATGGCGACCAATCCCGAGATCTCGCTGCGCGAGCTGTCGAGGAAGACCGGCCTTTCGGTGGGAACGGTTCGGGACGTTCGCCAACGCCTCCACCACGGCCAGAACCCGATCCCGGAGCGGCTGCGCGGTCCGGAGGAGGGCGCGGCCGCCGTCGCCCCACCCCGGAACGGGACGAGGTCGCCGAGGGGGGAGATGAAAGCCACCGCGGTCGAGACCGTGTCGGTGGTGCAGAAGCTCGTCCGGGACCCGTCCCTGCGGTCGACGGAGTCCGGGCGGACGCTGCTGCGGATGCTCCTGCTCACCGAGATGGAGCAATCCCAGTGGGAGGAGATCGCCGAGGCGGTCCCCATCCATTGCGTGCCGCTCATCCACGCCGTGGTGCTCAAGCGCTGTGAGGATTGGAAAAAGCTGGCCAGCGTGGTGTCGCGGAAGTCCGAGAAAGCCGGCTGACCGCTAATTGTTCAGGCGATGACAGTACACCCCTTCCGTTTGCCGGAGGGCTGGAATACCGTCTGCGAAGACGGCAATCATCGGAGGGTTTGTCATGTCGGACAGTTCTCATTTCCCGGGAAACAGCGCGGAAGCAGAGCTTCGGAAGATCAACCGAGCAACGGTTGAAATTTATATGAACACCAGGGGTCAGGACCGTCTTCGGCGGCACCTGCTTTTTACCGAGGACGGCGTCGGCGGCCTGTGGACCAATGACACCGGACAGCCGATCGCCATTCACGGCCGCGACCGGCTCGGGGAGCACGCGGTATGGTCACTGAAGTGTTTTCCCGACTGGGTCTGGTTCAACGTCGAGATCTTCGAAACTCAGGACCCGAACTTCTTCTGGGTCGAGTGCGACGGTGCCGGGGCAATTCGTTTCCCCGGTTATCCCGAGGGCCGATACGAGAACCACTTCCTGCACTCGTTTCTGCTGGAGAACGGAAAGATCAGGCAGCAGCGGGAGTTCATGAACCCGTTCGAGCAGTTGCGCGCGCTGGGCATCCCCGTCCCCGAGGTCAAGCGTGAGGGAATCCCCACCTAGCGGCGACCGCTCCCTTCACCGGCTTCGATGACTCACGGTCGTCGGCGGTTGCCGTGTCAGGGCGGCGGCCGGAAAGCCGATCAGGATCCATGGTCAGCCCACCAGCCAGGCGACCATCTCTGGACATCCCCCACCGAGTCAAGGACGATCCCGGCGCGCAGGGCGCCTTCAACCGATGGAGATTGGTGACCTCGTCATGCCCGATATCAGGCTGAGCACGGCGTTACAACAGCCCGAGTGGAGCGATGTCTCGCAGGTACAGCGCGTCGGTGAGGCGCTGGCGTCCCGCCCCTCGCTCGTCAGGGCGGAGGACGTGCGCGGCCTGCGCGCTCTTCTCGCCGATGTCGCGGCGGGCGGGGCCCTGGTCCTGCAGGCGGGGGACTGCGCCGAGGATCCGGAGGAGTGCACGCGAGAGCACGTCACCCGCAAGTGCGCCACGCTGGACGTGCTGGCCGGCGCGCTCAAGATGGTCACGCACAAGCCGGTGCTCCGGGTCGGGCGTATCGGCGGCCAGTTCGCCAAGCCGCGGTCCAACCCCACGGAACAGGTCGGCGATGTCACCCTCCCGGTGTTCCGGGGGCACCTGGTGAACGGCCCGGAGCCGACGCCCGAGAGCAGACGCCCCGATCCGCTCCGCATCCTCACGGGGTACATGGCGGCGAGCGACATCATGGAACACCTGGGCTGGCGTGGTTCGTATCGCCGTCCCGAGATCGACCCGCCCGTGTGGACCAGCCACGAGGTGCTGCTCCTGGACTATGAGGTCCCGATGCTCCGCCGGGACGCGGCGGGGACGCTGATCCTCGGTTCCACGCACTGGCCGTGGATCGGGGAGCGGACCCGGCAGGTGGACGGCTCGCACGTCGCCATGCTCGCGGAGGTGGCCAACCCGGTGTCCTGCAAGGTGGGCCCGAAGATGACGCAGGACGAGCTGCTCGCCCTGTGCGAGCGGCTCGATCCAGAACGCGAGCCCGGCCGGTTGACCCTGATCGCCAGGATGGGCGCGGAGCTGGTCGCCCACCGGCTGCCATCGCTCGTCGAGGCCGTTCGCGCCGCGGGGCATCCGGTCATCTGGCTGTGCGACCCCATGCACGCCAACACGGTCGTCACCCCGGACGGGCGCAAGACCCGCGTGGTGGGGACGCTCATGCGGGAGGTCCGCGACTTCGTGGGCGCGGTCGAGGCCGCCGGCGCCGTCGCAGGCGGCCTGCACCTGGAGACCACCCCCGACGACGTCACCGAGTGCGTCACCGACGAGGCCGACTTCGGCCGGGTGGGGGAGCGGTACACGAGCTTCTGCGATCCAAGGCTCACCCTCTGGCAGGCGGTCTCGGTGATCTCGGCCTGGGGCGACTGACGTGAACGATCCGATGAGAAAGGACGATCATGCCTGGTATACCCCCTATTGAGCCCTATCTGATTCCCACGGCAGGCGATCTGCCTCCCAGCACCGCCCAGTGGGTTCCCGACCCCGCCCGCGCGGTCCTTCTCATCCACGACATGCAGCGCTACTTCGTCAAACCCTTCCCCGGCTCGGTGCGGGACGGACTCATTCGCAACATCGCGCTGCTGCGCGATCGCAGCGTCGCGCTCGGCGTTCCGGTGGGCTACACGGCCCAGCCCGGTGACATGAGCGAGGAGCAACGAGGGCTGCTCAAGGACTTCTGGGGGCCGGGCATGCGCAGAGCCCCCGCCGACCAGCTGGTGGTCGACGAACTGGCCCCCTCACCCGGCGACTGGATGTTCAACAAGCTGCGATACAGCGCGTTCTTCCGGTCCGACCTACTGGACCGCATCCGGGAGGGCGGTCGCGACCAGTTGATCGTTTGCGGGGTGTACGCGCACGTCGGAGTGCTGATGACGGCGATCGACGCGTTCACCAACGATCTCCAGACCTTCCTGGTCGCCGATGCCGTCGCCGATTTCACCGCCGACCATCACCGGATGACCCTCGAGTACGCGGCCGAACGCTGCGCGGTCGTCATCACCGCGAAGGAGGTGTTCTCGTGACCGGACCGGGCGTGATCGGCGACGACCTGCTCGACCTGGTGCTGGCGCCCCGGCCGCCGGCCTTCGCGCTGCTCCACCGCCCCGAGGCGCACGGTCCGGCACTGCTGGACGTCCTGGTCGGAGAGGTCGCCCAGGTCGCCAAGCTGGCCGACATCCTCCTGCCCGGCGCGGGGCAGGCCGGAGGCGCCGCCGGCCACGATGTGCTGGCGATCATCCCGTACCGGCAGATCCGCGAACGCGGCTTCGTGTGCGTCGACGACGACGCCCCGTTGTTCACGATGACCGTGACCGGGCAGCGGACGGTGCCCGTCGCCAAGGCGCTGGCCCAGATCCCCGACGTCCCCGTCACCGTTTCCGGCGGGCACTTCGACGTGGCCGACGACGACTACGCCGAGACCGTCCGCAGGGTGGTCAAGGAGGCGATCGGCGAGGGCGAGGGCGCGAACTTCGTCATCAAGCGGTCCTTTGTCGCCGACATCGGCGACTACACGCCGCACAGTGCCCTGGCCTTCTTCCGGAGACTGCTCGAAGTCGAGTCGGGCGCGTACTGGACCTTCATCGTCCACACCGGGGAGCGGACGTTCGTGGGCGCCACCCCGGAACGGCACGTCACCCTGTACGGCGGTGTCGCCACGATGAACCCCATCAGCGGCACCTACTGCTACCCGAGGTCCGGCCCCACGCTGCCCGAGGTCATGAACTTCCTCGCCGACCGGAAGGAGTCCGACGAGCTCTACATGGTCGTGGACGAGGAGCTCAAGATGATGACGCGGATCTGCCGGCCCGGTGTACGGGTGGTGGGCCCACGGCTCAAGGAGATGGCGCGGCTCGCGCACACCGAGTACTTCATCGAGGGCGACAGCGACTGGGACGTCCGCGACATCCTCCGCGAGACGATGTTCGCCCCGACCGTCACCGGAAGCCCGCTGGAGAACGCCTGCCGGGTCATCGACAGGCACGAGCCGCAGGGCCGCGGCTACTACAGCGGGATCGTCGCCCTCATCGGACGTGACGCGTCCGGCGGCCGGACCCTCGACTCCTCCATTCTCATCCGCACCGCCGACATCGACGGCGCGGGCAGGGTGCACATCGGTGTCGGCGCCACGCTCGTCCGCCACTCCGATCCGGTGTCGGAGGTCGCGGAGACCCGAGCCAAGGCGGCCGGGCTGCTCGCGGCGCTGGAGACCCCCGACCCCGCCAGGCTCGGGACGCACCCCGACGTGCGTGACGCGCTGGAACGGCGCAACGCGACCATCGCCGGCTTCTGGCTGGGCACCGGCGCCGAACGGGCGGCGTCGTTCCCGGAGCTGGCAGGGTGCCGGACACTGATCGTCGACGCCGAGGACACCTTCACCTCGATGCTCGATCACCAGCTACGCGCCATGGACATGTCGGTGACGGTACGCCGCCACGACGAGATCCCTCCCTTCGACGGGTACGACCTCGTCGTGCTGGGACCGGGCCCCGGCGACCCCCGCCAGTCCCAGCATCCCAAGATCGCCTACCTGCGGTCGGCCGTGGACGCCCTGCTGGCCGAACGCCGCCCGTTCCTGGCCGTCTGCCTGAGCCACCAGATCCTCAGCACCCGGCTCGGGTTCGACCTACGCCGCCGGAACGCTCCCAACCAGGGCGTACAGCGGGAGATCGACCTTTTCGGCGATCGGCAGCGGGTGGGGTTCTACAACACCTTCGCGGCCCGGTCGGACCGGGACAGGAGTGAGATCGACGGCGTCGGCGCGGTGGACGTCTGCCGGGATCCGGAGACGGGCGAGGTGCACGCGCTGCGCGGCCCGCGTTTCTCCTCGCTCCAGTTCCACGCCGAGTCCGTGCTCACCCAGAACGGCCCGCGCATCCTCGGCTCCTTCATCGGAAGGGTGCTGAGCGGATGACGGCACACCAGGTAGCACCAGACGAGACGCACTCGTACGTGGTCATCGACTCGTTCACCGACACGCCGCTCCGGGGTAATCCCGTCGCCGTCTTCTTCGACGCAGAAGACCTCCACGCCGACCGCATGCAGAGCATCGCCAGGGAGATGAACCTCTCGGAGGTCACGTTCGTCCTCCCGCCGAAACAGGGCGGCGACGCGCACATCCGCATCTTCACTCCGGTCAACGAACTCCCCTTCGCCGGTCATCCGCTCCTCGGAACGGCCATCGCGCTCGGCGAGTCGTTCACGGAGGACAGGCTCCTGCTGGAGACGGCGATGGGAGTCATCACATTCGACCTGGAGCGCGTCGGCGGGAGGACCGTCGCCGCTCAGATGGAGCAGCCGATCCCGACCTGGGAGGAGTTCGACCGCGCCGACGAACTGCTGGCCGCGCTCGGCGTGCCCACCCCGGAGCTTCCCGTGGAGATCTACTCCAACGGTCCCCGGCACGTTTTCGTGGAGCTGGAGAGCGTGGCGGCACTGTCCCGCGTCAATCCCGACCACCGCGCACTGGCCGTGTTCCCGGACATGGCGACCAACTGTTACGCCGGTTCCGAGACGAGCTGGCGGAGCCGCATGTTCTCCCCCGCCTACGGGGTGACCGAGGACGCGGCGACGGGCTCGGCGGCGGGTCCGCTCGCCGTCCATCTCGCCCGCCACGGGCGTATCGGGTTCGGCCAGTGGATCGACATCCACCAAGGGGTCGAGATGGGCCGGCCCTCCCTGATGCGGGCCTGGGCGGACCGCGCCGCGGACCGCGTCACCTCGGTGCGGGTCGGAGGATCGGGCGTCACCATCGCCCGCGGAGTGATCTACGTCTGATGAGAGGGCGTACGGGGAGCCGGCGGCCACCCGTCAGTGACAGAGTCCCGGAGGCAGAGATGAGCAGCAGGTTCGAGAGCCTGACCGGCGTGATGGACAGGGCGTTCCCCGAGTACGACAGGCCCCCGGCCGAACCGATGGGGCTGGTGCAGCGGTGGATCTCGTCGGCGGTCGAGGCGGGCGTGCGCGAGCCGTTGGCCCTCGCGCTCGCCACCGCGGACGGTCGAGGCCGCGCCTCCAACCGGACGGTCAGCATCGTCGACGTCTCCGAGCAGGGGGTGGTCTTCACCAGCCACAGCACCAGCCAGAAGGGGCGGGAACTCGCCGAGACCGGCTGGGCCTCGGGGGTGCTGTACTGGCGGGAGACCGCGCAACAGGTGATCGTCTCGGGCACCGCGGTCCTGCTGAGCGAGCCTGAGGCGGATCGGCTGTGGGCCGCCCGCCCGGTGCCGCTGCACGCCATGTCAACGGCCTCCAGGCAGAGCGAACCCATCGACGACGTCTCCCGGCTGCGGCTGGAGGCGGACCGCCTGTCGGCGTGCGGCTCACCCCTGCCCAGACCGGCGAGGTTCGCCGGCTACCGCCTGGCGCCGGTCACCGTCGAATTCTGGTCCGCCGCCGCCAGCAGGCTGCATCGGAGACTGCGCTACGACCGGACGCCGGCGGGCTGGAGCGCCGTCAGGCTCCAGCCGTGAGGGCTCGCCACGGCTAGACACCGAGATTCGTGCGACCGGCATCGCGGCCGATCCGGTCGCCCACATGAACCCGGGACACAGACACGAAGGAGTTCACCCGTGATCGACAGGAAGACCGACCTCGACGCGATCGTCATCGGGGCCGGGTTCGGCGGCATCTACATGCTGCACAAGCTTCGCAACGAGCTCGGCCTCGCCGCCCGGGCCTTCGACCGGGCAGGTGGTGTCGGCGGCACCTGGTACTGGAATCGTTACCCGGGCGCCAAGTCGGACAGCGAGGGCCTGGTCTACCGGTACGCGTTCGACAAGGAGGCGCTCCAGGAGCCGATCGGGAACAACCGCTACATCGATCAGGCCGACATGCGGGCCTACCTCGAGTCGGTGGTCGAGAAGTACGACCTGGGCAGGGACATTCAGCTCAACACGAGCATCGAATCCGCGGTGTTCGACGATTCGCGCAGCGTCTGGACCGTGACCACGGACAGCGGTGAGAGCCTCACCGCACGCTATCTCGTCACCGCGCTGGGCGTCCTGTCGGCGGCCAACCTTCCCGACATCAAGGGACGTGACAGCTTCCGGGGCCGCCTGGTCCACACCGGCGCCTGGCCCGAGGATCTCTCGGTCGAGGGCAAGCGGGTCGGCGTCATCGGCACCGGCTCGACCGGCACCCAGTTCATCTGCGCGGCCTCGAAGACGGCCGGGCACCTGACGGTGTTCCAGAGGTCGGCGCAGTACGTCGTCCCGTCCGGCAACGGCCCGCTCAGCGACGAGTTCAAGGCGAAGTACCGGGCCAACTACGAGGAGGTCTGGGAGCAGGTCTGGAACTCCTACGTAGGATGCGGGTTCCAGGAGAGCGACGTTCCCGCGATGAGCGTCTCCGAGGAGGAACGCCGGCGGGTGTTCCAGGATGCCTGGGACAGGGGGAACGCCTTCCGTTTCATGTTGGGCACGTTCTCCGACATCGCCAGCGACCCGGCCGCCAACGAGGCCGCCGCCGAGTTCATCAGGTCGAAGATCAGAGAGATCGTGAAGGACCAGGAGACCGCGCGCAAGCTCACCCCGAACGACTACTACGCCAGGCGCCCGATCAGCAACGAGGACTACTACGAGACCTTCAACCGCGACAACGTCTCCCTGGTCAGCCTCAAGGAGAATCCGATCAGGGAGATCACCCCGAACGGCCTGCTCACCGAGGACGGTGTCGAGCACGAGCTCGACGTCCTGGTCTTCGCGACCGGGTTCGACGCGGTCGACGGCAGCTACCGGCGGATGGACATCCGCGGCCGCGGCGGCGAGACCATCCGGCAGCACTGGCAGGACGGGGTCAGCAGTTACCTGGGCATCGCCACCCCCGGATTCCCGAACCTGTTCATGATCTACGGTCCGAACACCGTCTTCAGCAACCTGCCGCCGGCGATCGAGACCCAGGTCGAGTGGATCACCGACCTGATCGCGGCGTCGCGGAAGTACGACCGGCCCTCGGTCGAGGCCACCAAGAGCGCGGAGGACGCCTGGACCGCGGTCTGCGAGGAGCTCGCCGGCCACACCCTCTTCCCGAAGGTCGACTCCTTCATCAACGGCGGCAACATCCCGGGTAAGAGGAGAGGGGTCATGTTCTACTTCGCGGGGCTGGCGGCGTACCGCCAGAAGCTGCGCGAGGTGGCCGGAGCCGGCTACGAGGGCTTCGTCCTGCACGACGACTCGTCACTGACCCGGTCCTGAGAACGGTGCCGTAGCACCGGCGTGGGCCCCGGCCACCGGGGCCCACGGCCGTATCGAGGCGACAGAGCTCGCGCGGCGAGCACCGACGCCGGCATCCGCCTGGGGCGGATGCCGGCGTCGGTGAATCCGGCGGGGGAACGGGACTACTTACCTGATTCCAGCAGCGAGTTCACATCGCCGTCGGCGGAGTAGTGGCGTTCGACGGTGCTGCGGTAGGCGCTGGTGAGCGCTGCCAGGGCGGTGCTCTTGTCCTGGTCGGTGCGGGGGGCCATGGCACGTTCGGTGCGGTCCATGTTCCGGTTGGCGTGGATGATCGCGGTGGTGGCGGGACGCCGGGCGGTTTCGTAGCGCCGCAGCGCGGTGGCCGCATCGCCGTGGTGGGCGAGTTCGGCGGCGAGGCAGGCCGCGTCGAGGATGGCCTGCGAGGCACCGTTGGCGCCGATCGGGTACATCAGGTGGGCGGCATCGCCGAGCAGGGTGACCCGGCCGTTCCCCCAATCGGCCAGCGGATCGCGGTCGACCATGGGGTAGTGCAGGATCCGACCGCTCCGGGCGAGCATGTCCGGGACGTCGAGCCAGTCGAAGTCCCAGTGCAGGTAGTGGGGCAGCACGTCCTCGAGTCGTCCGGGACGGTCCCAGTCGGGGTCGCCGGACACCTCCGCTCCGGGGGCGGTGACCAGGCACACCCAGTTGACCAGGGCCTTGCCGCGTTCGCGGTGGCGTGCCGAGATCGGGTAGGCGACCAGCCGGGTGGCCTGCTCGTCGCCGGCCACGATCATGGTGCGTCCGTCGAGGAAGTCGTCCAGCTCGGTCAGGCCACGCCACATGTGCACCCCGCCCGGGGACAGCGGGGCCTGGTCGGGATGGAGCTGGGAGCGGACCGCGGAGTGCAGCCCGTCGGCGCCGACCAGTGCGGCGCCCTCGAATACGGTCGTGCCGCCGGTGGCCCGGTCGTGGGTGTGGGCACGGACGCCGTCACGGGTGTGTTCGAAGGTGTGCAGGCGGGTTCCGGTGCGGACCGCGCCGGGGCCGAGCCGGTCGCGGACCGCGGCCAGCAACATCATCTGCAGTTCCCCTCGATGGATCGAGTACTGCGGGAACCGGTGCCCGGCCGCGACACCCCGGGGTTCGGCCCACAGCGTGGTGCCCGTGTGGTCGAGGTAGCGGTGCTCGCGGGTGGGAATGCCGGTCGCCGCCAGCTCGTCGCCGAGTCCGAGGCCGACCAGCTCGGCGATGGCGGCGGGCTGGATGTTGATCCCGACCCCGAGCGGATGGATCTCGCCGGCGGCCTCCAGCACGATCGCGTCGATCCCCCGGGCGTGCAGGGCCAGGGCTGTGCTCAGCCCCCCGATCCCCGCGCCGGTGATCACGATGTCAGCGGTATTGGCGGTGGTCATGGTGACTGTTGTGCTCCTCGCGCGTCGATGATCTGCGGCGGGCTCGGGCCATGGAATCCGGCGATCGGCCCCGCCGGCCGGACCGGTCGGCGGGGCGATCCGCGGTCGTCTCGGGACTCCCGGTCGGAGAGTCCTCAGAGATCAGGCATGGTGGATGGAGACCACCGAGTACACGTGCGGTGCCGGCTTCGCCAGCTCGGCCGTCCTCTTCCCGAGGGACTGGACCTCCGGGTCGGCCATGGTGGCCTTGACGTCGTCCTGGCTGCGCCACTGGGCGAAGTTGACGACCCGGGTGCCGTCGACGCTGGCGAGTATGTTCACCGAGACGAAGCCCGGCCGGTTCTTTATCACCTTCTCGGTTCCCTCGTTCAGGAGGTCGATGAGCTCCTGCTGCTTCGACGCGTCGACATCAAAGACGTTGATGAGGGTCACCGGCGCACCGCCGACACGGATGACGGTTTCACTCATGAGGCGTATCTCCTTGTCAATCTCTCGTACGGTCCATCTCTTCACTCCTATGACGAACCGCGACGGCCAGAGGTGACCGACCGGCCGGCCGGAGGCCGGGCGGCCAGCTCGGTCACCGCGGCCCGGGCCGCCGTCAGCGAGCTCGCCGCCAGCGCCCGGAAACGGGCCAGCCCCGGCACGTCCCCGGCTCGGGTCATCTCGGCGTGGACGAAGTGCAGGTCCTCTTCGGCCACCCCGAGGTCACCGAAGTACGCCCGCAGGTAGGGCGTCTGGAAGTCGAAGCCGTCCCGGGGCGTGCCCGGTCGGTAGCAGCCGCCTCGCGCGGTGACCACCACCACCGTCGTGCCGCGCAGCAGGCTGTCCCCGGTACCCGGGTCGGTGAACGCCCCCGGGAATGTCACCCGGTCGATCCATGCCTTCAGCGCGGCGGGGACCGAGAAGTTGTACATCGGAACACCGATCAGCACCGTGTCCGTGGCCAGCAGTTCTGTGATCAGCGGCCGGGTCAGTGTCCACTCCCGTTCCTCGGCCGGGCCCTCGACCAGTACGGACACCTCGGCCGGCGGGACGCCGCCGTGCCGCTGCACCCGCTGGCCGAGGGTGACGAAGGCGGAGGTCACCAGTGGCACCGGGTCGGCGGCCAGGTCCCGGTAGCGGTATCCGGCGCCGTCGTGCAGCCCTCGCCAGGTGTCGGCGAACAACGCGGTCAGCTGTTTGCTGACCGAGTCATGGAAACGGGCGGCACTGGAATCCAGGTGCAGCAAGGATGTGGCCGGTTCCTCGACGGCCGGGGTGGTGATCATAAGGCCCCCTCTCTGTCACTGTGAGTGTCATGTCAATGACGAACGGTGACGGGGAAAGGTGACCGGAAGGCCGCGCCGGAGTCGTCTGGCCGGGCGATCCGGGAGGAATCATTCGGCACGGGGCCCGGAACGCTTGGCGGCGGACCAATGATGCGGCAGAGTGAAACATTGTTTCCCTTTTGGAGGTCGCGCTGTGCGTTACGTCATCATCGGTTGTGGCAACGTGGGCATGGAACTCGCCCGCCGCTGGACCTCCGCGGGTCATCAGGTGACCGGCACCACCACCTCGGCCGAGCGTGTCGACGAGCTCAAGGCCGTCTGCGCCGACGTGGCGATCCTGCGGGGCAGCGACAGCGCGGCGGTGCGGGACGCGACGCGCGGCGCCGACGCCGTCGTGCTGACGGTGAGCCCGCGGGTCGCCCGCTCCTTTGACGCGAACGGCCGGATCGCCGAGTACGCGGACACCCTCACCGCCACCGCGCGGACCGCCGCCGCCGTGCACCCGCGAGTCGTCTTCACCAGTTCGACGTCCGTCTACGGTTCCGGTGACGGACGACCGCTGGACGAGTCGAGCCCGACGACCGACGATCCGGACGCGTCGCCGCGCAACTTCGTCGCCGCCGAGGACGCCGTCCTGGCCACGCCGCGCGGGGCGGTGGTGCGCATTCCGGATGTGTACGGGCACCCGCGCGACATCGACTACGTGACCCGGGTGAAGCTCGCCCACGAGATGCTCGGCGGCAGCGTGCCGTTCGCGGCGGACGCCCTGCTGTACCGCGTCGACTACCGTGACGCGGCCGCCGCGCTCGACTTCGTGGTGAGCCATGACCTCGTCGGGGTCTTCAACGCGGTCCCGGACGGAGTCGTGCCGCCGGCCAACGAGGAGGTGTTCGGCCGGATCTGCGCCGAGCAGGGCTGGCCGGAGCTGAGCTACCGCGCCGAGATCAAGACCCCGTCGGTACCGGTGAGCTCCGCCAGGCTGCGGGCGGCGGGTTTCCGCTTCGCACACTGACTCACCCGAGCCGGGTCGCTCTTTTCCGGTACTGCTCGGTCGCCCCTGGCCGTACGGTCGGTCACCTCCCGGCCATGGCGAGCCGGCGGCCCACCAGCCGGCCGAATGCCATGGCCGGGGTGAGGCACATGCCGGAACAGAACGCGTTGCCGTTGACGGCGGCGGAGCCGATCACCTCACCGACCGCGTACAGGCCGGGAATGACCTGCCCGTCGCCGCGACGCACCCGCAGCCGCGCGTCCACGTCGAGTCCCACGAAGGTGATCAGGGTGACCGGGTGGTTCTCGATCGCGTAGTACGGCGGCTCGGCGATCGGCGCGGGCAGGTGGGCGCGGGCGAAGTCGGGGTCCCGCCCAGCCGCCACGAAGAGGTTGTACCGGGTCACCTCGTCGATGAGCCCGGCCGCGTCGATGCCCGCCTGCTTGGCGAGTCCGGCCAGGTCGGAGGCCTGGTGCACGCCGCGGCGCTGCCCGCACTGCGCGACCAGCTCGGCTGGACTCCACCCGTGGACCATCGGCTGTGACTCGCGGAGCGCCCGCGCGTCGAACACCATCCAGAAGGTCATCTGCTCGACGGTGGTGAGCACCCGTTCCTTGCGGTCGATGCTCGGCTCGTCCTCGGCGATCCAGCGGCGGCCACGCCGGTCGACGTAGATCTCCCAGGGGGGCCGCTCGACGGCCACCAGCTGGGGCCGGTGCGACCAGTCCACCCGCAGGTCCCCGTCGTTCGGGGGCAGCCCGCCGAAGGTCGGGATGTACATGCCGGAACCCTGCAGGCCCGCCCCGGCCCGCCGGCCCATCAGCAGCCCGTCGCCGGTGGAGGTGGGGGCCGCCGAGGTGGTCAGCGGCGCGCCCTCCAGCTCGGCGAACAGCTCCGGCTCGTACCCGAATCCACCGGTGGCGAGTACCACCGCGGGTGCCCGCCACCGGGTGCCGTCCTCGGTGATCACCCCGGTCGCCGCGCCGTCCTCGACCAGCAGCTCGGTGACCCGTACCCCGCAGCGCAGGTCGATCCGGCCGGCGGCGCGGTGCGCGTCCAGCAGCGGGCGCAGCGCGGCCAGGATCGCCGGGCCGCCGGGCAGGGCGGTGGCGTGGACGGTGCGTGGCGTGCGGTACGGCTCGTGACCGTGGACGATGCGGGGGGTCTGCGGGTCGGGGACGAATCCGGACGCGATCAGCCATTCCAGCACGGCCGGCTGCTCGCGCAGTGACAGCCTGGTCAGATCCTCGCGGGCGGTGCCCCGGCTGATGCGCCGGATGTCCTCGAAGTGACGTTCCGGATCGTCGTCGATGCCGCGCTCACGCTGTGCGGAGAACCCTCCGGCGGACAGGTGGCCGCCGGAGTAGGGCAGCGCGCCTCCCACGTCGGGCGCCTTCTCCAGCAGCAGCACCCTGGCCCCCGCGTCCGCGGCGGTGATGGCGCAGGCGAGGCCGCCGGGCCCGGCCCCCACGATGATCATCGCTGGTCGCGCGCCCTCGGCGTCGACGCCGGTGGCGGGCGACCGGGCGGGGCGCGTTCCCGGGGCGGACGCCACGCGTGTCTCTCGCTCGGCCGCGAAGTGTGTTTCCATAATAGGAACAGTGTTTCCATCGACCGGGTGGGGCGTCAAGGCGTGATCACCAGCCGGTCGACGGCGGTTTCAGAGGGCCGTCTCGCCGCGGAGGACGGACTTGGCCACCAGCGTGCGCAGGACGTCGTTCGTGCCCTCGCCGATGCTCATCAGGATCGAGTCGCGGTAGAGGCGCTCCACCTCGTACTCGGTGGAGTAGCCGTAGCCACCATGGATCTTCATCGCGTCGATCGACGCCGCCAGGGCGACCTCGGAGCAGAAGATCTTCGCCATGCCCGTCTCCCCGTCGGCGCGCCCCTTGCGGACCGCGTCCGCGGCCCAGTAGGCCATCAGACGAGCGGCCTGGACCTGGGTGGACAGGTTCCCCAGCTGCAACTGGATCGCCTGGAAGTCGGCGATGGCCTGATTGAACGCCCTGCGTTGCCTGGCGTAGGCGAACGCCTCGTCATGGGCGCGCTGGGCGATGCCGACCGAACGCGCGGCGATGTTCACCCGGCCCCACTCCAGAGCGGAGAGCGCGTGCTGCATCCCCTTGCCCTCGACGCCGCCGAGCAGGTTCTCCCTGGGGACGCGCACATTGTCGAGCACCACCTCGCAGGACTCGGTGCCCTTGTAGCCGAGCTTGGGGATGTCCTTGGTGACCCGGTAGCCCTCCAGGGAGGAGTCCACCAGGAGCACGCTCATGCCCTTGTGCGCGGGGGAGGTGCTCGGGTCGGTCTTGACCAGGACCGGGAGCGGATCCGCGTACCGCGCGTTGGTGATCCACATCTTGGTGCCGTTGACGACGTAGTGGTCACCGTCGAGCGTCGCGGTGGTGCGGATGCCCTGCAGGTCGGTGCCGGCGTCGGGCTCGGTGAGGCCGATGCCGGTACGGCGGACGCCGGCGGCGAGGTCGGGAAGGTACTTCCGCTTCTGCTCCTCCGTGCCGCGCATCGCGATCATCCGGCAGGCCAGGGAGTGGCTGCCCAGGATGCCGGCGATGCCCATCCAGCCACGGGCTATCTCCTCGAAGACCAGCGCGAACGAGACGGGGTCGAGATCGAGGCCGCCGTACTCCTCGGGAATCGTCATCCCGAACAGGCCCATCTCCCGCATCCCGTCGACGATCTCCGTCGGATAGCGGCCGGACTGCTCCCACTCACGGGCGACCGGGATGATCTCCCGATCGACGAAGTCGCGCAGGACGGCGCGGAACTCGCGCTGGTCCTCGTCAAGCTGGAAATCCACTGCGACTGCCTTTCTTGACCGGAGCCTCCGTAGACTCCGGTGTTCGGAAGCTGTTCAGGAGACGTCGGCGGGAACGAAGACGGGAAGGGCACGCCCGTCACCGAGGCCCACCCAGGTGAGCCGGACCGGGTCGTCGATGCGCCACTCCTCCTCCGGCCGGCCCTCCAGCCGGGTGAGCAGGATGACTCCCTCGGCCAGCCGGACGCGGGCGATGACATAGGGAACGTCGAGTTCCGGGCGCGGCGCCCGGTGCACGACGGTGAACGAGTCCACCACGCCGGTCCCGGCCGACGTGCCCCAGTCCAGACGGTCAGAGCCGCAGTGCACGCACAGCGCGCGCGGCGGGTGCTGCCTTCCCGCGCAGCCGGCGCAGGTCTGCACCAGCAGCCGGCGGTCCCTGGTCGCCTCCCACCAGGGCAGGGTGATCTCGTCGGGCGGCGGAACCTCGGGGGCGATCACGTGTCCACCCCCAGCACCACGGTGGCGTGCGTCGACAGGATTCCTCCCGTACCGTGGGCCAGCGCGAGACGCGCGCCGGGAACCTGCCGGTCACCGGCCTCGCCGCGCAGCTGCGCCACCGCCTCGATCAGCAACATGACCCCGAACTGGCCGGGATGGCAGTAGGACAGGCCACCGCCCGAGGTGTTGAGCGGGAAGTCGCCACCCGGGCGGATCCTGCCGTCCGCGATCCAGTCCAGCGCCTCGCCCCGGCCGCAGAAGCCCAGCGCCTCCAGGGTGAGCGCCACGGTGATCGTGAACGAGTCGTAGACCTGCGCCACGTCGATGTCGGCCGGGGTGACGCCGGCCCGCGCGAACGCGTCGGCGCCGGAGCCGACCGCGCCGGTCACGGTCAGGTCGGCGACGGCGGTCATCGAGGTGTTGGTGGTGCGCTCGCCGTACCCGAGCACCTCCACCGGCTTCCTGCGCAGGTCCCTCGCGCGCTCGGAGGAGGTCAGCACGATGGCGCCGCCGCCGTCGGTGACCAGGCAGCAGTCCAGAGCGGTCAGCGGGCTGGAGATCATCGTGGAGCCGACCACCTCCTCGGCGGTCAGCGACCGGGTGCCGTGGCGGAACGCGGCGGGGTTCAGCAGCGCCCACTCCCGCGCCGCCACGGCGACCTCGGCGAGCTGCTCCCGCGTCCCGCCGCACATGTGAAGGTAGCGTCGCGCGGCCATCGCGTAGTACGAGAGCGGAAAGAGCGGGCCGTACGGCGTCTCGAACTGGGCCTCCGGTGTGTGGTCCTCCACCACGCCCCCGAGAGAGCGGGAACGGGCCGACCGCTGGTTGGAGGCGAAGCTGATCACGACGGTCTCGGCCTGACCCGCCTGGATGGCCTGGGTCGCCCGCGCGACGAACATCTCGAAGGCGGAGCCGCCCGCGTACGTCGAGTCGGTCCAGCGCGGCTGGAGCCCGAAGTGGTCGGCGAGCTGGGTCGCGGAGAACCGGGAGACCCCGGTCGTCGCCAGCCCGTCGACGTCACGCAGGGTCAGCCCCGCGTCGGCGAGCGCCCGGCCGATCGCCTGGGCCTGCAGGCCGAGAACCGACCGGTTGGTGACCCCGAGATCCGACTCGGCGGCCCCGACGATCGCGACACCGGTCCTCATCTCACCTCCGGTCCGCCGGCGACGCCGGGTCTCGCCCCCGGTCCGTCGGCGACGCCGAGCAGGACCCGGGCGCGCGCGGGACCCGCGGCGACCCGGTCGACCCCGCCGTCGGCACCGATCACGACCACCCGCTGGCTGAGCACCAGGAAGTCGTCACCGACCTCCGAGACCGTGCCCTCGCAGCGGACCGTCTCCTCGGCGAAGACCAGTGACCTGAAAGCGAAGTCCAGTTCACGCACGAAACACCGCGGACCGAGCCAGTCCTGGATCTGTTCGACCAGCAGGGCCCCGAACACCTGGCCGTCGACGACCGGCGCGGGAACCCGCTGCCTGGCGACGAACTCGGAGTCGTAGTGCAGCCGGTACCAGTCCCAGGTGGCTCCCGCGTAGGCGACCATGTCCGCGAGCCCGATCCTGCGTTCGAGCGGGGGGACGACCTCCCCGGGTTCGTGGGTCATGCCCCGGCCTCCAGCGATACGAAAATGATGGTCTCCTCGTTCTCCGCGAGCAGCTCGCCCCGCTGGTCGGTGTAGGCCGCCCGCGAGGTGACGATCAGCATCTCCGCGCCGGACCTGGTGGTCTTCTCCGTCGCGTCCTTGATCTCCCAGGTGGCGGTGACGACATCGTCGGGGCGGATCCTGCGGTGGAAGACGTAGGAGTTGCCGCCGCGGACCTTGCGGGTGCCCGGGATCTCGATCCCCCAGTTGTGCCCGGCGTCGCCGTCGGGGCCTATCGGCAGGCCGGCGTACTGGTTCGTCTCGCAGATCAGGGTGGGCGGAGCGGTCACCCCGGCCAGCCCCTGGGCGCGCGCGTACTCGGGATCGGAGTACAGCGGGTTGTCGTCCCCGACGGCCAGGCCGAAGTACCTGCACGCGGCGGCGCCGAGCTCCTCCGGCGCGGTGTAGACCCGCCTGCGCCCGACGAGCGCGCGGATCTCCTCGGTGAGCAGCGTCACGACGGGTCCTTCGGATAGAGGGCGGTCGGGAACACCTCGAGCAGGAACTCGGGACGGAGCAACTCCTTGCAGATCGCTCCGGTCGAGGCCGGCCACGGGGGGGAGAGCAGGCGCTCACGGACCGGCGCGACCACGCGGTAGTCCGGCAGGGCCGACTCGACGCAGAACTCGACGGTCGAGAGCAGGTTCTCGGGACCGAGACCGGCGTGGGAGAGCAGCTGCCGGATCGCCCCGTAGGTCTCCTCGGCCTGCGCCCTGAGATCGCCGGGGTGGAGCGCCTCCTGGGTCTCCATGTCCAGCGCCGCGAAACCGGACATGAACAGCGTGCGGCCCGCCCGGACGCCCGGCGAGTAGGTCAGGGTGTCGTACCGGGACCAGCCCGGGTTCACCGGTTCCAGCGGATGCCTGGAGGCGGTGACGTCGATCGCGACCATGGACTCCGGGTGGTGCAGGCGGCTCATCAGGATGCCCCCGGCCCCCGGATACACCCCCGCTCCGCCGAGTCGTTCCTTGCGCACCCGGTGGCTCTTGCGGTAGACGCCGCGGGACGCGGGAGTCGAGTAGTCGTAGGTGGTGACGGCGTTGTCCAGGGACAGTCCCGCCTGGCGCAGCAGCGCGTCCGCCCGGTCGAGGCAGTACGCGTACTGGCCCACGAAGTCGCCGGGGGAGACGATGTCGCCGGACTCGTCGACGGGCACGACGGTCGGCAGGTACACCGCGCCGTCATGCCCCTCGCGCACCGGGGAGGCGGCCCACCCGCCGGCGGCCGGCAGCTCGGTGCCGCCGCCCCTGACGGCGTGCATCTCGATCTCCAGCAACGCGGCCGAGCGGACCAGTCGCTCCACCACCACCGTGGAGAGCGTGGGCCGGTGCGCCCCGAAGACCTCCTCGCGCACGGCGGCCGCGGCCTCGTAGTCGGGCAGGCCCGCGAGGGTGACGTTCTCCGTCACGTGCACCACGTCGTCCGGGCCGAGGCCGGCGGCCTCGATGATCGTCAGCACCTTCCGGTAGGCGATCCGCGCCTGCTCCTCCATGGTGCCGGAGACGACCATCTTGCCGAGCGCCTCGTCCCGTGCGGCCGCGGTGTGCCCGGACGACCAGGCGCTGTCGCCTTCGGACAGGGCGAGGCAGAAGGTGAAGCCCTCGTAGGGGAACCAGGGGAACTCGGCGGGTCTGACAGCTCGCAACGTCATCTCTGCTCCTGACTGCGCTGGGCGAACTCGGCTGCGGCGGCGGCCGCGGCGCTCAGTACGGCGGTGAGGTCCGGTTGCCGGTCGAGCGCCTCGACGACGTCGACGAGCCCGGTCGCCCGGCCTCCCACGTTGCCCTCGAACTTGGCTATCAGCGCGTCCCGGCTGAGCGGGTTGGCCCCGCCCCCCTCGCTGCGCCGCACGGAACCGTCGACGACCCGGCCGTCGCGGAGCCTGACGGAGACGCGTCCCGGCGCGTCGGCGGCGACGAGCCCCGAGGGCTCGGCGACCTCCCAGCGGACCCGGGCGGCGAGCTCGCTCACCTCGGCACGGGCGATCGAGCGCGGCTCGAAGGTGTCCAGGCTCACCCCCCGGTCGACGACCAGTGCCGCGACGGTCCAGGGGAGCGAGAACTTCGCGGCGTAGGCGCTCGCCGGTCGCAGCAGGTCGCGGGAGGTGTCGCAGACCACCGAGGCGGAGTCGGGGTGGACCTGGGCATGTATCTCGCAGACGTCCTCGGGGCCGAACGGCTCGCGCGCCATCGCGTCGAGGGTCGCCCCCATGGTGGCGTGCGAGAGCTGGCAGGCCGCGTATGGCTTTATGCCGATCCGGGTGGTCTCCCACCGGTCGCCGAGGTCGGCGGTGATCGACCGCGGGTCCACGCCACCCTGAGCGAGCGCGTCGAAGACGCCGTGCGGCCCTTCGAAGACCGTCTCCGGCCCGGTGGCACCCGCCGCCGCCAGGCGGGCGGCGATGACGCCCGACTGCGAGGCGAACCCGGGATGGAGCTGTTTGGTGGAGGCCCCGGTGCCGAGGAAGGCCAGCAGGCCCCCCGCCTGGCTGCCCGCGATGCCCAGCGCGTCGGTGGTCCGGGCGACGTCCAGGCCGAGCAGCCGCGCGGCGACCAGAGCCGAGGAGAAGACGCCCGCGACCATCGTCGCGTGCAGGCCGCGCGCGTGGAATCCGTGCGGGGCGGCGGCGGCCACCCGGCAGGCGGTCTCGTACCCCGCCACGGCGGCGGTGAGCACCTCCCGGCCTGGCGCGCCGACCTGCTCGCCGACGGCGAACGCCGCGGGCAGGACGACGGCGGTGGCGTGCACGAGGCCGCCGGCGTGGGTGTCGTCGAAGTCGAGGGCGTGCACGAGCGTGCCGTTGGCGAGGGCCGCGGCGGGCGCCGAGAGCCGGTGGCCGGTGCCGAGGACCGTCGCCTCGGCGGGGCCGCCGAGGTCTCGCGCCACGGTCAGCGCGGGGGCCGCGGCTCCGGTCCGGTACGCGCCGAGCGCGGTGCCGACCCCGTCGAGCAGGTGCCGGGTGGCGGCCCGGCGGACCGATGCGGGAACGTCGGTCAGACCGAGCGCCCAGGCGGCCAGTTCCCGAGCGATCATCGGGTGGCCGCCCCGGTCACCTCGCCGAACGCGCCCTGGGCCGTCAGCTCGTCGATCGTCGCGTCGTCGTATCCCACGATGTCACGGACCACCAGGTCGAAGTCCTCGTTGCGGAGCGGGGCACGGCGGTAGGTCGGCGGCTCGCTGCCGACCCGCACCGGTGAGGCGACCTGTTCGACCGTGCCGAACCGGGGGTGCTCGGTGGTGACGCGCAACCCGCGCGCCCTGGTGTGCTCCTCCGCCAGCGCGGCCGCGACGTCGTTGATGGGCGCACAGGGGATCGAGGCCGGATACAGGACCTTCAGCCACTCGGCCACGGTGCGCTTCCGGAAGATCTCTTCCAGGAGTCCGAGCAGTTCCACACTGTTTCGCTGCCGGCCCGCGAACGAGCCGTAGGGGGAGTCCGGCTCGGCCCATTCGGGATGGCCGACGACGTCGGCGAGGCGGGCCCAGAACTTCTCCTTGGCGCAGCCGACGACCAGCCAGCCGTCACTGGCCTCGAACGCCTGGAACGGCACCAGCGAGGGGTGGGCCGAGTGGCGGGTACGGGCCGGGGTGAAGCCCGCGTTCAGGTGCCAGGCGGCCGGATAGGTCAGCATCCCGATCGCGGTGTCGTACAGGCTGACGTCGCAGTCCATGCCCGTCCCGTCGCGCCGTGCCGCGTGCACGCCGGCCAGCAGCGAGAGGGCGGCGACCAGCCCGCCCGAGTAGTCGACCAGGGAGAGCCCGGACTTGGTGGGCGGCCCGTCGGGCTCGCCGGTGAGATCCATCCAACCGGCCAGACCCTGGAGCACGTAGTCGTAGCCAGGCTCCTTCCGGCGCGGGCCGGTCATCCCGAAACCGGTGAGCGAGCAGCAGACGATGGCCGGGTTCAGATGCCTGAGGTCGTCGTAGACGATACCGATCTTCGCCGGGACGTCGCCGCGGAGGTTGGAGTAGACCACGTCGGAGACCTTCACCAGGTCCTCGAAGACCCTGCGCCCGGCCGCCGAGGACAGGTCCAGGGACAGGCTGCGCTTGTTGCGGTTGAAGGTCTCGAAGAACAGCGAGTCCTCACCCTCGCCGTACGGCGGCACGTAGCGGCCGACGTCACCGCCCACCCTCGGGTCCTCGATCTTGATCACTTGGGCACCGAGGTCGGCGAGGTGCACGCTGCCGAACGGACCGGCCCCGTACTGCTCGACGGCGATGATCCGGATGTCTTCCAGAGGCTTCAAGAGGTGCTCCCTGCGATGTCTGCCATGAGCGACAGGATCTCGTTCTGAGCCGCGCGGATCTCGGCGGCGGTGAGCCCGTGGGTCGGCGGGCTGAGCTTCACCGAATCGGCCTTCCCCGCGTAACCGGCGATGCGTTCGGCCACCTGGTCGCGGGTGCCGGTCATGGTGAGCACGTCGACCATCTCCGGGGAGACGGAGCCGGCGAGGTAGTCCGCGCCCCGGCCCTGCCGGAACGCGTCGACGACCGCCCGCTGCTGGTCGGCCAGGCCGTGGAAACCGAAGAAGTCGGCGTAGGTGCGGACGCTGGCGTAGAAGCCGACGACCCCCGACACGCGGCGGACGGCTGTCCGCCGGTCGCCGGCGACGGAGCAGCAGGCGGACACCACGACGTCGAAGTCCGCGCGCCTCTTACCCTCGACCCGGGCGATCCCCGCCTCCAGCTCCGGCAGGACCAGCTCGTCCAGGTAGCGCGGGGAGCAGAGCTCGTGGCTGATCCAGCCGTCGCCGATCGTCCCGGCCAGCCGGGTCATCACCGGTCCCATCGCCGCCAGGTAGATCGGGATGTCCGTCCGCCGCACCCCGAAGGGCCGCTCGTAGCCCCGCATCCGCATCGGCTCGTACTCGCCGGTGAGGGCGATCTCGGCGCCGGTGGTGCAGGTCTCCCAGAAGTGGCGGATGTTCCGGACGGTCTCCCTCATGTGCCCGGCGGGCTTGCCGAAGCGGGCGTTGTGCCAGTCCTCGTTGAGCCGCCGCACACCGGTTCCCAGCCCCAGGACGAAGCGCCCGTCCGACAGCTCGTCGATGTCGAGCGCCTCCAGGGCGGTGATCATCGGGCTGCGGGTGAAGGCGAGCGCGATGGCGGTGCCGATCCTGGCCCGCCTGGTGGCCGTCGCGAGAGCCGCCGCGGTGACGGTGGCGCTGCGATGCAGCTCGGGAACCCAGATGACCTCGGCGCCCGCGGCCTCCGCCCTGCGGGCCACCTCCGTCAGCTCCCCGAGGGACTCACCCCAGGGGGCGAAAGTGATCCTCATGGGTGGGACGGCCCCTGGTCGCCGGTGAGCGGCTTCTTGCCGGTCGGGAAGAGGCCCTCCAGCTGGGGCGCGCCCCTTCTGTAGACGTAGAAGGTGCGCTTGAACGAGCAGACCTCGTCCCCGTCCTGGTTGAGCGTCCGGGTGCGCACGGTGACGATGCCCGCGTGGGGGCGGCTGCCGGACTCCCGCTTCTCCAGCACGAGCGACTCGCTGTACAACGTGTCACCCGCGAAGACCGGGTGGGTCATCCTGATCTCGTCCCAGCCCAGGTTGGCGAACGCGTTCTGGGTGATGTCGGTGACGCTCTGCCCGACCGCGATCGCCACGGTCAGGGTGGAGACGACGAGCGGCCTGGTGAACTCGGACCGCGCGGCGTACTCGGTGTTGAAGTGCGTCTGGTTGGTGTTCATCGTCAGCAAGGTGAACCACGTGTTGTCGGACTCGGTGACCGTCCGGCCCAGGGGATGCTGGTAGACGTCACCCACCTCGAAGTCCTCGAAGAAGCGGCCCTTCCAGCCCTCTTTGATCGCCATTGCCTTCCCCGGATGCTCGCGTCGGTAGATAATGTCAGACGTATGAAGCGTAGGGCAATGAGGTGGCCCTGTCCAAGGTGTCCGATGCCCCGGTGCCGCCGGTGTGAGGTGCCGTTCACATCGTTCAACAGGCAGAACAGGGGCGCTCATCGAGTCAGGCCGCCGTGCTGCCCGACGGCAGAAGTGCCGGGAAAAGCGCCTGTGGCGAATACATCAGATATTTCAAGCGAGCCTTCCTCTCCGGGCATGTGGAAACCGGAGGGAACTCGGGCCCGAACTCTCGGAGGCGTCCGGTCTCGCGGGTCCTCGGCGCGGTGGAGTCCGTCCCCGGGACCTTCGCTCAGTCGTGGTAGGCGTCACGGATTCTGCTCAGGTGGACCTGCATGGCCTCGCCGGCGCCCTCGGCGTCGCCGGCGTCGATGCGATCCACGATCGTTTCGTGCTCCCGGTCGACCTGCGCCCAGAACTCGCGCGGCACGTCCGGGCTGAGGAACCGTGACTGCAGGACCCGGAAGACCGGCTCGGTCATCACGGTCAGCAGGCCGTTGCCGGTCGCCTCGATGATGATCCCGTGGAAGTGCCGGTGCTCGTTGAACCTCACGCTCCGGCCGCGACTGTGCTTCTCGCGCTCCATGGCGGCCCGCAGCGCGTCGACGTGTCGTGGCTCGCGGCGCCTCGCCGCGAGCCCGGCGGCGCGGACCTCCAGCATCTCGCGCGCCTCAAGGATGTCCGCCAGGGTCAGGGTGTCCGAGCCCGACATCAGGCCGATGCTGGTCTCGAGGTAGTCGCTGACCTGGTCCGGCTCGACATGGGCGATGAAGGTTCCGCCGGTGGTGCCTCGAACCGTCCTGACGAGCCCCTGCGAGGCGAGAACGCGCAGCGCCTCGCGGACGGTGCTCCGGCTCACCCCGAAGTTGCCGCCGAGATCGGCCTCGGGAGGCAGGCGATGTCCCGAGACGAGCGAGCCGTTGAGGATCAGCTCGCGCAGCTGGTCGGCGACCTGCTGGTACGCCGGGCGCAGCCGGCTGACCGGCAACGGGGGCGGTACCGCCGGAGGGGCCGTGCGCGTGGCGTCGTTCTGTCCCGCCGTGGACGGCGTGCTGCCCTGCCCCATGGTTTCGCCTTCTCAACCGATCGTTTGGCGGTCCGTGCCGTCCTGCGGAGGGAGCCGTCGGCGAACGAGCCGGGACAGCAGGTCCTGCCCGTGATCACGCCTCTGGTCAGGAATACATCAGACATCGACTATACCTGGATCAGAGCCGATCGGAGCACGCGATCACGCACCTGGCCAGGGAGCATGGGCCGGTACCCGGGCCGCACTCCCGGAGAGATGCGGTTGCGGATGGAATGATAATGCTTGTTCCTCGAACAGTCTGACCTTTAGTCGCGGCGCACCGGGGCCGGATGACACCGCCTCGGCCGCCGCCTTCCGCGATCGGTGGCGGCTGAGGCGTCCACGCCTAGGCGTGCGTGATCAGCGCCGCGTCGAGCAGGCCCGCGACGCTGCGGCGCGTCGCGAGGCCGCGCACCTCCAGGGCCAGTGCCTCGGCCGCCTCGGCCGGCAGCACACGAGAGGCGTTGAGGGTGTACTTCGTCTGCAGCTCGTCCATCGTCAGCGGATGTTCGGGCCCGCCGCGCGAGGAGTGAACCCGGTGCTCCAGACGGCGTCCATCCCTGGTGCGGACCCGCAACACGGCGGAGAAGGCCCGGGGGAACTCCTCGGTGCACTCCGGGTCGGCCACGACGCGCACCTTGGCGGCCAGTGACAGCCGCCGCTCGTCACGGAAGGCGGACTCGGCGAAGTCGTCGAGGTGCAGTCCGAGGCCGCCCCCTCCGATCAGGGCGCTGGCCACGGTGTACGGGCCGGAGAACTTGGCGTGGTACGGCGTCCGGGGCCGGACCTTCTCCTCGTGCGGCTCCCCGATCGTCCGCAGCGGGGCGGCCGCCACGCCGAGCTCGATCTCCGCCACGTCCTCGGGCCGCAGACCTCCGGCGCGCAGGGCGAGGGCGGCGTCGATGCCCGGATGGGTGAAGTGGTTGGAGGGGTAGGGCTTGTACACCGTACGCAGCAGCTCCCAGCGCTCGCCCAGCCCGTCGGTGATCGCGGCCTCGTCGTAGCGCCCATCGAGGAACGCCTGGAAGAAGCCGAAACGTCCCTCGAAAACGGTCGGCGGCCCGGTCACCCCCTCGGCGGCCATGGTGGCGGCGACCACGCCCGAGTGGGCGGCCCAGCCGCAGTGCACCCGTTTCACGGTGCCGCCGGTGCGGTTGGCCTCGATGACCCCCGCTCCCATACTGGCGGCGATTCCCATGGCATGGGCGATGCCGTCGGCGGAAAGGCCCATCAGCAGGGCCGCCCCTGCGGCGGCGCCGACGGTCCCGCAGATCGACGTGGCGTGCCAGCCCTTCTCGAAGAAGAGGGAGTTGCGCAACTCGGGGATGTAGGACGCCATGCCCAGCCGGTTGGTGATCTCGTCGCCGACCGCCACCGCCTGGCAGAGCTCGGTGCCCGAGGCCCCGACGGACTCCGCGACGGCCAGGGTCGCGGGCACGACGGAGGCGGACGGGTGAAGCACCGAGGGCAGGTGGGTGTCGTCGAAGTCGAGCGCGTGCGCGAGGGTGCCGTTGACCAGCGCCGCGGAGGGCGCGGGAAGCGACAGCCGGTGGCCGAGTACGGAGGACTCTCCGACGCCGCCCCACCGGCTCGCCATCCGCAGGGTCGCCTCGTGCGGCTCGGCCGGATCGGTGAGCTCCTGGGCGGCGAGGCAGTTGCCGAAGGTGTCGAGCACCCGGCCGGTCACGTCCGCGACGACCGCGGGAGGCAGGCCCGTACGGCCGGCGGCGGCGAATTCGGCCAGAGCCGAGACGACGCTCATGCGGTGAGCACCGCGAGCGGCCGCACGGGCGCGCCGGTGGCGCCCACGATGGGGAGAGGATTGAGGACCAGCAGGAACTCGGGCGTCCCGAGGCCGAGCAGTTCGGTCAGGCGCATCGTCTCGACGATGTGCACGCCCGCCTCCACGAGCAGGATCCGGTGTACGGGGAGCGTGGAGTGTCCGCGGCCCGCCGCGATGTGCTCGAAGGCGATCGTCTCGCCCCCGGCCACCGCGACGCCCTGCTCGACCAGCCAGCGAGCCGCGTCCGGCCCTGGACCGGGCACACCGCCCTCCTCACCGGTGAAACGGGCCGGCCGGTCCCACTCGCGTGACCAGCCGGTGCCGATCAGCACGGCGTCACCGGCGCGCGGCCGCACGCCCGCCCTGTGCGCCGCGGCTTCGAGATCCTCCGGGGTCACCTCGTATCCGGGCGGCAGAACGTCGACCCCGTGCACGGCGGTCACGTCGAGCAGCACGCCACGCCCGACGTACGGGGTGAAGGTCTCGATCCCGAGCCGGGACAGGCCCTGGTGTGACTGGATGCCCGCCGCCTCGACCTCGCCGTGGACGTACCCGTCCTGTGAGACGTGTCCGAGGGCGTCGACATGGGTGCCCACGTGCCCGCCGGTGAGGATGACCTCGTTCGCGGCCGAGCCGCCGTCCTCGCGGACCATGTCGCCGTGCCGCCGCTCGATGACCATCCTGAAACGCGGGTGGTTCGGCGACTGGGGCATGCCCGTGCGCATCGGCTGAGCGAGATCGACGATCCTGGAGCCGTCGAGGTGCCGCCACAACGACATCACGCCACCTTCCTCTCTCGCGGGGCGTCGAGCTCGTCGGCGCTCACGCCGAGGTCACCCCGGACGCCCGCGTTGTCGGTGCCGCGCACGCGGCCTGTCCACCGGATCGGGCCCGGTGTGTCCGAGAGCCCGAAGAGCACGTGCTGTTCGGGGTCTGCCACCTTGACGACGTCGGCGCCGTGGTCACCGGGGGTCGTCGCCGCCGGCGGCCCGGCGAACAGGGTGGCCGCGCCGACGACCACGATGCCGGCCAGTGGCCCCGCAGGGCTCCCGGAGGGCCCGGGCATCTGCTCCGCCTCCACGAGATCGGCCTCCTCGAAGTGTGTTGCGTTTACGGCCCGTCCGAAGCGCATCCCCGGGGGCTTCACAATCTATTGAAACAGCGTTACCGTCTGCGGAACAAGTCTGGTGAAGACTTCGAGCTCCGAAGGGGGAGCGCCCCTTTTCCCTGGAGGAACACATGCCGAAGGAAGACCGGAGCCCCGTGGTCGCCGACCCGCCGGTCCAGGAGAGCGGCAGGCAGGCCGTCGCCGCGGTCGAGCGGGCCGCTGGAGCGGTTCCGCACCGAGGTCGACACGTGCGTCGAGGCGCTTCTGGAATCCACCGCACGACTGTCCGCCCAGATGGGGTGGACCACACCGGAAAGGGGGTGACGGCCGCCCCACGGGCCGGCTGTCGCGCGTATGTCCCGATATGACCTGTTGATCAAGGGGGGCACCGTCGTCCTTCCCTACCACGGAGAGATCCGCGCCGATCTGGCGGTCTCCGAGGGGAAGGTAGCGGCCATCGCCCACGACATCGCCGCCGCGGAGGCCGGCGAGGTGGTCGACGCCCGGGGGAAGGTGGTCCTTCCCGGGGCCGTGGACGCCCACTTCCACCTTGGCATCTACCGCGACCTGGCCACCGACGCCTTCGAGGAGACCCGATCGTCTCTCGTCGGCGGCGCCACGACCGTGCTGTCGTACTTCCGTACCGGTTCCCACTACCTGGACCGCACGGGCTCCTACGAGGAGATCTTCCCGGAGGTCCTCGCAGCGGTCTCCGGGCGGTCCTGGACCGACTACGGCTTCCACCTCGCGCCGATGACCGTGGACCAGATCGCCGAGATTCCCTACCTGGTGGCGGAGCACGGCGTCACGTCGTTCAAGTACTACATGTTCTACAAGGGCTTCGACCTGGCCGCGAACAGCCGGGACGCCCGCGCCTTCACCATGGGGGACGAGTACGACCTCGGTCATCTCTACCTCATTCTGGAGCAGGTGGCCCGGGTCCAGGACGCGCATCCCGGCCTGCGGCTGTCGCTGTCGCTGCACTGCGAGCAGTCCGAGCTGATGAGGGTGTTCATCGACCGGGTCCGCTCGCAGGGCGACCCGCAGACGCTCCGCGCCTATCACGAGGGACGTCCGCCGCTGACCGAGCGGGTCGCCATCGGCGAGGCGACCACGCTGGCGAACCACACCGGCACCAGCGTCAACCTGCTGCACCTGTCCAGCAGGGAGGCGATCGAGGCCGTCGTGCTCGCTCGCGAGGTGAACGGCGCGGCCGACATGCGGGCCGAGACCACGCTGCACCATCTCTGCCTCGACCACGACGGCCTCGACGCGGTGGGCGGCCTCGGCGGGAAGGTCAACCCCCCGATTCGCACCAGGGCCGACGGCGAGGCACTGTGGCAGCGCGCCGCCGACGGCACGATCGACTGGGTGGCCTCCGACCATGCCTGCTGCATGGAGGCGGAGAAGGGCGAGCGGCTCTGGCCGGCGCGCCCGGGATTCGGCGGAACCGCTCTGCTCTATCCGGTCCTGTTCTCCGAAGGGCATCTCAAGCGCGGGCTCTCCCTCGCCCGTATCGCCGAGCTGGCCTCGGCCAACCCCGCCAAGGCCTACAACCTGTGGGGCCGCAAGGGCAGCCTCGCCGTCGGCTTCGACGCCGATCTGACCGTCGTCGACCCCGAACTGGCGCAGACGGTGACCCCCGAGCTGTGCCTGTCGGGCCAGGACCACTCCCCGTTCGAGGGAGTCGGCCTGACCGGCTGGCCGGTCACCACGGTCGTCGGAGGTCAGGTGCGCTTCCGTGACGGTGCGGTCGTGGGCGAGCCCAGCGGGCGGTACGCGCGCCGCGCGTGACCGGGCCCGCCGGCGAGTGGGTTCGATCGAGGTCGGCGCACGAGGACCGGTCATCCGGCACCACCGGATGCACGGCGCGGTTCCCGATGAGACGATCCATCGGTGGGTGACATGTTCGAGGACTCCTGTGGCCCCTCCCGCGGGGACGGGCCGACAATGATCACCGTCATCGGCGAGTCGGTCGTCGACATGGTCGCGGAGGGCGGCGGCCGGGCCTACACCGGGCATCCGGGCGGCAGCCCGCTCAACGTCGCGGTCGGCCTGGCCCGCCTGGGCGATCCCACCGCGTTCGTCGCCCGCCTCTCCACCGGGGTGCTGGGCCGGACGCTGCGCGCGCACGCCGCGGCGAACGGGGTGGACCTGCGCTGGGCGGTCCCGGCGAGCGAGCCGGCCACCCTCGCCATCGTCTCCGTCGACGAGGCGGGTCAGGCCGCCTACGACTTCTACGTCGAGGGCACCGCCGACTGGCAGTGGGGGGACGGCGAGCCGCACCTGCCGGCGGAGACCCGGGTGGTCCACACCGGGTCCGTGGCCGCCTGGCGGCCGCCAGGCGGTGACCGGATCGCCGGCGCCGTCGCGCGGGCGAGGGCCGAAGGCCGGGTACTGATCAGCTACGACCCGAACATCCGGCCCGCCCTGCTCGATGACCCGGCGTCCGCACGCCCGCTCATCGAGCGGTACGTGACCCTCGCCCACGTGGTCAAGGTGAGCGAGGAGGACCTGAGCTGGCTCTACCCGAACCGGCCGGCCGGCGAGGTGGCCCGGGAATGGCTGGGGTTGGGCCCCGACCTGGTGGTGGTCACCTACGGAGGCGAGGGCTGCCTGGGGCTGACCCGAGGCGGCCACGCGCTCCGGAGACCGGCGATCCCGGTCCAGGTGGTGGACACCGTCGGTGCCGGAGACGCCTTCACCGCCGGCCTGCTCGACGGGCTGCTGCGAGGCGGTCACGCCACCCCGGCCCTGATCGGCGAGTTGTCCGAGGCGGAACTGACCGGCATCCTCGACCAGGCGGCCACGGTGGCGGGCCTCACCTGCCGGCGCGCGGGAGCGAACCCGCCCACCCGCGCCGAACTACGGGCCGCCCAGGGGCCGGACCATCGGTACCGACGCCCGGCAGGGCCGCCAGATCGGGACGGCGGCGCCGGAGGTAGGTAACGCGGGCGGTAGGGCCGATCAGTGGCCGGAGACGGACCCGGCCGGACGCGACCCCGCCGCCCCCGGTCGCCATGAGGCTCCGAGTGCGGGGCGCGCCCGCCGGATCCTCAGCGGAGGGCCTTCTCCAACTGTGCCTTGCTCATGGTCGAGCGGCCCTTGATGTTGCGGCGCTTGGCCTCCGCGTAGAGCTGCTCCTTGGTACGGCCACCGGCTCCGGAGTGCGAGCGCAGCCCGCCGCGCCGAGACGAGGAGATGTCCTGGGTCGAGGTGCGGCTTGCGGTGCGGGACTCCCCGGCGCGGGCACGTTCCTTGTTGACGGTACGGGCCGCGATCTCCTCGGCCCGGCTCTCCTTCTCCCCGCGCCGTCGCGCGCTCTCCTTGATGTGCCTGTACTGCCGCTCGCGCTTGGAATTGGAACCACGCGGCATGGCGATCACCTCTTCGCATCGTTCACTTCTGCCTTACCACTCCGCTACCCGCGCCGTCCCGCCTGACACCGGTACCACCGCCGTCCCGGACCGACTCTTGACGATGCCCATGCCGGGACCATCCCCGCGCACGTGTGGACGGTCCCGCGGAGAGCGACGCGGTGTCTCCGGCCCGCGGCGGGACGACCGCCGGTTGGGAGTGTCGGCGGGGCGTCGTAAGGTGAGGCGGTTCGCTGGGTTTTCCTACGGAGGGAGCGGTGTCGGTGAGTGACGGGCTGACGTTGATGGCGGTTCATGCTCATCCCGATGACGAGGTGATCGGGACCGGCGGGATCCTGGCCAGATACGCGGACGAGGGCATCCGCACCGTCCTGGTCACCTGTACGAACGGCGAGCAGGGTGACGCGCCCGGCGGGGCGAAGCCGGGGGAGCCCGGTCACGACGAGGCGGCGGTGAGCGCGCTGCGGCTGGAGGAGCTCCGCGCCTCGGCGGCCCACCTTGGCATCTCCCACCTGGAGTTGCTCGGCTACCGGGACTCGGGCATGGTCGGCTGGGCCGGAAACGAGGCCGAGGACGCCTTCGCCAACGTGCCGTTCGAGCAGGCCGTGGGCCGGCTGGTCGCGCTGATGGAGCGCTACCGCCCGCAGGTCGTCGTCACCTACGACGAGAACGGCGGCTACGGTCACCCCGACCACATCCAGGCACACCGGATCGCGGTCGCCGCGACCGAGGCCAGCGGGATTCCCGGCAAGCTCTACTACACGGCGGTGCCCCGCGAGCGGATCGCCGAGATGTTCGCCTATCTCCGCTCGACCGGCGCCGCCCCCGAGGACCTGGAGCTCCCCGAGGACTTCGGCGTCCCCGAGGAGCAGATCACCGCCGTGATCGACGTGGCCGACCAGGTGGAGCGCAAACGCAAGGCGCTGGAGGCGCACGCGAGCCAGGGCGAGAACATCTTCCTGCTGCGGATGCCCGCCGAGGCCCAGCACCGGGCGTTCGCGCAGGAGTCCTTCATCCGCCACCTCAACCGGGTCCCGGCCGCCGCCGATCGCGAGGACGACCTCTTCGACGGTCTCCGCCAGGGGACTTCCGGCCGGTCATGAGCGGGGTGACCCGGTCCGGCCCGCGGACCGGGTCACAGTGATCTGCGGGATACCCGGGCGAGGTGGTGTGCCTCTTCCTCCAGCCGGATGGCGGGATGTTCGCCGGGCCGCCCGGCCCGAGGGCGCGTCTTGACGGCGGGATCGCGGCCGCCAGGGTGAGCAGCGACTGCCTGGCCGTCGGCGGGTCGGCGGTCAGGTCCTGGGCGG
This sequence comes from Streptosporangium sp. NPDC049248, assembly GCF_040678965.1. Lineage (NCBI taxonomy): Bacteria > Bacillati > Actinomycetota > Actinomycetes > Streptosporangiales > Streptosporangiaceae > Streptosporangium > Streptosporangium sp. NPDC049248. Next base: position 93,303 of record NZ_JBFAQY010000017.1, read on the forward strand.
CGCGAGCCGAGGAGCACACCCGCTTAACGACCGGGACCTCGGTACCGGCCATGGCCTACCCCCTGGTTCTCGACGTGACCGGTACGCCGGAGGGGCTCGCCGTCGCGGTCGCCGCCACAAAGGAGGGCGGGCGCGTGGTCGTGCTCGGAGCGCCGCTGCCCGTCGGGGCGGTCTACGGCCGTGGGCTTCCGTCGCCGGGGCGCACGTCGCCACCTTCGCCGATGACGCCGAGGAGGAGTTCACCTGGGAGTTCTTCCACCACCGAGCGGGTCACGTTCGTCCTGCTGTTCCCGGAATTCGGCGAGATGTGGAACGAATACGCCGACCGAGGCGTGCTTCCGATTCCGAAGGCGCTGCGCGGTCCCTAGGCGGGCCGCGACTACTCCGACGAGGAACGCGAGCTGTTTCTCACCTACTCCCGGCGCGCCGCGGAATCCAACGCGGGGTGGTTCTCCCGAAGAGGTGAGCCACCGTCGATCAACCCGTTCATGGACGGCCCGCTCTTCCTGCGCGACCGCCCTGCCTATCGGGGCGACCTGTGCGAGGCGGGTAACCGTTTCGTCCGGATCATGCCCGACGGCGCGATCTACCGCTGCGGTCCCGCCGAGCTCATCGGCAACGTCGCGGAAGGGTGGTTCGAGCGCCGGCAGGGCACCTCCCGCTGCGCGGAGAAGAAGTGCCCGTACTTCTGCGAGAAATACCGCGTGCCATGAGGTTCAGCCGGGTTCGTCGAGGATCCGCCGCGCCTCCCCGGCCACGAGTTCGCCCAGCTCAGGGTGTTCCACCAGGCGAGCGTGGTGTCGATCCAGCCCGCGAGCGCGTTCTTCGGGCGGGAGAAGATCGAGCCGGTGAACCTCGCGGGGCCTTTCGGCACGTCGATGTCAAGCCTGACCGGGAGCGGATCGTCGGCGTCGATCTCTCCGGAGACGCCGTACGGCTCCGTGCCCGCCTGCAGCCAGGAGCCGCCGAGCCGGCGCTCCCGCACCTGGTCGAGGACGAGCGTCGCGGGGCCGCCAGCGCCGCCCGCCACGACTGGCTCGCCCCGCCGACCGGCCGTGGCCTGATGCTGGGCCTGCCGTGCGCCGACCGCCACGTCGCCGATCTCGTCTCGACGCTCGCCTTCGCCCAGGGCCTGCTCGTCGAGACCTGCGGCAGGCGTGGCGAGGTGGTCAAACTCCTCCCGCCCCTCACCGTGACCAAGGCCGAGGTCGAGGTCGCCCTGCAGATCCTGGAGCACGTCACGGACCAGGTGGCGGGCTCACGCCCCGTCGGGTCCACTCTCCCGGCCGCGACATGACACTGCGGTACCGAAGTCCGGAAAGCCTGGTTCGCCGACGCCCATCACCTTTACGATCTTTTTGCTGGTTGGCAACCGTGGAAACCCAGGGGAGCAAACGGTTATGCGGGATCGACGGCTCCTCGTGCTGGCCGCCCTGGCGGTCGCGATCGTCGCCTTCGGCGTGTACGGGGTGATGGCGGCACCTGGGGCCGTGGTGGCCTCGCCGCGGTCCACCCCCACCGGGGAGCCGCGGCCCGGCCAGAAGCTGACCCTGTCCGATCCGGCAGCGGCCACCCCGACACCGACTCCGACTCCGACTCCGCAGGACGGTCCCGCGCAGGCCGGGGCGAGATACCTCACCGCCTGGCAGGCCGGTGATCTCGCCGCCATGGCGGACCTGGTCGCCGACCCCCCAGCCGACTTCGCCGACCGGCACCGCAGGTTCGACGCCGATCTGCGGGCCTCGTTGTCCTCCCTCACCCCCGGCGAGCTGCACCGCGAGAGCGAGGCGGCCGAGCTGTCCTTCACCGGGGTGAGGGAGGTCGCGGGTCTGGGCCGCTGGCCGTTCACCTCGGTCCTGCGCCTGGTGATGCGGGCGGACACCTGGAAGGTGCTCTGGAGCCCGGAGACGATGCACCCGGCGCTCAAGGACGGCGGGCGCCTGGTGCTGAAGGAGACCGAGGTCCGGCGCCCGGCCACGCTGACCCGCGAGGGGTTGCCGTTCCCCCGCGACAGCAGGGCGGGCGACTACTTCACCGGGCTGGGCGACACGGTCCTCGATGTGAAGCTGGAGGAGGAGGGCTCCGGCCGGGTGCTGATGGCCTCCTCGCCCCGGCCGCCCTCGGGGAGGAAGACCACGATCTCCCAGCCGGTCCAGGCCGCCGCCGCCCGTGCCCTGGACGGTGTCGGGCAGCCCGCCGCGATCGTGGCGATGGACATCAGGACGGGCCAGGTGCGCGCGGTGGCGGACGGGCTGGGCGGCAGGGAGGCGTTCAACGGCCTCTACCCGCCGGGTTCGACGTTCAAGGTGGTGACCGCGGCCGCGCTGCTGCACAACGGCCTGACTCCGGAGTCGCAGGTGGCCTGCCCGGCGGGCTACACGATTCCGAACGGCCGGAGTTTCACCGACTCCGACGGTGTCGACCACGGCACCGTGAGCCTCACCACGGCCTTCGCGCTCTCCTGCAACACCACCTTCGCACAGCAGGCGTACGAGCGGCTGCGCGACGACCGGCTGCGTGCCGAGGCGGCGGACCGGTTCGGGTTCCGGGAGAAGCAGGGGCTGAGCTACTGCCGGATCCGCTCCTACGAGGGCCCGGACCAGCTGGGTTCCGACGCCATCGGCCAGAACTCGGTACAGGCCAGCCCGCTCTGCATGGCCGAGGTCGCCGCCGCGGTCGCGAGCGGCGTGTGGAGACCCGCGATCACGACCGCCGAGCCTCCCGCGGACTCGCCGTCGCCGGTGCCGCTGGGCGATGAGGTGGCCTCGGGCCTGCGGACGATGATGGGCGCCGTGGTCGGCCGGGGTACGGCCGCCGGGGCGGGCCTCCCGCCGGACACCGCCGGCAAGACCGGTACCGCCGAGGTCGAGGGCGGAGAGGACCACGCCTGGTTCATCGGCTACCGGGGCTCCCTGGCCTTCGCGGTGTTCGTCCGGCACGGCGGCGCCGGGGGTACGGTCGCGGCGCCGATCGCCGCGAGATTCCTGAACGCCCTCTGACGGCGGAGGCGGCAACCGGTCTGGAGAACGGGCTAACGTACGAGGGTGTATGTGAAGATCTGCGGGCTGCGCGAGCCCGGACATGTGGCGACCGCCGTCGAGGCGGGCGCCGACGCCATCGGATTCGTCCTCACCAGGAGTTCACGGCGGGTCACCCCGGCGCGGGCGCGCGAGCTGGCCTCGGCGGTCCCCCCGCACGTGCTGACCGTGGCGGTGTTCGCCGGCGAGCCCACCGAGGAGGTCAGGGCGGCCACCCTGGAGTCAGGGGTACGCGCCGTCCAACTGCACGGCGAGCACCCGCACGCGGACTTCACCGCGCTGAAGGACCTCGGCGTCACGCTGGTCCGCGCCGGGGCCGCGAGCACCGATCTGCGCTGCGGCGCCCTCGACGAGGACCTGCTCATCGTGGACGCGCCCAGGCCGGGCTCGGGGGAGCCGTGGGACTGGGCGGCCGTGCGCGGGCGCCCGGAGGGCCGCTGGATGCTGGCCGGGGGCCTGACCCCGTCGAACGTGGCCGAGGCGATCACCGCGGCCCGGCCCTGGGGGGTCGACGTGTCGAGCGGCGTGGAGGTCGCGCCCGGGGAGAAGGACTCCGGGCTCATCAGGGATTTCGTCACCGCGGCCCGCGCGGGGTGAGAATCGTTCAGGCTGATCGTTGTGACGACCCCGCGGACTTGGTCAACCTGGCACTTGAGGAGGTCCGTCCGATGGGGAGGCCCGCCTCATCCTGCGGATCTTCGCAGGGCGGTGATGTCCTTGACGCGGTGCCGGTGGGTGGTGGCGAGTGGGGTGGCGTTGAGGGTGGTCACGCCGGACTCGGCGAATGCGGCCAGGCGTTCGGATACCCAGCCGGGAGGGCCGACGAGGGCGACGCCGTCGATGAGTCGCCGGGGGATCGCGGCCGCTGCCTCCTTCCTGCGGCCGGACAGGAAGAGATCCTGGACTCTAGAGGCGGTCTCGGGGAAGCCGAAGCGTACGGCGAGGTCGTTGTAGAAGTTCTTTCCCTTTGCGCCCATGCCGCCGATGTAGAGGGCCAGGTGCTCGCGCACCTGCTGCCGGGCCGCGGCCAGTTCGGCCTCGTCCTCGCTGATGAGCACCTTGGTGTCGACGATGACGTCCAGCGGCGGCAATTTCGTGGATCGCTTCGATCGCCCTGCTCGCAGCGCGTCGGCGAACGTGTCCTTCGCCCGCTCCGGGAGGTAGAAGAGCGGTTCCCAGCCGTCGAACAGTTCGGCGGCCAACTCGACGTTCTTCGGGCCGAGGGCGGCCAGCACGAGGGGGATCCGGTCACGCAGCGGGTGGTTGATGAGCTTCAGCGGCTTTCCGAGACCCGAGCCGCCCTTTTCGGGGGAGAGGGGGATGTCGTGGTGCCTGCCGTGGAATTCGACCGGCTCGCGCCGCCACACCCGGTGGCAGATCTCCACGACCTCGCGGGTTCGTGCCAGCGGGGCGTCGTGTCGTAGCCCGTGGAAGCCCTCGATCACTTGGGGGCCGGACGCGCCGACGCCCATCGTGAAGCGCCCGCCTGAGACGTAGTCGATTCCGGCGGCGGTCATGGCCAGCAGCGTGGGGGTGCGGGAGTAGATGTTGAGGATCGAGGAGCAGAGTTGCAGGGTCGAGGTTTTCGCAGCGATGTAACCCAGTTGGCTCACCGCGTCGAAGGTGTACGCCTCGGGTAGGAAGACGACGTCCAGGCCGGCCGCCTCGTACTCCCGTAGGGCCTCGACCGTCTCGTGGAAGTCGCGTGCGTAGTTGATGGGCATGCCGATTCTCACGGGTGTCCTCCTGCGCGCGCGGCGGGAGGGACCCGGTGGAAATCCATCGGGATCCGGTTCGGATCGAGTTTGACGTCGACCAGAAGCGGCCAGGATCCGGCGGCGATCGCGTCCGCGACATGCTGGAAGTCGGCGGGCCGGCGGACCTCCACCCCGTGTCCGCCGAGGCTGCGCGCGACCGGGGCGAAGTCCGGCCAGTCGAAGTAGGTCGTGGCGGGGTCGTGACCTCGCTTGACGAAATGGTGGTGCTCGGCGCCGTAACAGCCGTCGTTCAACACGACGACGAGCAGCTTGAGTCGCCGGCGGACAGCCGTCGTGAACTCCGACAGACCTCCGAGCATGAAGCCCCCGTCACCGCTGACCGCGACCGAGAGCCGGGTCGGGGCGGCGACGGCTGCCCCCATCGCCAGGCTGAGACCGAGCCCGATGGATCCCATGCTCATCGTGTGCACGTAGTCCCTCGGCGACGCGACCGAGATGCGCCGCACCGATTCGAAGAAGATCCGGCCGCCGTCGACGGTCAGCAGGCGATCCGGGGGCAACAGCGACTCCAGGAGTTCCAGGCTCTCGATGTACTCGACTGTGCCGGGACGCCGATCACCGGACGGTTCGGCGGAGACCTCCGCGCGTGCCGGTTCCGGCTCGGCGGAGCCGGCGACATCCCAGAGCGGCCGGTCGGAATCGACGCCTTGCGCCGCCAGCTCCTCCAGCAGGGCGCGCGCGGTCGCCGCCGCACTGCCGTGAACGAAGGGAGTGGAGCGGGCCCTCGCCGCGTCGACGTCGATGTGGACGACATGCCTGCCGTGCGTCGCGGTCCCCTGGTGGGTGGTGTAGGAGTTCAGACCTGCCCCGACGGCCACGATCACGTCGGCCGCGTCGAAGTACACGGCCGACCGGCCGGACCGGAGACCCCCGAAGATTCCGAGGTCGGCGGGTTCGCCGCGGAACAGCTCCTTCGCCCGGAGGGTCGTCGCCACCCGGGCGCCCAGACGGCGGGCGAGGGCGAGCGTCGCGGTACGGTCCGCCTCGGCGATCGCTCCGCGCCCGGCCAGGATGAGCGGGCGACGCGTCCGCAGGAGCACCTCCACCGCGGCCCGGACCGCGTCTCGGGTGGGCACCACCTCCTGCGCGAGCCCGGACAGTGACCCGGACAGTGACCCGGACAGGGACCCGGAGAGTGCCCCGGACAGGGAGCAGGGCTCGTGCGTGTGGTCCGTGGGGATGCCCACGACGACGGGCCGCGCGGAGCGGCGGGCGCGGCGGAAGGCGAGAGAGAGGACGTCGTCGGCGTCCGCCAGGTGTTCGAGCCGCAGATACTCCGCCCCGGACGAGCGCACGATCGCGTCCGTGGGGACGCGCTGCACGTTGTCGTCGTCCCAGGACGGCGTCTCCCCGGCGAACAGCACGAGCGGCAGGCGGGACCGCGTCGCGTCGGCGAGCGCCGTGGCGGCGTTGGTGATGGCCCCCTGCGTGACGGTGGCCAGGCCCACCCGGTCCGAGACGCTGGCATACCCCGCCGCCATCAGCACCGCGGCGCCCTCGTGGGTCACGGCGACATACCGTCCCCCTCGACGCACGAACGAGTCGACAAAGAACAGGTTGCTGTCACCCGCCACTCCGAAGAGCGGCGTCCCCAGCTCGGCGCACACCCGAGCGAGTTCCGCATGGAACGAATTCACCGTTGTCGACCTTTCCTCAGTGAACCACAACGAACTGAGCTGAGATCCCGGGCGGCAGGAGAACCCCGCGCAGGAGCCTGCGAGGACACGCCACCCGGGTGCGGACCGGCTCAGCGCGCGGTCTGCTCTTCCGCCGGGGAGAAAGGCCCGGCGAATCCGAATTCCTCGATCGCGGTACGCAACAGCGCGATCGTCGCCCCGCGGTCGGTGGGGAGCCGCAGCCCGGGCTGGGCGTGGCGTACCAGAACCGAGATGTCGTACTCGTCGGCGAAACCGGACGCGCCGTGAAACTGCTGCGCCGTGCGGAGCGTGTGCTTGACGACCCGCTGCGCCTCCAGGCGCACGCTCAGGGCGTCCACCAGCGACGGGGAGGTGTCCGTGAACGTGCTCCACAGGCTGAAGCGGCACAGCAGGTCCAGCCCCTCCAGCCCGACGGACAGATCGGCCAGGCTGTGCCGGATCACCTGGAAGTCGCTGAGCGGCTGACCGAACTGTTTGCGGACCTTGGTGTGCTCGATCGCCACCCTGAGCGCCCGTTGCCCGATCCCGAGCAGATGGTAGGCCCCGAGCACCAGGCCGAGTCGCCGGTCGAGCACGGAGGCCGCGCCGCCCGCCACGGGCCGCAGCCGGACCGTCATCGCGAACGGCGCGACCTTCGACTCCACGGCGGCGACGGGCTCCGCGTCGAACAGGTCCCCCTCGATGGTGGCGGCCGTCCAGGTCTCGGCGGCCCGGGCGTGGTCGATGATGGGATGGCGGGCGTCGACGAGCGAGAAAGGCGTCTCGGCGGACGTCCGGAGCAGGACCCCGGCCAGGGGGAACGGTACGGCGTGGCTCCCACCCACCCGGCAGAGCTCGGCGGCGGCCACGGCGTCGTCGAGGCCGCCGCGTGGGTCGATGTCGTACAGCCCGATGCTCGCCAGGCACTCCCGCGCCCTGGTCGCGGCGCCCCGGTCCGACTCCGCGCTCCGCGCCAGATCCACGCCTCCCAGGTCGCGCAGCGCGCCGTCGGCGACACGGCCGAAGTCCAGCGCGGCTTCCGGAAGTTCGATCCGCATCAACCCACCGCCTGGCGGCCGAGCAGCTCACGCGACACGATCTCGCGCTGGATCTCAGTGGTTCCCGAGGCGACCGTCGCGGCCTGGGCGTACCGCCAGTGGTCTTCGAACGCCCCGTACGACGGTGCGCCGGCCGCCGGGCCGAGGAGCGAACGCGGCCCGAGCAGCTGTGACATCACCTCGGCCACCAGCTGGTCGCAGGCGGTGGACGCGATCCGTGCCTGACTGGCCTCCAGGTCGACCACGTTGTTCCCTTCCTGGCGCTCGACGACGCGGTAGGCCAGCAGGCGCGCCACCCGGACCTGGACGAGGGCACCGGCCCAGTCGTTCCTGACCCCTTCGTCGAGCTCTCCCCACTCGTGGCGGAGTACGTCCCGCAACGACCAGAGCAGCCGTTCGCAACGCGCGTACCTGGCGATACCGACGCGCTCATGGGCGAGAGCCGTCTTCATGACGCTCCAGCCCGCGCCGGGCTCGCCCAGCAGCTCGCCGTCGGTCGCGACGACGGAGTCGAAGAAGCACTCGTTGAGGTGGTGCGGGCCGAGCATGGCGTGCAGCGGCCGGACCGTGATGCCCTCGCGGTCCATCGGGATCAGGAAGAGCGAGATGCCCCGCCGGCCGCTGTCCTTGGCCCCCGTACGGGCGGCGAGCACGCACCAGCCGGCCATGCCGGCGTAGGAGGTCCAGATCTTCTGCCCGGTGATCTCCCAGTGGTCGCCGACCCGCACCGCGCGCGTCTGGAGGGAGGCGAGGTCCGATCCGGCTTCGGGTTCGCTGAAACCCTGGCACCAGATCGTCTCACCGGTCGCGATGGGGGGCAGGTGCCGGGCCTTCTGCTCCGCCGTTCCGTACGCCATGATCGCGGGCCCGACCCAGTTCAGGCCCATGTACTGGGCCCCCCGCGGCTCGTGGTGTGCCCACATCTCCTCGCGGACCACCGTCTGTTCCCAGACCGATCCGTCGGAGCCGCCGAACTCGCGGGGCCAGGCCACCGTCAGCAGTCCCTCGTCGGCGAGCAGACGCGAGAAGCGCTGTGTCATCGCCAGGTCGGCCGGATCGTCGGTGAAGGCCCCCAGGAAGTCCGGCGGGAAGAACTCGGCCACCATCCGCCGCAACCTGCCGCGAAGCCCGGCGGCGGACTCTCCCGTGGTGAAGTCGAGCACGGCAGTCATCTCCTCTCACCATGCGATGGGATGTTCAGGAGCAGACCGTCGGCCACGGCGCGCCGCAGCGACCGGGTGCTTCCGCCGAGGGCCTGGTTGAGCTTGGCCCGCCGTACGAGCAGGTGGCAGGGGTGCTCCCAGGTGTAACCGATGCCGCCGTGGGTCTGCAGGGCCAGCCGCGTGACCTCGGCCGCCGCGTCACAGCTCGCCGCCTTGGCCATGGCGACCGACGCGGCGCCGGACGGGCCGAGCGGCTCGCCGGAGGCCACCGCCGTCACCGCCGCCTCCACCAGGACGTCGGCGGTCTCGACCAGGACGAACATGTCCACGCAGCGGTGCTTGACCGCCTGGAAGGAACCGATGGGCGCCCCGAACTGCTCCCTGAGCTTCGCGTACGCCACGGTGAGCGCGAGTGCGCTCCTGGCGATCCCGAGGCTGTCGAGCGCGAGGCCCACCGAGATACGCCGCTCGACCGCGCGCATCAGCACGGTCGCCTCGTCGCCTCGGGCGAGGATCTCCGGCTCGCCGGGCCGAACGCCGTCCATGACGAGGCGCCAGAACCCGCGCGTCGGGTCGGAGCCGGTCATCGGCTCCAGCCGGGCGCCTTCTCCGCGCGGCCTGACCAGGGCGGCCACGGGCTCGCCCGCCTGTTCCGCGAAGACGAGCACGTGCTCCACGTCGTCCCCCGCGGCCAGGCACCAGGAGACCTCACCCGCCAAACCGCCTCGCAGCGGACCGGAGTTGCTCCACGAGCACGCCACCCGCCGGGGATCCGCCAACCCCGCGATCACCGGATTGACGCACAGGCCCTGCAGCAGCTCGCCCGGGCCGAGGGCGCCGCCCAGTGCCTGGACGGCGATCGAGGCGAACTCGAACCCGCCGTCCTCGTCCTCCAGCTCCCACCAGCCCAGCTCGTCCGACACCTTACGCAGCCGCTCCGCGTTCGGCGGGAGCGCACCGGAGGCGTACTCGGCCAGCGGGGGCCACGAGTCGGCCAGCACCCGCTGCACGACCTGCCGGAAACTCGAACGCTCGTCGGTCATCGGGATCCTCCTCGCGGCAGGCCCAGGATGCGCTCGCCGACGACGTTGCGGAGGATGTCGTTGGTGCCGCCGCCGATGGTCCACTCCCAGGACCGCAGGTAGTCGTCGAACCAGTCCCCGGTCTGCCACGTGCCCGACCAGCCGTGCCGTCCTTCGTGCCCGGCGAGTCCCGCCACGGCCAGTCCCTCCCTGCTCATGTCCTGCAGCAGCTCGCTGTAGACGAGCTTGAGGATGGAGGCCGCGGCGGTGTCCGTGCCGTCGACCGAGGCGTCCAGGACGCGGGCGACCAGCAGCCGGAAGGACTCCACCCGCTCGGCATAGGCCCCAAGCGCCTCAAGGGCGGCACCCCGCTCCCCGGGGGGCAGCGCGGCCACCGCCAGCGTCAGGTACCGCAGGCCGGCGACCATCTCCTCGGAACGCTCCAGCATGGTGAGCCCGCGCTCCTCGCCGAGGGTGGCGTTCGCGATCCGCCAGCCCTCGTTCTCCGCGCCGACCAGGGCCGTCACGGGAACTTCGACGTCGGTGAGGAAGAGGTCGCAGAACTCGTCCTGCCCGCTCGCGTTCCGGATCGGCCGGACGGACACGCCGGGCGAGGACAGGTCGAGCAGGAAGTAGGAGATTCCGGACCGCCCCGGACCGCCCGTGCGGGCGAGCAGCAGGCACATCTCCGCGAACTCCGCGCTGCTGGACCACGTCTTGTGGCCGTTGACGACGTAGTGGTCGCCGCGCCGCTCGGCGCGGGTGCGCAGGCTCGCCAGGTCGGAGCCCGCGCCGGGCTCCGAGAACCCCTGGCACCACCGCTGCCCGTCGCGGATCGCCGGCAGGTACGCCTCCCGCTGCTCGTCCGAGCCGGCGATGACGAGGGTGGCCGCGGCGTGGTGGAGCGCGACGAAGTGCATGTCCAGCCGGGGGGCGCCGGCCCGGATGAGCTCGCGGGCGATGGTGAGCTGATCGGCTCGCGACCGGCCGCCACCCCAGGCCGCGGGCCAGTGCGGGACGGCGTACCCCTGTGCGGCCAGCAGGAGCAACCACGCCCGCTGCAACCGGGCCCGCTCCGCCGGATCCGCCGCGCTCATGCGGTCGCGCCAGTCGGCGGCGTCCCGGGACCGGCACCAGTCCCGCACCTCGCCGGCCAGATCCGTACCCTGCTCAGGGAGTGACACGAATCGTCCCCCCGTCCACCTGGAGCGACGCGCCCGCGATCCACGACGCCCGTTCCGAGCAGAGGAAGGCGATGGCGTCCGCGATCTCGCGGGCCTCGCCGACCCGTCCCGCCGGGATGGGCTGGAGTTCGAGCATGCGGCGCTCGACCTCCTCGGGGGTCGAGCCGAGGCGTTCCGCCTGTGCCTGGTAGCCCGCCACGATGCCCTCGGTCCTGGTCAGGCCTGGATGCACGCAATTGGTGAGGACCCCGTCCTTGGCGTAGGCGAGGGCCAGCGACTTCGCCGTGTGCAGGAGCGCGGCCTTCGCCGCGCCGTACGCCGCCCAGCGCGGGTCGGCCTCCCGCGCGGCGGTCGACCCCACGAAGAGGACGCGGCCCCATTTCCGTTCACGCATGGCCGGTACGCACTTCATCGCCAGAGCCACCGCGCTGAGCACGTTGAGCTCGTACAGCCGGATCCACTCCTCCCAGCTGAAGGTGCGCAGCGGGCCGTGCCCGCCGCCGGCCACGCACACCGCGATGTCCACCTGGCCGTACGCGGCGACCGCGGCCTCGTACACGCCGTCGACGGCACCGGGCCGGGCGGCGTCGGCGACGTGCGCGACGGCGTCGATCCCGGCGTTCCGCAGCCGGTCCACCGCGGCCGTCAGTTCGGATTCCCCCCGAGCCGACAGAAGCAGCCTGACGCCGGCCCGGCCGAGCTCCTCGGCGGCGGCCAGGCCGATGCCCTTGCTACCGCCGGTGACGATCGCCACCCGGCCCTTGATGTCCAAGTCCACTTGGTTCACTCACCTGTCCGTTGAATCGTTGCTTGTCAGGCGGTCCACCACGCCGGAGGTCAGTCCCTCCGCCCGCAGGCGCGCCTTCTCCACCTTGTGGGTCGGCGTCCGGGGGAGCGTGGGCAGCACCCGCCAGTACCGGGGGAGCGCGTAGCGGGGCATGTCCTCGGCGGCACGCGCGATCACCTCGTCCAGGTCGGCACCGGACGCCAGCACCAGGGCCACCATGACCTCCTCCTCGGCGACGTCGTTTTCGCCGGACTCGCCGGAGGCGTCCGGGCGGGTGGCGTACACGGTGCAGTCCATGACGCCGGGCTGCGCGAGCAGCACGGTCTCGACCTCCCAGGCCGAGATGTTCTCCCCCTTGCGCCGGATCGCGTCCTTGATGCGGTCGCTGAAGAACAGATCCCCGTCCGGATTGAGCCAGCCCGAGTCGCCCGACCAGAACCACAGGTCCCGGGTGGCCGTCACGGTGTCCCCGTCCCTGCCCAGGTACCCCCGCATGAAGATGTCGGGCCGCTTGGGGCGGAGGCAGATCTCGCCGACCTCGCCCGGGTCCGCCTGCCGGCCGTCCGGCCGCATCACCCGCACCTCGAAGAGGTCCCCCTCGCGGCCGACGGACCCGACGGGGGAGGGGTCGGAGGAGCGGTTGATCGTCGCCATCGGCGCTTCGCTCAGCCCGTACACCTCGGTGATGGCCACGCCGAAGCGGGCCTCGAACCGGGCCCAGACCTCGCGCTGCGCGCCCGCGCCCCAGGCGAGCCGGACCGGGTGGTCACGCGCCTGCGCGTCACCGAGCTCCTGCGACGACTTGAGGATCATCCCCAGCACCGAGCCCAGGTAGTTGAACGCGGTGATCTCGCCCGCGCGGCAGATCTCCCAGAACCGCGAGCTGCTGAACGTGCGGTCGAGCTGGAAGCCGCACCCGGCGACGAGCGCGGCGGCGACGCCCGTGTACCGGGCGTTCTGGTGGTACAGCGGGAAGAAGTTGAGCAGGGTGTCGCCGGGACCGTAGCCGTTGAGCCGCGCGACGGCGCGGGCCAGCTCGACGCACGACTCCTGCGAGTGATGTACGCCCTTGGACGGCCCGGTGGTGCCGGAGGTGTAGAGGACCACACCCGACGCCGTGGCCGAAACGAGCCTCCCGAAGTCCATCGCACCTGACGGGGGAGCCAGCGCGTGGACCGTCGCCCTCCCCGGGACGTCTTCGGCCGCGCCGCCGGACACCAGGACGTGGCGGACATCGGTGCCCGCCACGCACGCCAGCACGGTGGCCAGGTGCTGGGCGTCGCAGCAGACGACCTCCGCTTTCGAGTCGCGCAGCAGGTAGGTGAGGAGTTCGCCGCGGTAGTTGGTGTTGAGCGGTATCTCCAGGCACCCGAGCAACGCCGAGGCGAACCAGACGGCGATCGCCTCCTCGCTGTTGTCCATGAGGGTCGCGACCCGGGACGAGCTGTCGATCCCGAGCGAACGCAACTGCTCGCCGACCGCGCACACCCTGTGCAGCAGCGACGCCTCCGGCACGTCGGCGCCGTCCACCCGGAGTGCGGCACCACCGCCCAGCCAGGTGTCCAGAAGCCGCGGAATGGGATTCACTCGCTGCCCGCCTGTTCTTCCGAGCGGCTGTCGCCACGTCCGATATAGGCCGCGACGACCTCCGGCGAGTTCAGGACGGTCTCCGGCGGCCCGGCCGCGAGCACGGCCCCCGCGGCCAGCACCACCACGTCCGAACAGAGCTGGTTGATCACCCGCATGTCGTGCTCCACGACGACCAGGGTCGGCCCGCCGTCCACCCGGAGACCGGCGAGCACCTCCACCACCTCCTCCTTCTCCGCGCGCGAGAGCCCGGCCATCGGCTCGTCCAGCAGGATGCACCGCGGGTCGCTGACCAGCGCCCTGGCCAGGTCCACCCGCTTCTGGACGCCGTACGGAAGCTCCTTGACCGGCCGCTGGGCGTACTGCGACAGACCGACCCGTTCGAGCGCGTGCAGCGCGCGGTCTCGGGCGGCGCGTTCGGCTCTGCGGGCACCGGGCAGGCCGAGAGCGGCCGAGACCAGGCCGGTGCGCAGGCCCACATGGTCGCCCACCATCACGTTGTCCACCGCCGGGAGCTCGGCGACGAGCTGGGCGCCCTGGTAGGACCGGCCGATCCGCAGGATCGCGAGCTGGTGTGGTTTGATCCCGGTCGTCCTGTCTCCGTACAGGTAGACCTCGCCCGAGCCGGCCGGGACCAGGCCGCTGATGCAGTTGAGCAGGGTGCTCTTGCCCGCGCCGTTGGGGCCGACCAGGCCCGAGGTCGCGCCTGCCGCGAACGCCACGGTGACGTCGCGCACGGCGTGCGTGCCGCCCAGCCAGACGTTCAGGGCCTCGGTCCGCACCGCCGAGGAGCCGGACATGTTCTTCGATTCCGCCGACATCGTTCTCACATCTCCAGGCCGAGGTAGGTCTGCCGTACCCGCTCGCTGCCGAGCACCTCGTGAGCGGGACCGCTGAGCACCACCGACCCGGTCTCCATCACGTACGCGTTGTCCGAGATGCCCTGCGCGGCGCGGACGTTCTGCTCGACCACCAGCAGGGTCGTCCCCCAGGACGCCACCACCGAGCGCAGCATGTCGAAGACCATCTCGACGGCGATCGGCGACAGGCCCAGCGAGGCCTCGTCGACCATCAGCAGCCGGGGCTTCAGCAGCAGCGACCGTGCGATGCCCAGTAGCTGTCGCTCCCCGCCGCTGAGCTGACCGGCGATCAGTCCCATGCGCTCGGCGATGAACGGGAACATCGAGGTGACCTCGTGCACCAGCGCCTTGCGCGCCGCCCTGCCACCGGCCATGGGAACGGCCCGGAGGTTCTCGTCCACCGTGAGGCTCGCGAAGACCTTGGCCTCCTCAGGGACGAGCACCAGCCCGCGCTTGGCCATGGCGCGCGGCGACAGGCCGGTGACGTCGGCGCCGCCGAACCTCACCCGTCCGCCGCGCACCCGTCCCGACTCACTGGAGGCGAATCCGCCGATGCCCCGGAGCAGCGAGGTCTTGCCCGCTCCGTTGGCGCCCAGCACGAGACAGACCTCGCCCTCGCGTACGACCAGGTTGACCCCGTCCACCGCGACGCTGTCGCCGCCGTAGGAGACGGTGAGGGACTGGACCTCCAGCAACGGGCTGCTCATCGCGCCCCCTTTCCAGACCGCACCCGCAGGGCCGCCAGCCTCTGGCCGAGACCGGCCAGCCCGTCCGGGCGCCAGATCAGGAAGACGACGACCAGGGTGCCGTAGATGATCAGCTGGAAGTCGCCCAGGTTCTGCTGGAGGAACCCCGCCACCACGGCGTCGGAGGGCAGCAGCGCGATGGCCCGGGACAACATGGGCGGCAGCAGGACGACGAAGCACGCGCCCGCGATGGCCCCGCCACTCGATCCCATCCCGCCGATGATGATCATCGCGATGTACTGGATCGCCAGCTCCAGCGTGAAGTTCTCGATGTAGACCGCCTGCTGGAAGTAGGCCAGGAACGTTCCCGACATCGAGATGATCGCGGAGGAGACCACGAAGGCCGCCAGCTTGTAGGCCGGCAGCGAGATCCCCTGGCTGGCCGCCGCCAGCGGCGTGTCCCTGATCAGCATCCAGGCCCGGCCGAACCTGCTCTTCTTCAGGTTCTCGACCAGCCGCCAGGTGGCGAGCACCACCACGACGAGCACGACGTACCACTCGATGGCCGTGTCGATGGTCAGCCCGCCGATCGAGGCCGCCGGGAGGAAGAATCCCGCCGACCCCACCGCCCGGGTCTGGTACTCGTTGAACACGAAGATGAGGATGAAGTGCAGGGCGAGGGTGGCGATGGCCAGGTAGATCCCCGACACCCGGAGCGCCGGCAGGCCCGCGAGGAGCCCGACCGCGGCGCCGACCAGCACCGAGCCGACGAGCACGACCAGGAAGGGCAGTTCCAGTTGCACCGCTCCGATCGCCGCCCCGTACGCGCCGAGCGCCAGTAGCGCGCTGTTGCCCGCGGTCACCAGGCCGACGAACCCGGTGACCAGCGTCAGGGCGAGCGCGCCGAGTGCCGCGATCAGGGCGGTGGTCACCAGGGAGAGCTGGTAGTCGCGCAGGGCGACCGGCAGGACGCAGACCAGGGCCAGGATCGCGACGCGCCGCAGCGCGAGGCCCCGTCCTTCGCTCGTGGTCGCGGCGGCGTCGAAGAGGGTCCGTACCGTCGTCATACCCGCTGCACCTGCTTGTCTCCGAACAGTCCCTGGGGCCGGATCAGCAGCACCACGAGGATGACGATCCAGGCGGCCACGTCCTGCACCGGTCCGCCGAAGAACTTGGTGCCGAACGTCTCGGCCAGGCCCACGATCAGGGCGCCGGGAATCACTCCCCTGATGCTGGTGAGGCCGCCGATCAGCGCCGGGGCGAGACCGCGCATGCCGAGCGCCTCCACGCCGTGGAAACTCAGCGCGGTCTGGTAGGCGTACATGATCCCCGCGACGGCCGCCGCGGTGAGCGCCATCGCCCAGCCCAGGACGTAGACCCAGTCGACGGCGATGCCGCCCTGTGCGGACAGCACGGGGTTCTCGGCCGCGGCCCGCATGCGGATCCCGACGGAGGAGAACTTGAAGAAGGTGTGCGCCGCGGCGAACACCAGGACGGCGGCCCCGAGCCCGCACAGGCCGTAGAGCGTGGTCGACATGTCATCGCCGAAGGCGATGACCTGGCTCGGCACCGGTTCCCGCATGACGCGCGCCTCGGTGCCCCAGATGAGCGAGCTGACGCCCTTGAGCGCGCTCGCCAGGCCCAGTGTGGCCACCACCAGCGCGAACTCGGGCTGTCCGGACAGCTTCCTGAACACCACCCAGTGCGTCACGGCGCCGAGGGCGGCGACGGTGGCCAGGGTGCCGAGCACCACCACCGGCCACGGCAACTCCCAGCTGGTGGCGTACTGGTTGAAGATGAACGCGCCGAGCGCCAGCTGGGCGCCGGTGGCCAGGTTGAGAATCCCGTTGGTGCGCCGGAGCAGCACCCAGGCGAAGCCCACCAGGGCGTAGACGGCGGAGAGCGTCAGCGCGCCGAGCAGGAGGGTCAGCATCGGCGGACCCTCCGCGGCGGGAGGAGAGCGATCACGAGACGGCCTTGACCCAGTCCGTCAGCGGCTTGGCCTGGTCGGTGCTCTGGTCCCAGCTGAAGAAGCGCACGGTCTTCACCAGCTCGTGGCTCTCGGCGCTCACCTGGAGCGGCCCGGAAAGGCCGTTCGTGTCGATCTCGCCGAGCTTCTCCAGGGCGTCCCGGAAGCTCTGCCCGGTCGAACACTCCGCGCCACAGGCCTGGAGGGTCTTCTCCAGCAGGGAACCGGCGACCCAGCCCTGGGTGAAGTAGGGGTTGGTCATGTTCTTCGCCTCGCCGGCCTTGGTCGCCGCCGCCTTCATCGCGTCGACGGCGGCGTTGCCGGTCTCGGTCGGGCTCGCGTAGGTGCGGAACGCCGCGTACCTGTCGCCGAGCTGCTTGAGGGTGGCGTCGGAGGAGCCCGCCCACTGGTTCACCACGGGCACGTCCACGCCCTGGGCGCGCAGGCCGCGCACCGCCACGAGCGACCCGGCGTCGTTGTGGCTCATCAGGACGTAGTCGGGCTTGCTTCCCTTGATCTCGGAGGCCTGCGCGGTCACGTCGGTGGGGGCGACGGGCATGTACTGGACCGTCGAGACCGTCCAGCCCCGGTCGGTGACGTCCTGGGTGGCGAGCTTCACCATGTCGCGGTTGGAAGGTGTGTCGACGGAGAAGACGGCGATACGCGGCTTCTCGATCCCGTCCTCCTGCGCGCGCGTGGCGAGGTAGTTCAGAATGGCCGACTCCAGGCGCTCCGCCCTGAGTTCGTAGGAGAAGTAGTAGGACTGGACCGGGTCGAAGAGGCTGGCCGGCCCGCCCAGCCCGACGATCGGCATCTTGCCCTGGGTGGCCACGGGCAGGGTGGCCAGGCTTAGGTTGGAGAGGATGAAGCCGAACGTGGCCAGCCGCTTCTCGGACACGAACTGCTGGACGTTGGCCCGGCCCTTGGCGACGTCGGAGCCGTCGTCGAGGACCTTGAGGTCGATCTTCTTACCGTTCACCCCGCCCCGGCTGTTGAGGTCGGCGACGTAGGCCTGGAATCCGGCCGCCGCCGGCTTACCGTTGAAGGAGATCGCGCCGGACAGGTCCATGGACATCCCGATGGGGTAGTCACCGGACGAGGATTCGGCCGCGCCGCCGCCGCAGCCCGCCAGAACCATCGTCGCCACGAGGCCGCCCACCACCGCGGCGGCGGTCCTCGTCTTCTTGTGAATCACTGGTCGATCCCTTCATCACCTTGTGGAACTTCTGGGACATCCGGCTTCACTCTCGCCCCGAACCTTTGGAGATGAAGTCGTGCTTCCTCGCTCAGGAGCGAGTCGTAGGCATCACTCATGGACGGCAGGGGCATCGCCTCGTTGAAGATCGACTTCAGCTTCGCGACGGCCGTCCCCGAGGACTCCTTGAGCTGGCCGAGGAGGGTGCGCACCCTGCCCTCCAGGTCGCCGGCGTCCGTGGCGACCTCGGAGAGCAGTCCGGCGCGCATGGCCTCCTCGGCCGTGAACGGCGCGCCCGTGTACATCCAGCGCCGCAGCACGGCGTCCGGAACCCGCCCCCGGAGCAGGCGCGGCAGGTGTCCGTCCACGATCCCCACCCGGGCCTCCGGGATGGCGAAGGTGGACGTCGCGGTCGCCAGGCGCAGGTCGCACATCATGGCCAGGGTGAGACCGCCGCCCATGCACAGGCCGTCGATGACCGCGACGGTCGGCTTGGGCACCTGCCGCAGCGCCTCGAACGGCAGATCGTCCTCGTACGACAGGATCGCCGCCGGGTCCGCGGACGAGAGCAGCGCCAGCATCTCCTTGAGGTCGCCGCCCACGGCGAAGGCCCCCGCGGAGCCCTGGACGACGAGGGCGTCGATCGAGGTGTCGGTGCGTACGGCACGCGCCACGTCGCGCACCGCCGCGTACATCTCGCGGTTGAGGGCGTTCTTCGCCCGCGGGCGGTCGAGCGTCAGCCACGCGACACGATCCGCCACCTCGACGTGGACGAAGGTCGACGAGGGCCTGGATATCACGATGTGGCTCCTCTGGCTTGTGAGGTTGGTGACGGTTATCTAAGCTATCTTTTAGAAGATAGTCAACGGTTGGCGGCGAAGCACCCGGGCCCGCAGACCGGGTGCGCGGAACCGAGCAGGTCGCGCTCCACCTTGCCGGTCACGCCTCTGGGGAACTCCTCCGCCGTCAGCACGTGCACCGCCTGAGGGCGCTCGAAACGGGCCAGCGTCGCCGTCGCGGCCTCCACCACCTCGCGTGCGTCGGCCGGATACGCCAATGCCAGGTAAGCCGCGGGCACCTGCCCGAACCGCGGGTGGGAGGCCGGCACCACGGTCGCCTCGACAACGGCGGCATGGCCCAGCAGGGCCCGCTCGATCGTGGCGGGGTACACGTTCTCGCCGCCGCACTTGAACATGCGCCCGCGCCGTTCCACGAAGGCGAGCGTGCCGCCGTCCCCGCTCCGGACCAGGTCGCCGGTCCTGAACCAGCTGTCGGTGAACTCCGCCCTGGACAGGCCGCCGGCCGACCAGTAACCGCTGAACAGCGTCGGGCCGCGCAGCCACAGCTCACCGGCCGAGCCGGGGTCGACGTCCCTGCCGCCGGCGTCCACCACCCGGTGCTGGCAGAACGGCGTCGGGCGCTTGTCGAGCAGTGGCCGGTCCCCGGCCCAGGTGACCGCCGAAGCGCCGGGGACCAGGCCCGCCTCGGTGCTTCCGAAGGTGTTCAGGTAGGGCGCGCCCAACCGGCGCTCGGCTTCGCGGAGCTGTTCGGCGGGGACCAGGTCCGCCATCGCGCCCGCGCATCTGAGCGAGCGGGGACGCCGGTCCCCCAGCGCGCCGAGCACCTCGTCGATCACGCCGGGAATCAGGAAGAGCCAGCCCACCTCGCGGTCGACCAGCTCATTCGCGATGACTTGCGCGTCGAAGCGTTCCAGGAGTACGAAAGTGCCGCCCAGGACGAGGGTGGCGTACAGGTAGTCGGACGAGGAGATGTGGAAGAGCGGTGCCCAGCCGATGAAGGCGTCGGAGGGCTGGACGCCCAGTTCGGCGTGGAGCACCAGCGCGCGGGACACCATCGCGTGCTGGGAGATCGCCACGCCCTTGGGCCGCCCGGTCGATCCGCTGGTGGACATGATGGCGATCAGATCGGCGCCGCGGACCGCGTGGGGGGCGATCCCTCCGGTGGGCCCGAGCCCCAGCCACCGGGGATCCCCGTCGTCCAGGTCCACCACCGGCACGTCCGTGGCGGCCCGCGCCACCTCGGCGAACGCGCCGGTCGCGAAGACCGCCTTCGGTGCGAGATCCGCCACCACCGCCGTGGCCGCCTCGGCGGAGAGCCGCCAGTTCACCGGCGCGACGGCGACGCCGGCCGTGCCGGCGGCCACCATGAGCAGCGCCACCTCGAGCCGGTTCGGCGCGAGCACCGCCACCCGATCGCCGCGTTCGACCCCGAGTTCGCGAAACGCCCGGCCCACCACCTCGGCGCGGTGGTAGAGCTCTCGGTAGGAGAGCTCTATCTCGGAGGTGGCGAGTGCCGGCTGGTCGGGGCGCTCGCGGGAGCGTTGCCAGAACGCGTGCGCGAAGGTCATCGGAGTGCAACCTTCAGTCGTCATCATCGTCTCCTAACCGATCAGCCCCGAACAGCAATCTGTGTTATCTTTGTACAGTAAGTTTCCGTGACGGTGGAAGACTGAGGAAAGCCGAAGGAGGCTGCGTGAGCAGCGACTCCGATCTAGTCCGGCAGACTGCCGGAACCCTTCCGCAGATGGCACAGCCCGCCATCGCGGAGATGGTGGCGGACGCGATCCGGAACAGGATCATCAGCGGGGAACTGCCGGAGGGCTCGCTCCTGCCGAGGCAGGAGGAGATGATGCGCGAGCTCAACGTGAGCCGGCCGTCCTATCGGGAGGCGCTGCGCATCCTGGAGGCCGAAGGGCTCGTGTCGGTGCGCCGCGGGAACCAGGGCGGGGCGGTGGTCCACGCGCCCTCCCAGATCGGCACCACCTACAGCCTGGGACTCCTGCTCCGCTTCAACCAGGTCACCGTCGGCGACCTGGCCGACGCCATCAGTGAGATCGAGCCACTCTGTGCCGGGGTCGCGGCGTCCCGCCCCGACCGGCATCACGAGGTCGTCCCGCAGCTCAACGACCTGGTGGACAAGCAGGAACGCGCGCTCGGCGTCGCCCACCAGTTCACCCTCGTGGGCCGGGAGTTCCACGAGACGCTCGTCCAGCTGTGCGGCAACGCGACGCTCACGTTGACGGCCGGAGCCCTGGCGGGCCTCTGGTCGACCCAGGAACTGGAGTGGGCCGACGTCGTCGCCATCACCTCCGGTTATCCCGCGCTGGAGCAGCAGCGTCGCGTGCTCCAGACGCACCGCATGATCATCGCGGCCATCGCGGCGGGCGACCGGCACCAGGCGACGACGCTGATGCGCGCCCACTCCCTTGCGTTGCACCACCACGTCCTGGAGGAGGGGCGGGACTTTCCGGTCACGCCCCTGACGCACTCCAGGGCGGCCGGTGGCCGGTGACCGGTCCGTGCCACCCAGAATCACCCCAGAGAGTCCCAGGAGTTCCCCATGCCTGTGCCGTTCGGTGACCTGCCCGAGGGGGTCGACGCCGATCTGCTGTTCGATGTCGCCGACGGCATCGCGCGCATCATCCTGAACCGTCCCGCCCGGGGCAACTCGATCACCGTGTCGATGTTCCCGAGCTTCCGCGCCGTCTGGGAGGAGGTGCGGATGAACAACGACATCCGTTGCGTGATCATCACGGGCGCGGGCGGCAGGCACTTTTGCACCGGGGTCGACGTCGACTCCGTCGCGGAGAGCGGGCAGGTCGCCATGGGCAGCGGCAACATCACCGACGAACTGCACTTCACCTCCCGTCAGAACCGTGTGTGGAAGCCCGTCATCTGCGCGGTCAACGGGCTGGTGGCCGGCGCCGGCCTCCACTTCGTCGTGGACAGCGACATCGTGGTCGCCGTCGAGCACGCGCAGTTCCTCGACAGCCACGTGAACGTGGGGCAGGTGGGCGGCATCGAGAACACCGGCCTGGCCAGGCGGCTTCCGCTCGGCACCGCCCTCCGCATGACACTCCAGGGCCGCAACTTCCGGCTGCCCGCAGCACGGGCGTACCAGCTCGGCCTGGTCGAAGAGCTGACCGCGCCCGACCAGCTCATGGAGACGGCGCTGCAGATCGCCAGGGACATCGCCGCCAACTCGCCGCAGGCCGTGTCCCTCTCCCAGCAGGCCGTGTGGGCGTCGACCGAGATGCCCTATTCGCAGTCCGCCGAGTACGGCTGGTCGCTGGTGCGGTCCCACTGGTCGCATCCGGACTTCGTCGAGGGCCCCCGCGCGTTCGCCGAGCGCCGTGAGCCCCGGTGGACTGTCGGATGAGCTCCGGACCTCTGGCGGGGATCGTCGTCGTCAGCCTTGCCGAGCAGTACCCCGGGCCCTTCGCCACCATGGTGCTGGCCGACCTCGGCGCGCGGGTGACCATGGTCGAGCGGCCGACCGGGGACCCCACCCGGCGTCATCCGGCCCTCTTCCGCGCGTTGAACCGCAACAAGCGGTCCGTCGCGCTCGATCTCAAGACGGCGCCGGGGCAGGCGGCCCTCCGGTCCATGCTGGCCGACGCCGACGTCCTGATCGAGGGCTTCCGGCCCGGCGTTCTGGAACGACTGGGTCTCTCCCCGGAGCGGCTTCGGCTGGATTTCCCTGACCTGGTGGTCGTGTCGGTGTCGAGCTACGGCCAGAGCGGGCCGGATCGTGAACTCGGCAGCCACGACCTCACCGTGCAGGGGCGGGCCGGGTTGCTGGACGGGGCGCGGGACGGCGTCGGCGTGGTTCCGGCCGCCGACCTCGTGGCGGGAGCCTTCGCCGTCATCGGGGTACTGAGCGGCCTGCTCGCACGTCAGGCTCGCGGTGGGGCGCACGTCGATGTCTCCA
Source organism: Streptosporangium sp. NPDC049248 (assembly GCF_040678965.1). Taxonomy (NCBI): domain Bacteria; kingdom Bacillati; phylum Actinomycetota; class Actinomycetes; order Streptosporangiales; family Streptosporangiaceae; genus Streptosporangium; species Streptosporangium sp. NPDC049248. The sequence continues at coordinate 115,998 of NZ_JBFAQY010000017.1, forward strand.
TGCTCGACTGCCTGGTGGCCTGGCAGGCGGTACGGATGGGGGGACACCTGGCGAGCGAGGAGACCACGGGTTATCCGCCACGGGAACCGGCGTACGGGATGTTCCGGTGCGAGGACGGTGGTGCGGTGACGCTCGCGATCGCCGGGGAGGACCGGCAGTGGGCCGCGCTCTGCGACGAGCTGGGGCTGGGCGACCTGGGCGGCCTCTCCACCGGCGAACGGGAGAGTCGCGCCGACCAGTTGCGAACACTCCTGTCCCGCGCGCTCGCCGCGCGGCGGTCCGATGATGTCATCGGCCGGTTGGAACGACGGGGTGTCAGCTGCGGCCACGTTCGCCGTGTCCCGGAGGTGTTCGACGATCCGCAGGTCAAGGCGCGCCGGCTGCTGCTCGACCTCCCGTCAGGCCACCGGTCCGTACGGCAACCGCTGCTCTTCGACGGACAGGCCATCACGGCGTGCCCCGATGTCCCGGCGCTGGGCGAGCACAACGAGCTCTATGGCCTCGATCCGCTTCAGGCCGACCGGTGACGGCCGTGGGGACGACCGCGCCGCGCAGGACCTGCGCGGTGGGGATCGCGATCCAGCCGGACCTGCTCACCGCGCCCGCCACCGATCTCGCCCGGTTCGCCCGGGCGGTCCGCGACGCCGGCCTCGACCATGTGTCGGTAGGTGACCACGTCAGCTACCGGGGAGGTCAGGGCATCGACGGCCTCCTCGCGGCGGCGGCGCTCCTGGCGGCCGGGCCCGAACTCCGCGTGGTCGTCGGCGCCTTCCAGCTGGCGCTCCGGCACCCGCTGATCGCCGCCCGTCAGCTCGCCACCGTGACCTCGTTCGCACCTGGACGTCTCGTCCTTGCCGTGGGGGCAGGCGGTGACGACCCCAGGGAGGCCGCCAACTGCGGTGTCGACCCCCGAAGCCGCGGAAAGCGTCTCAACGAGAGTCTCGACGTGCTGAGCCGGCTCATGCGCGGCGAGGTGGTCGATCACCATGGCGTGCATTTCGACCTGGAGCAGGCGTCGATCGCGACGACGGGGCCCGCTCCGCCCCTGGTGATCGCCGGGGCGGGGGAGGCGGCTGTCGAGCGCGCGGCCACCTATGGATCCGGCTGGCTGGGACTGTTGTGCACGCCTCGCCGGTATCGCGAGACCCGTCAGGAGATCGTCCGGCGTACGGCGGCCCTGGGCCGTCCTGCTCCGGACTGGTTCGGGCTCAATGCCTGGTGCGCGTCCGCCGGCCAGTCCGGGCAGGAGCTGGAGTCGAGCCTCGGCCGTTGGTTCGGCCCCGCGGCCCCTCGCCTGCTCCACCTGTGCGGCGTGGGGGAGGACCACCGGATCGCCGCCTGGCTGGCGGAGTACGTCGCGGCCGGCGCGACCCGGCTGAGCATCTCGGTTCCGGCGGCCAACGCGGTCGAAGCCGTCGAACGGGTCGCCGTGCTCGCCGAACTGCTGACCGAGCGGATCGAGGACGCCGCCACGCCACCCGGCTGACACCCGGCGGGGGGTTCGGCGCACCGGCTACGCCCACCGCGCGAGAGCCTCCGCCGCGGTCAGCGCCCGGCCGTCGACCGGTTCGGGTCGCGCGTTGGGAGTTCTGGAGAACCTCGGCGCGGGCGCCGCCTGAACCATCCCGTCCACCTCGACGTATGAGGTCGTTCGCGTCGATGCCCAGCCCGTCCAGCAGCGCCGAGAAGAACTGGGGTTCCAGAGCTCCCACCACCACGTACCGCCGGTCCGCGCACTCGTAGGTGTCGTAGAACGGGGCACCGCCGTCGAGCAGATTGCTCTCCCGCCGGTCACGCCACACTCCCATGCCGCGAAGCGCCATGGCCATCTGGCTCAGGAGTGCGGTCCCGTCCACCATCGCGGCATCGACCACCTGCCCCCTGCCCGACAGTGAGCGCTCCCAGAGCGCGGCCAGCATGCCGACCAGCAGCAGCATGGATCCGCCGCCGAAGTCGCCGACGAGGTTGAGCGGGGGAGCGGGCGCCTGGTCGGCCCGGCCCATGGCGTGCAGCGCGCCGGTCAGCCCGATGTAGTTGATGTCGTGACCGACGTCCCCGGCCAACGGCCCGTCCTGACCCCATCCTGTGATCCGCCCGAAGACCAGCCGGGGGTTACGCGCCAGGCACTCCTGTGGCCCGACACCGAGCCGCTCCACCACGCCGGGCCGCAAGCCCTCGATCATGACATCGGCGCGCTCGGCGAGATCCAGGACGAGAGCCCGCCCTTCCGGCTCCTTCAGGTCCACGGGGATCGAGCGCCGGCCGCGCAGGATAGGCGCCGAGGGCGACGGCCTCAAGATCGCGCTGGCCGGCCTCGACTCCGGCCGGCTGGGCATCGCGGCGGTCGCCACCGGCCTGGCCCAGGGGGCGCTTGACCAGGCTGTGGCGTACGCGAAGGAGCGGGAGAGCTTCGGAAAGCCGATCATCGAGCACCAGGGCCTTGCCTTCCTGCTCGCGGACATGGAGGCGGCCGTCCAGAGTGTCCGCGCGACGACCCTGCACGCCGCGCGCCTGAAGGACCTCGGCCTGCCGTTCGGCCGGGAGGCGTCCATCGCCAAGATGGTCGCCACCGACAACGCCATGAAGGTCACCACCGACGCCGTGCAGGTCCTCGGCGGGTACGGCTACACCCGCGACTTCCCGGTCGAGCGCTACATGCGCGAAGCGAAGGTCATGCAGATCTTCGAGGGCACCAACCAGATCCAGCGCCTGGTCATCAGCCGCGCACTCGCCGGGGACGCCGGTGGGACGATCATCACCTCCGGTGGGGAGCAGGACTGATGGAAGTCGTCAACCGCGCGGGTGTCGCTCCGCCACGCGCACCCAGGCGTGTGGCGGGGGGCGCCAGGTGGTGACGAGGGCGACGGCCAGGAGGAGTTCGGCGACGTCGCCGCCGTAGTACATGAGTTCGGCGCCGCCGCGTATCTGGGTGATGGGGGCGTGGACGCCGATGAGGAACCCGGCGTACAGGAGCTGGGAGGTGATGGCGTGGGCGGCGATCGCGACGCCCAGGACGACGAGGCGAGCCGGGACGCTCGGGCGGCCGGGTGTGGGATCGGGGCCGGCGATGACCCAGGCGAACAGGCATCCGGCGGCCAGGAAGTGCAGATGCAGGAGCGTGTGCAGGGCGGGGCGGACGGTGGTCGCCTGGTACAGGGGGGTGAAGTACAGGACGCCCAGACTGCCGGTGCTCAGCAGCAGCGCGACCCAAGGGCGGGTCAGTGCGCGGGCGGGGCGGCCGCGCAGGAGACGGATGAGGCGGCGGGCGCGGGCGGCGGGCAGGGCAAGCAGCAGCACCGTGATCGGCGCGCCCAACACCAGGGCGAGCGGCGCGTACATACCGATGAGGAGGTGCTGGAGCATGTGGCCGCGGAAGTCGAGTTCGGCGAACGCGTGCGACGGCCCGGACAGCGCCGCCGCGAGCAGGACGCAGCCGGTGACGAACAGCGCCGCCCTCGCACCCCGGGGAGCGCGCGCGAGGTTGCGGTGGCGGGCGCGCCGCCACAGCAGCAGGTAACAGGCGGCCAGGAGCGCCACGGCCGCCACCGGCAACAGCGCGAGCAGCTCGCCCGATCCGCTGTCATGCCCATGACCGTGCACTCCGTGGGCGGGCAAAGGACTCACCGGAGACCGCCCTCGTCGTCGGCGTCGCGCGGTCGCAGGGGCTCGCCGCTGCGCTGCAGCAGATGGCCGCCGGCGACCAACAGTGCGCCCAGAAGGAGGAAGCCCAGGTCCCACCAGAGCCGGTAAGGCCCGCCGCGCACGTGGTGGATGGACAGGAGATGGTGGTCGATCACGCCCTCGACGAGGTTGAACAACCCCCATCCCACCAGGATCCAGCCCCACAGCACCCGCGACGTCCAAGCCCGCCGCCGGTTGTGGGCCAGCCGTCCGTACAGCAGCGCCAGCCCGCACAGCACCGCCAGCCAGCACACCGTGTGGAAGATGCCGTCCCACACCGTGTTCATCTCCAATCCCGGCACCGTGTACGGCGAGTAGTACTTCACCCCGATGTTGTCGCTGTCGGTGCCGGTGAGCATGTGATGCCACTGCAACAGCTGGTGCAGCAGGATCCCGTCGACGAACCCGCCCAATCCCACGCCCAGCACGATCCCGGGCAGTTTCAGGCTCACCGGCAGGCCACCGGCCTGACTCGCGCCCACGGAACCGACCATCCTCATCCCCCGAACACGATCCGGGCGAGCACCCGGAACCGAACCGGGGTCCCGGTGGCGATCGCCGAAAATCCAACCAACCTGTCCGTGACCTGCGGTGACGATTCCCTGCGGAGGTCGAGGACGGCCGGGACCTCGGAACAGGCCGTGTGGGGTGGCCCCGCACGGCCGGCAGAGGCTTCGGCTGCGGACGGCCGTGCCGGGTTTCGTGTCCGACGCGAGCCCGCCACTCCGGCCCCCTGGCCTGTCAGGATCGCTGTTTCCGCAGGTCAGGGACAGCTTCGTGGGGTTTTCGGCGATTGCTGTCGGTAACCCCTCAGGTCGGCGCGACCAACTGCGAAGACGACGTTCCCGAAACATCATCTTTTCGAGAAGGATCACGATCCGTGCGGCGATGGGCTCCGCAAGCGGACGCGTTCTCCATTGCGCCACAGAGGCCTGGTAGCGGGTGCGGGAATCGAACCCGCCCACAGCGGCTTATGAAACCGCCGAGCACACCAGCGCCCTCACCCGCTCCAAAAAAAGAGCCGTCTCGGACCGTGTGGTCCGAAGGACGGCTCGCGTCGTGACGGCGGGCGTCACACACGAGCCTCCCGGGACATGCGCATACGGCGACGAGCACGCGTGACGCGACGGCCCTGACCGTGATGGCGGCGCATGATCCCTCCTGGTGAAGCTCGACCGACCTGATCTGAGGATGCTGGATCTCCGGAATCGACCGCAACGTGTTTTCTCCGGGGCCCGGTGAAAACCGGGTGGATTCGCGGCAGGGGAACGGTCTCGTCCTGAATACCGGCACGGACCGCCCGGACCGGGGGCGTGCGGCGCCCGGGAGCGGACACGATCCGGTAGCGGACCGGGAGCGGTCGCCTACCGGGTGCCGTGGGCCCGCCGGATCAGGATGCCGCGTTCGCTGGAGGAAGTCGTGCCACGCGTCACGGGCCGAACGCGTTCGTTCGGCGACCTGCTCCACGCCCAGCCTCGGTCATTGCCAAAGTCGTCAACTGTGTTTACTATATAGACAACCACGTTGACGATATTCCTCGGCGTGCGACCACCTGGCGCGTCTTCCGCGTGCCCGGAGAATCCAGAGAGAAGGCCCCATGTCCCACGACGTCTTCGTCACCCACACCGTCGAGAGCGCCCCCGCCGCCGCCCGCGCCACGGTCGAGGCGGTGGAGCGGAAATTCGGCTTCATCCCCGCGCCGGTCGGCCGGATGGCCACCTCCCCGCATCTGCTCAAGGGGTTCCTGACGGCCAGCGCCGGCTTCGAGCAGACCTCCCTCGCCCCGGTCGAGCGTGAGATCGTCATCCTGACGGTCGCCACCCGCAACGGCTGCCACGTCTGCGTGGCGATGCACACCGCCACGCTGGTCAAGCTGGGGGCGCCGGCCGAGGTCATCGAGGGGCTGCGGGCACGGAAGCCCCTTCCGGACGCCCGCTCGGAGGCACTGCGGTCGTTCACCCTCGCGGTGATGGACCACCACGGCGCGGTCGGCGACGAGGAGATGCGGGCGTTCCTCGACGCCGGCTACACGCCGCAGAACGCCCTTGAGGTCGTCCTCGGTGTCGGTGTCTACACGATCTCCACGTTCGCCAACCGACTGATCGACGCCCCTCTCGACCCGGCGTTCCAGGCCTACGCCTGGGACGGCGACGGCGAGTAGGCGTCCGCCAGGGCCGCGTGGGTGGGGCCGTCCGGCACCCCGGCCGGCCTGCCGGCGGCGAACTCCCTGCGCAGTACCGGGATGACCTCCTCGCCGAGGATGTCGAGCTGCTCCAGCACCGTCTTGAGCGGGAGCCCGGCGTGGTCCATCAGGAACAGCTGGCGCTGGTAGTCGCCGAAGGACTCCCTGAAGGTCAGGGTCTTGTCGATGACCTCCTGCGGGCTGCCCACGGTCAACGGGGTCTGGTCGGTGAAATCCTCCAGCGAGGGGCCGTGGCCGTACACGGGCGCGTTGTCGAAGTAGGGGCGGAACTCGCGCACCGCGTCCTGGGAGTTCCTCCGCATGAACACCTGGCCGCCCAGGCCGACGATCGCCTGCTCGGGGGTGCCGTGGCCGTAGTGGGCGAAGCGGTCCCGGTACAGCTCGATCAGGCGGATGAAGTGCTCCCTGGGCCAGAAGATGTTGTTGGCGAAGAACCCGTCGCCGTAGTAGGCCGCCTGCTCGGCGATCTCCGGGCTGCGGATCGAGCCGTGCCAGACGAACGGCGGGACGCCGTCCAGCGGGCGGGGTGTCGAGGTGAACGACTGCAGGGGGGTGCGGAAGCGGCCCTGCCAGTCGACCACGTCCTCGCGCCACAGCCGGTGCAGCAGCGCGTAGTTCTCGACGGCCAGCGGGATGCCCTGGCGGATGTCCTGCCCGAACCACGGATACACCGGCCCGGTGTTACCGCGGCCCAGCATCAGGTCGACGCGCCCGTCGGCCAGGTGCTGCAGCATCGCGAAGTCCTCGGCGATCTTGACCGGGTCGTTCGTGGTGATCAGGGTCGTGGCGGTGGAGAGGATGATCCGCTCGGTCCGCGCGGCGACGTAGCCGAGCATGGTCGTCGGTGAGGAGGGGACGAAGGGCGGGTTGTGGTGCTCGCCGGTGGCGAAGACGTCCAGGCCGACCTCCTCGGCCTTGAGCGCGATGGCCACCATCGCCTTGATCCGCTCGTGCTCGCTCGGCGTCCGGCCCGTGGTGGGGTCCGTGGTGACGTCGCCTACGGTGAAGATCCCGAACTGCATCGTGCTCACCGTCCTCCGTTTCGTTTGAAATTTCAACTACTCTTAACGTCTCAGCGGACGGGTTATTCCTGCCTGCGCCGGCCTCGGTGACCAGGCGGCCGGACAGCGGGAACGACCGCCGACGGACCGCCGGGACACCTCCGCCCGGTGCGGAGATCTTCGTGGCAAGTGCGCGCTTCTCCAAAATGATCACCATCCGGGCTTTCCGTACCGCCTGACCCGGGAACGAACAGCGGATCAGCGGGAAGGCGCCCGGTGGAGCACCGCTCCACCTCGTCATCCGGTCGTGAGTGCCCGCCCATACGGGGAGCGGTTCCATGACAGGTATCCAAGGACATGACGCATGCACATCGATCTCACCGGTAAGACGGCACTGGTCACCGGATCCACGCAGGGGATCGGGGCGGCCATCGCCGCTGGCCTCGCACGGGCGGGCGCGACGGTGGCCGTCAACGGCCGCACCGCCGAGAAGGTGGAGAGCGCCTGCGACGCGCTGCGCGCGGAGACTCCCGGCGCGCGGATCGTCCCGGTCGCCGCCGACCTCGCCACCGAGGAGGGGGCGGACCGCGTCGTCGACATGCTGCCGGAGGTCGACATCCTGATCAACAACCTCGGAGTCTTCGGGGTCCAGGACGCTCTGGAGATCACCGACGACGAGTGGCGTCGTTACTTCGAGGTGAACGTCCTGGCGGCGGTCCGTCTCACCCGCGCCTATCTGCCGGGGATGGTGGCGCGCTCCTGGGGCCGCGTCCAGTACATCGCCAGCGACTCCGCGATCGTCATCCCCGCGGAGATGATCCATTACGGCATGTCCAAGACCGCGCTCCTGGCCGTCTCGCGCGGCTTCGCCAAGAGGGCCGCGGGCAGCGGTGTCACCGTCAACTCCGTCATCGTCGGCCCCACCCACACCCGAGGCGTGGAGGACTTCGTCTACGAACTCGTCGACAGGGGCCTGCCCTGGGACGAGGCCCAGCGCGTCTTCATGCGGGAGCACCGCCCGCAGTCCCTGCTGCGGCGGCTGATCGAACCGGAGGAGGTCGCCAACATGGTCGTCTACCTCGGCTCGCCGCAGGCCTCCGCCACCACCGGCGGCGCGCTCCGCGTCGACGGGGGCTACGTCGACGCCATCCTCCCCTGACCGCTGGCACGCGGTGGTCAAGACTTCGTCGGTGAATACCGGGATAACCGGACAGGGCGGCCGGGTAGGGGTTGCGCCGTGGACCGTGAAGAGACCGCCTCCGGGCCGGACGCGTCCGGCCCGGAGGCGTACTGAGCACGGCGAGCGATGCCCCCGCTCTTCCGGCGGGCCGCCGACCGGCTGATCGACGCCGCTCCGGGCTGGCTGGTCGAGACGGTCCGCCCGGCACCCGCGGCGCTTCGATGGTGGCCGATGCTGCGCATGGCCGTGGCGGTGACCGTCCCGCTCCTCGCGGGGGTCGCCGCCGGGCACGTCACGGCCGGCCTGCTGTCCGCCATGGGCGCCATGAACGCCGGGATGGCCAACCGGGACGGCCCGTACCGGGCCAGGATCATCCGGATGGGCGCGACCGGGGCCGCCGGGGCGCTGGGGTATCTCATCGGCGCCGCGGTCCGCGACCACGGCTGGTGGGTGGTGCCGGTCATGGTGGCCGTTTCCGTACTGTCCGCACTGATCAGCGCGGGCGGGGGCGCGGGCTCGGCGGCCGGGCTGCAACTGCTGGTGATGACCGTGATCGCCAGTGGCATAGCACTGCCGGGACCGCCCGGCCCGAACGCGCTGACGTTCCTGCTGGGCGTGCTGTGGGTGATCGCGCTGGGGGTCGCCGACTGGCCCCTCCACCCGCGTGCGCCGGAGGAGACCTCGGTGGCCCAGGTCTACCGGGCCCTCGGCCTGCTGTTCACCGATCGCGCCGCCGACTCCCTGATCGCGTTCGACACCGCGCTCAGGAACGCCTACGACACCGTCCTCGGCGCCCGCTCCCCGGTGGGGGAGCTGGATCCCGGGCGTACCCGGCTGGTCGCCCTGCTGAACCAGGCCTCGCTGATCCGCAACGCGTTGCTCTCGCTGTGCCACGAGGAGCGCGAGCCGCCACAGGAGCCGGCGTCCGCCGTCGAGGGCGTCGCCGCGTCGCTCACCGGCGGACCCGCGCCGGCGGCGGTGCGCCACGAGGGCGACTCACCCGCCGTACGCGCCCTCTTCTCCGCCGCCCAGGGGGCGGTCGACCTGGCATCCGGCGGTGACGTCGCGGCCGACCAACTGCCGTACGAACCGGTGGGCTACCGCTCCCGGCTCCGGGCCGTCCTGGAGAAGATGTGGTACGGCCACCTCGTCCGGGTCTACACGGTCCGGCTCGCGCTCTGCATGGGCGTCGCCGCCGCGGTCAGCCGGCTCGGCTGGTTCGATCGGTCCTACTGGATGACACTGACCGTCGCGCTGGTGCTCAAGCCCGACTTCGGGTCGGTGTTCGCGCGCGCCGTACAGCGCGCGCTCGGGACCGTCGCGGGCACACTGATCGGCACCCTGATCCTTCTCCTGGTGCCGTACGGCCCACTGCTGCTGATCCCCATCGCGGTGTTCGCGGCGCTCCTGCCCTACGGCATGCAGCGCAACTGGGGCCTGATGTCGACCTTCCAGGCGCCGCTGGTCCTGTTACTGGTGGATCTACTGACCCGCGGGGGACCGGAGCTGGGCGGGATCCGGATCGTGGACACGCTGGTCGGATGCGTGATCGTCCTGCTGCTGGGATACCTGCCGTGGGCCGGGAGCTGGGAGGCGCCGGTCGGGCCCCGGTTCGCCGACGCGGTGTCGGCCACCGCGAACTACCTCAGGTACGCCTTCGAGCCCGAGTACCCCGGCAGGGCGCTGCTCCTTCGCAGGGTGTACGACGCCCTGGCCGACCTGCGGACGGTCTTCCAGCGGGCGATGACCGAGCCATCTGTGATCAGCAGGCGCGTCACCACCTGGATGCCCGCGATGACCGCGCTGGAACGGGTGGCCGACGCGACCGCCGCCACCGTCGCGCGCACCGGGCGCGGCGCGCCGCCCCCGTCGCGGGCGGCGGTGGCGGCCCTGGCGGAGTCCCTGGAGCACATCGCCGGTGACGTCCGCGCGGGGCGGATACCCGGCGAACCCGGGACATGCGCCGACGAGACCCTGGAGCGGGTCGACTCCGCCGTACGCGGCCTGCGCGACACGATGGCGGGAGACCACCGGGGCTGATCCCTGCCCCGGGCCGCGCGAGGGCTCACAGGAACAGGCTCAGTGCCAGGACCAGCAGCAGGCCGGTCACCGAGATGACCGTCTCCATCAGCGACCAGGTCTTGATGTTCTGCCCCACGGTGAGCCCGAAGTACTCCTTGACCAGCCAGAATCCCGCGTCGTTGACGTGGGAGAAGAACAGCGAGCCCGCACCGATGGCGAGCACCAGCAGCGAGGTCTCCCCGACGCTGAGGTTGGCGACCAGCGGTGCCAGGATTCCGGAGGCGGTGACCGTCGCGACGGTCGCCGACCCGGTGGCCAGCCGGATGAGCACGGCGACCAGCCAGGCCAGCAGCAGCACAGACAGTCCGCTGTTCTCCACCCAGGTGGCGACGAGGTCACCGATGCCGCTCTCGATCAGCGTCTGTTTGAAACCGCCGCCGGCGGCCACGATCAGCAGGATGCCCGCGATCGGCGGCAGCGACTGTTCCAGGGACTTCGCGATCGCCTTCCGGTCCATGCCGGCGCCGAGGCCGAGGGTGAACATCGCCACGACGACGGCGATCAGCAGCGCCACCAGCGGCGTGCCGAGGAAGTCGAGCACGCCGCGGACCACGGTGCCCTCGGCGGTGAGGATGTCGGCGAGGGCCTTGCCCATCATCAGCGCGACCGGCAGCAGCACGGTGGCCAGGGTGACGCCGAACGACGGCCGGCGGGTGCCCTCCGTCTCGGACCGGGACTCGTAGAGTTCGGGCGCCGGGACGTCCACCCACCGGGCGGCGTACCTGGAGAACAGCGGTCCGGCGATGGCGACCGTCGGAACGGCGACGAGCACGCCCAGACCCAGCGTGATGCCGAGATCGGCCTTGAGGGCGTCGATGGCGACCAGCGGTCCCGGGTGCGGAGGGACGAGCCCGTGCATCACCGACAGGCCCGCGAGCGCGGGTATGCCGATGCGGATCAGGGAGACGCCGGAGCGGCGCGAGACCAGGAAGATGACCGGCATCAGCAGCACGAGGCCGATCTCGAAGAACATCGGCAGACCGATCAGCGCGCCCACGGCGGCCATCGCCCAGGGCAGGGATCGGGGACTGGACCTGCCGACGATCGTGTCCACGATCTCGTCGGCCCCACCGGAGTCGGCGAGCAGCTTGCCGAACATCGCGCCGAGTGCGATGAGCGTGCCGACCCCGGCCGCGGTGCTGCCGAACCCGTCGGTGAAGGCGGCGATGGTGTCGGTCATCGACAGGCCCGCGACGGCCCCGACGACCAGCGAGCCGAGGGCCAGGCTCAGGAAGGGATGCAGCTTGAAGTACGTGATCAGCAGGACGATCAGCGCGATGCCGATGAGCGCGGCCGGGACGAGCCGGCCGGGGGAGGTCGTGGCGGGCTCGGCGAGGGTGATCAGAACGGTGCTCACCTCGCCCTCCCGGCCTCTCCGCCCCCTCTGGGTCCACCGGGATCGGCGGGACCGGTTGGGCCGGCGGGGTGCGGGTCCGGTCGGGTCCGGGGGCCGGCCGCCGCGGCGACGTAGGCGTCCACGAGCTCGCCGACGGGCCTGGCGAAGTCGAGAACGATCCCGTGCTCGTCGGGCCCGAGAGGCTCCAGGGTCCTGAACTGCGAGTCGACCAGCGAGGCGGGCATGAAGTGCCCTGGACGGCCGGCGACCCTCCGGCGTACGGCGTCGATCTCGCCGTGCAGATGGACGAAGCTCACCGTCGGCGCGGATTCCCGCAGGATGTCGCGGTAGCTCCGCTTGAGCGCCGAGCAGCTCGCCACCCCGCCGCCGGCGGCGTGCTCGGCGAGCCAGGCGCCGATCGCGCGCAGCCACGGCAGCCGGTCGTCGTCGTCGAGGGGGATGCCCGCCGACATCTTGGCGATGTTGGCCTCGCTGTGGAAGTCGTCGGCGTCGGCGAACGGCACCCGTAACCGCTGGCTGAGGGCGGCGCCCACGGTGGTCTTGCCGGAACCGGTCACGCCCATGACGACGAGTAGCGCGGTTCCAGGAGCCGGTACGGCGGAATCCTCAGCGGGGTTCATATAGGAGGGCCTCCCATGTCGCTCTGTGCGACAGCCTGACGGGGTTGGTGACGGTCGGCGGGCGGTGTTCGAGATCGGGTGCGGGCACTGACCAAGGACCATGCGATGACGGGTCGTCTCGGGGCGACGACCGGACAAGTATGGGACTACACCGGAGCGTCCTGGATAAACTCGATTCTCCGCTCGTTTCAGGCGGCCTCCTCACCGGCCAGGTGCCGAGGACCGAGCCGGCTCCACCGCGGTCACGGCGCCGATCGCGCTGTCCGGGGCGACGCGACCTGGCCTTGGCCCTGCCCCGGTGGTTCGGTGATTCGACGGTTCGTAAAGCGCGGCAAGCAGGTTTTTCAACAAGCCCGGTGACGTTCTCCGGAATGGTGTGGTGCGGGCCGGGCACATCCCCTCCCATGGCAGACACCGCCATCGTCGACATCGACGGCACCCTGGTCGACACCAACTACCAGCACGCGCTCGCGTGGTTCCGGGCGTTCGGGCGTTACGACGTGTGGCTGCCGCTGTGGCGCATCCACCGGCACATCGGCATGGGCGGAGATCAGATCGTCTCCGCCCTCGCCGGTGACGACGTCGAGCGGCGGCACGGTGACGCGCTGCGTGACGCGTGGGTGGAGGAGTTCGACGTGTTCCTCGACGAGATCAGGCCCTGCGAGGGAGCCACCGAACTCCTGGACGCGCTCGGCGGGCGCGGCTTCACCGTCGTGCTGGCCTCGTCGGGCAGGCCGCAGCACGTCGAGCACTTCATCGACCTCGTCGACGGCCGTTCGCGCTGCCGGGCCTGGACCACCTCGGAGGACGTCGAGGCGACCAAGCCGGCCCCCGACCTGATGAAGGCGGCGCTGGCCAAGGTCGAAGGCGCGTCCGGGGTCGCGGTGGGTGACTCCACCTGGGACTTTCTCGCCGCGGGCAAGGCCGGTATGCCCGGCGTCGCGGTCCGCACCGGCGGCTTCTCCCCTGAGGAACTGCGCGCGGCCGGGGCGGCCCACGTCTTCGACTCGCTCCCCGAACTGATCGAAAACCTCGGGCGCACCCCGCTGCGCGCGCCTCCCTGAGACCGGTGCCCCGGTCATGCCCGCGCGTGCGACGCACGGGCGCCCGAGTTCAGCTCCAGGGAAGCGCGCCGCGCTCGGACCAGTAGCTCTCCGGGGTCTCCGCCAGTCCGGCGAGCCGCTCCTCGAGCTCGGGGTCCCAGCCGGTCTCGACCGCGCCGAGGTTGTCGCGCAGTTGCCCGGCCGAGACCGCGCCGCTCAGCACCACCCCGGCCCACGGCCGTGCCAGTACGGCGGCCAGCGCGAGCGCGTCCGGTGTGGTGTCCCGCTCGCGTGCGGCGGCCAGGAGCGCGGCGGGTGCCGCCCGGGCGGTCAGCCGGCCGTTCGCCACGCCCTCCTTGACGATCACGCCCAGCCCCGCCTCGTGCGCCCGCGCGAGTGCCTCACCGGCCGAGCGCTCCAGCAGGTTCCACGTCGACTGCACCGTGTCGAACAGCCCGGCTCCGATCGCCCGATCGATCGTGTCCGCCTGGCGCGGCCCGCTCGTCGACAGACCGATCGCCACTCCCTCGGCCCGCAGCGCGCGCAGCCGGTCGAGCACGTCCTCGTCGTCGAGCACGCCGCTCTCCACGGTCGCCGAGTGGATCTGGTAGAGCGACAGGTGCTCGCCGAGCAGCGCGCGTGTCTGCTCCAGCTGGACGCGCAGCCGGTCGGCGGTGAGTTCCTTCACCTCGTGCCGCTCGGCGTCCAGACGCCAGTCGCCGACGTAGGCGTATCCCCACTTCGAACCGATCGTGACCGTTCCCGGGGCGATCTCGCGCTCGCGCAGCCAGCCCGCGAGGAACTCCTCCGCCCGCCCGTACGAGCGCGCCGTGTCGAGGTAACGCACCCCCGCCGCCCAGGCGGCGTCGAGTACGGCCCAGGTGCGTGACCGCATCGCGGCGATGTCGCGGTCGTCGCCGAGATCCTCGGCGCGGCCGAGCGTGATGTAGGCGGGGCGGCCGAGCGCGGCCAGGCCGAGACCGACGGGTGTCACGGCCAGGCCGGTCTGGCCCAGAGGGCGTCGGACCAGCGAGTTCATGGCCGCCAATATATCGGCCGCCAGATCCGGAGGTCGTCGCATGAGGTGCTGCCGGACCACTGGCTATATACCGAAATATCCATATATGCAATTCCGGATCGCCGGCGGGTGTCATTTATTGCCAGACTTATGGCCAATATCTGTAATATGGAGTTTTTTTGTCTATATTTGTTTAATTCAAGCAATTCCTGGACTTATGGCGGTCTGGGATTGAAGGTGGAAAGCAGCCTGCTTCGCAGGGATATGGAGATGTTCCGGCTGGAACGACCTTGGAGGGCGTATGGGGAAGTGGCGGATCGCGATCGTCGCGATGCTGGTGCTGTTCGTCCTGGGAGCGGCCGCGCCGCCCCAGGCGCAGGCAGGGCAGTCGTACGAGGTGTGGCTGGTCGACCAGTCCAACACCGACGGGCTCTCCTACGGCGGCACGGTCAACGTGTACTCCGGCGCCGAGGTCACCCGCCGGCTGTCGGCCGCGCGGCCCGTCCACGTCATAGACCTGAGCGGTGCGGCCTCGTCCCTCTGCCTGGCGAGCACCGGCAGCGTCCCGGTACGTCCCCACATGCTGGTTTTCAACAAGGCCGACACCCACGCCGCGCTCGCCTTCGTCGCCAGCGGCCACGTGGTCGTCTTCAACGCCGCCACCCGGCAGCCGCTCGCCTGCTTCCTCACCGAGGCCGGAGCGGGAGGGGCCCGGCAGGCCCATGCCCTCTGGCCCACCGAGGACGACGAGTACCTCATCATCTCCAACCAGAACGGCAAGAAGCTGGAGCGCATCGGCACCGACTACGCGTCCGGCACCTTCGTCCAGCAACCGGCCGCGACGATCGACCTGGCCGGATGCACCACCCCGAACGGGATGCCGTGCCAGGCACCCCGGCTCCGCCCGGACAACGCGCCGATCTGCCCGTTCATCGCCTCGGACAACGGCCCGGTCTTCGTCAGCCTCCGGGGCGGCGGGATGCTCGTGGTCGACTGGCGCACGACGCCGATGTCGATCGTGGGAGAGTACGACGCGAGCAGGATCCCCGCGAACGGCTGCGGGTTCATCGAGGCCAAGGGGAAGGTCTTCGGGAACGGAGGCGGTGGCACACACGACAACCTCGACCAGTTCAGCGTCTTCCGGCTGCCGAGGAGCGGTTACTCACCGGCCAACCCGCCGAACACCCCGGCGGTCCAGTCGCTCTTCGACGACGACTCGCCCGACCGCGACGCGCACGGCGTCCTCGCCTCCGACGAGGAGCGCTACGTCTGGGCCGGCGACCGCGCCGCCAACGTCGCCGAGGTCTTCGACGGGGCGACCGGCGCCCGGGTCGGCACCGTCGACCTCGTCTCCCGGTTCAGCGCGGACCCGACGGTCGACCTCTTCGCCGTCTCGCCCGACCGCGACTGGGCCTTCGCCTCGACGCGAGGACCGATCCCGCTCTCCGGCGACCCGCACTCCTCCCACGGGACCGACCCGGGAATGCTGATCGTCAAGCTGACCGGAAACGGTAGGGAGGGTGTGGTCAAGGGCCTGATCCCGATCTCCAACGTGGACGCCGGCGGCCTCCAGCGCGCCGACGCCCACGGCATCCGCGTGCGGCGTACCGGCTGAAACGGACGTTCGAAAGGGTGGACGGCATGATTGAACCGTTTAGGTAGGGTGTTTCGCGATTCATATTTCCCTGCCGTCGTCTGTCAAGGCGTCATCGGCTCGGCACGATCTCAGGAGCCCGTCGTGCTCGACGACGCCTCGCCCTCCGCCCCGCAGGCCGTCACGACGGCCCTCCCCGCCGCGTCCCACCGCCTTCAGCCGCTGCTGCACGATCTCGTCAGCACCGTGCTGGCACCGACCGTCGCGCTGAGCGGCGGCGACGGGCAGATCCGTCCTGCCGGTGTCCAGGGACTGTTCCACGCCGACTCCCGGGCCCTTTCACAGGCCACCCTGACGATCGGCGGCCGGGAGCCCGAGGCCGTCGGCCACGCGCCACGGGGGCCGGGCGGCAGCAGGTTCGTCGCGCTGGCCCGATGGCTGGGCGACCCCGTCCTCGATCCCACGGTAAGGATCGAGCGCGTCCGGCAGGTCAAGCCGGGAGGCATGGCGGAGCGCGTCGAGATCGTCTCCAGCGCCACCGTGCCCGTCGCCGCCACCGTGACCCTGGAACTGGGCTGCGACTTCGCCCCCATCGAGGTGGTGAAGTCCGGCGGTGACACCGTCGAGGCCGAGGCGGAGCGCACCGCCCCCGGAGAGATCTCGTGGAGTTCGGACGGCGTCCGGGTCACCGTGACGGGCGAGGGCGCGCGGGCCGAATCCGCCGGGCACGCGCGTACGGCCTTCCTGAGCTGGCCGGTCGAGCTGGCGCCCCGCGGCCGGGTCACGCTGTCCTGGAAGGTCGAGGTGCACGACCCGGGGGCCGTGGTGACCGCGCCCGCCCGCGCCGCCGAATGGGCCCCGGGAGCGGGTGAGCCCAGGATCGCCGCCGCCGACCATCGGCTGAGCAGGCTGTTCGAGCGCTCCCTTGACGACCTGCGCTCGCTCAGGCTGGCCGAGACCGCCGCCCCCGGCGACGCCTTCCTCGGCGCCGGAGTGCCCTGGTTTCTCACCCTCTTCGGACGTGACAGCATCTGGGCCGCCCGGATGCTGCTGCCACTCGGCACGGAGCTGGCCATGGGCACCCTCCGCGTGCTGGCCCGCAGGCAGGGAACCAGGATCGACGCCGGCTCGGGCGAGGCCCCCGGGAAGATCATGCACGAGCTGCGCCGGCACGAGTTCGCGGTCGAGGGCAGCGGCCTGCGCCTGCCCGCCGCCTACTACGGCACCATCGACGCCACGCCGCTCTGGATCGGCCTGCTGCACGACGCCTGGCGCTGGGGCGCGCCCACCGAGGAGGTCGCCGCGCTGCTGCCCTGCCTGCGGGCGGCTCTCGGCTGGCTCGGTGAGCACGCCGACCCCGACGGGGACGGTTTCGTGGAATATCTCGACACCGGCGGCCGGGGCCTGGCCAACCAGGGCTGGAAGGACTCCGGCGACGCGCTGCGCTTCCATGACGGCCGCCAGGCCCGGCCGCCGATCGCCCTGGTCGAGGTGCAGGGCTACGCCCACCAGGCGGCACGGCAGGGCGCCGACCTGCTGGAGGCGTTCGGCCGCCCGGGAGCCGCGCGCTGGCGCGAGTACGCCGCGGGGCTGGCCGAGCGTTTCCGCGTCCGCTTCTGGACGGACGGGCCGCTGGGCAGGTTCCCGGCACTGGCCCTGGACCGGGACAAGCGTCCCGTCGACGCGCTGACCAGTAACATCGGCCACCTGCTCGGCACCGGCCTGCTCACCGGGGCGGAGGAGGCGGCCGTCGCCGACCTGCTGGTCGCACCGGAGATGGCCGGTGGCTTCGGGCTCCGTACGATGTCCGCGGAGGCCGGTGGTTTCAACCCGCTCTCCTACCACTGCGGGTCGATCTGGGCGCACGACACGGCGATCGTGGTCGCCGGGCTGGCCCGCGCCGGGTTCGCCGGGCACGCGGCGACCCTCGCCGAGGGGCTGCTCGCGGCCGGAGAGACGTTCGGCTACCGGCTGCCGGAGCTGTTCGGCGGTGACGACCGGGCGGCGCTCGGGCGTCCGGTGGCCTATCCGGCGGCCTGCCGCCCGCAGGCGTGGTCGGCCGCCGCCGCGGTGACCCTCGTGCACGCGGCGCTCGGCCTCTATCCCGACGTGCCCGCCGGCCGGGTACTGTTGCGGCCGCTCGCGGGCGCTCCGCTGGGACCGGTCTCGGTACGAGGGCTACGGATCGCCGGAGCCGAGGTGGGCGCGGCCGTCGACCGGGAGGGGGAGGTCGTCGTGACCGGCCTGCCCGCGGGGATCTCCACCGAGCGGGCGGCCCGGGAGGTGAGCTGAGCCCGGCCGTCACCCCGGCGGGACGTCCCCCGGGGTGACGGGTTCCGTCAGCGGCGGCGGAGGACCGGGTCGGTCAGGGCGGGCGGCACGTAGCCGACGTCGTCGGGGCTGATGTTCGTCCCCGGCGGGACCAGCTCGTCGATCGCGTCGAGGATCTCCGGCGACAGCCGCACCTCGTCCGCGCCGAGCTGGCTGGTGAGCTGCTCGAGCGTACGCGGGCCGATGACCGCCGAGGTGACGGCCCGGTGGGAGAGCACGAAGCCCAGGGCCAGGTGGATCATCGAGATGCCCGCCTCGTCGGCCAGGACCGCCAGCTTCTCGGTGACGTCGAGCTTGCGGGCGCGGATCTCCTCGACCTTGAAGTCGAAGTGGTCGCCGTTGCTGAAGGCCCGGGAGCCGGCGGGCAGCGGCGCGTCCCGGCGGTACTTGCCGGTCAGCCAGCCGCCGTTCAGCGGGCTCCAGACCATGACCCCCAGGTTGTGACGCTCGGCCACCGGCAGGACCGCGGCCTCGGCGTGCCGGGCGAGGATCGAGTACGAGGGCTGCTCGGTCGAGAACCGCTCGCGCTGCCGGTGGTCGGCGACCCACTGGGCCTCGACGATCTCCTCGGCGGGGAAGGAGGAGGTGCCGATCGCCCGCACCTTGCCCTGGCGCACGAGATCGGACAGGGCGCCGAGGGTCTCGTCGATGTCGGTCTGCGGATCGGGCCGGTGGACCTGGTAGAGGTCGATCCAGTCGGTGTCCAGGCGGCGCAGGCTGTCCTCGACGGCCTGCATGATCCAGCGACGGGAGTTGCCGCGCCGGTTGGGCGAGTCGCCCATCTGGTTGTGGAACTTCGTCGCCAGCACGATCTCGTCCCTGCGGCCCTTGATGGCCTTGCCCAGGATCGTCTCGCTCTCGCCGAACGCGTACACGTCGGCGGTGTCGATGAAGTTGATGCCCGCGTCGAGCGCGGTGTCGACGATGCGCCCGCACTCGTCGTAGTCGGTGTTTCCCCAGGCCCCGAGCATCATCGTGCCGAGACAGAGCGGGCTTACCTGAATGCCGGTGCGGCCAAGCGTGCGATGGTTCACGGCCCGATCCTGCCAGCCCGGTCCCGGCCGCTTCATGCCGGGTGTCGCCTTTGGTGTGGTTTCGGAAGAAGGGTGCGGCGGAGGCGCGCGGGTCACCGTGCGCGGCCTCCACATGGGCGAGGTGTTCGCGGGGACGACCGGCGGGCGTACGGGTCCTGACCGGCTCCGCTGTCCGATATCGGACACCCGTTCCGTAGGTCTCTGTGTATTTGTACGTGGTCGGACACACTGGCTCTACCGATCATGTCGGGATCAGTCGTACGCGTGCGATGGGCACCCGAGGGTGGGAGCGTCGATGGGCGAGGTGCGAGGGCGTGTCCCGCTGGGCAACAGGCCGGTCTTCGACACCGCGGACCTCGACGAGGCCCGCGAACGGGTGGCCCGCGTGTTCTGCCCCCACCGGCTGGAACTGGCCGGGGACGTCTCGCGGCTGGCCGCGCGGCTCAACTCGGTACAGCTGGGCGCCGTACGGGTGAACTACCTGGACTACGGGGCGGACGTCCGCATCGAACCCGGGGAACTGGGCTCCTTCTTCCTGGTGCAGATCCCGCTGGCCGGGAGCAGCCTGATCCGGTGCGGCGGGCAGGAGATCGTGTCGACACCCCGCCTGGCCTCCCTGCCGTCGCCGTCGGAGCACCTCGACATGCGCTGGGCGGCGGGCTGTCCCCAACTGATCGTCAAGTTCGACCGGTCGGCGGTCGAGGGCGCCCTGGAGCGGATGCTCGGGGAGCCGCTCGACAGGCCGATCGTCTTCGGTCTGGGCATGGACATGACCACGGGCTGGGCACGGGCCTGGAAGGCGATGGCCGACCTGATCGTGGGCGAGGCCGAGCACGACGACGGGCTCGCCGCGCAGCCGCTGGCGGTCGCCCACCTGGAGAACGCCATGCTCTCCTCCCTGATCACCGGGCAGCCGTCCAACTACCTGGCGCGGCTGAGCGCGCCCCAGCCTCCCGCGCTGCCCAAGGTGGTGCGCCGGGCCATGGAGTACGTCGACGGCCACGCCCATCTGCCGTTGACCACCGACGAGATCGCGGGCGCGGTGGCGGTCAGCGGCCGCTCGCTCCAGGAGGGTTTCCGGCGTCATCTCGGCCTGACCCCGATGACCTATCTCAGAGACGTGCGCCTGGGCCGGGTCCACGACGACCTGGTGGCCGGCGATCCCGCCAGGTGCACGGTGACGGGCGTGGCGGCCCGGTGGGGTTTTCCGCATCAGGGGAGGTTCGCGGCGCTCTACCGCGCGCGCTACGGTCAGGCGCCGTCGCGGACGCTGCGCGACGGCTGACGGTCCGGACCCGACCGGCGCCGGGTGCCCCACCCTGCCGCCGCTGTCCCGCCGCCGTGTGGCGAGGCCCGGGGAGGATCCCGCGCCAGGCGGATGGAACCCGCGCTGAGCGGATGGCCCGGCCGGCTGCCCCGGCCGTACCTTTTCATCAGGCGCCGCTCAATCCTCCCCCTTCCTTGAAAAGGAGACATCGTCATGCGCAGAATCCTGGTCGTCGGTGCCGGTCAGGCGGGCCTGCACCTCGCCCTCGGCCTGCTGCGGAACGGCTACGACGTCACCGTCGTCTCCAACCGGACCCCCGACGACATTCGCGGTGGCCGGGTCATGTCGAGCCAGGCCATGTTCGGCACCGCCCTCGGCCACGAGCGTGACCTTGGCCTGGACCTGTGGGCGGACGACTGCCCGCCGATCGACGGGATCCAGTTCGCGGTGGCCGGTCCCGACGGCGAACCGGCCATCCACTGGGCCGCCCGGCTCGACACGCCCGCCCGCTCGGTCGACCAGCGGTTGAAGATGCCCGGGTGGATGGCCGAGGTGGAACGGCTCGGCGGAAAGATCGTCATACACGACGCCACCGTGGACGACCTGGAGGACTACGCCGCCCGGTACGACCTGGTCCTGGTCGCCGCGGGCAAGGGGGCGATCTCCTCGCTCTTCGAGCGGGACGAGTCGCGCTCGTCGTACCGCGCCCCGCAGCGGGCCCTGGCCCTCACCTACGTCAACGGTCTCGTACCGCGACCGGGGCATTCCGCGGTGTGTTTCAACGTGATTCCCGGGATCGGCGAGTACTTCGTGTTCCCCGCGCTCACCGTCACCGGCCCCTGCGAGATCATGGTGTTCGAGGGCGTCCCCGGCGGGCCGATGGACTGCTGGGCGGACGTTCGCACCCCCGCCGAGCACCTGGCCAGGAGCCGGTGGGTGCTGGAGACCTTCCTGCCGTGGGAGGCGGACCGCTGCGGCGATGTCGAGCTCACCGACGAGGGGGGCGTCCTGTCGGGCGGCTTCACCCCGACCGTGCGCAGGCCGGTCGCGATGTTGCCGTCGGGCGCCCCGGTGATGGGCGTGGCGGATGTGGTCGTGCTCAACGACCCGATCACCGGGCAGGGGGCCAACAACGCCGCCAAGTGCGCGGCCTCCTATCTGTCCGACATCCTGGAGCGTGGTGAGCGGCCGTTCGACGCGGCGTGGATGGAGCGGGCCTTCGAGCGCTACTGGCAGGAGGCCCGGCACGTCACCGCGTGGACGAACGCGCTTCTCGCGCCCCCGCCGCCGCACGTGCTGGAGGTTCTGGGCGCCGCGGGCGGGCTGCCCGAGGTGGCCTCCCGCTTCGTGAACGGCTTCGACGACCCGTCGGACTACGCGAGCTGGTTCATGGACCCGGCCGGGGCGGCCGAGTATCTGGCGCGGTTCGGGAAGTGAGAAGGGGCCATGAGATCTCTGCGCGACGCCCTCGGGCAGTTCGCCACCGGGGTGGCGGTGGTCACCGCCGTCACCCGGCGGGGTGACCGGCTGGGCGTGACCGTCAACTCCTTCACGTCTGTCTCGCTCGACCCGCCGCTGGTCCTGTGGTGCCTGTCCCGGCGGGCTCCCAGCGCGCCGGCGTTCGCCGAGGCGGGACGGTTCGCGGTCAACGTCCTGGCCGCCGGACAGGAGTACCTGTCCCGGCGGTTCGCCACGCCGCTGCCGGACAAGTTCGCCGGGGTGGAGATCCACCCGGCGACCGGTGAGGTTCCGCTGCTCGCCGGAACCCTGGCCCACTTCGCCTGCCGTACGGTGAGCACCTACGACGGGGGTGACCATCTCATCTTCGTCGGAGAGGTGGAGCACTTTCGGCGGGCGGAGGGCGAGCCGCTGCTCTTCCACTCGGGGGGCTACCGCGCGTTCTCCTCGCCGGACCGGGAGATGGCGTTCGGCGGCGTGGATTGACGCGGTGGTGTCCCTTCCGTCCCGGTCGAAGGCGGCTGAATGAGGATTCATCGTTCGAATCGGTGCCTCGCGGCCCTTGGCCGGCAAGCCGTTAGGCTGTGCCCATGACACCCAGTGCTGAGCGGGGGGCGGTGTTGCGCGCGGACGCCGCACGCAACCGCGCACGGGTGTTGCAGGTCGCCCGCGAGCAGTTGGCCATGGGCGACGACTCGCTCATGCTGAACACCATCGCCCGGCTCGCGGGAGTGGGCGTCGGGACCGTGTACCGGCATTTCCCCAACCGGCACGCGTTGCTGGAGGCGCTGCTGGCGGAACGCTTCCAGCGGCTCGTCGACGAGGCGCAGGCCGCGGCGGCCGAGGAGGACGCCCTTTCGGGTCTGCATCGTCTTCTGCGTTTCATTCTCGGACGCATACTGGACGACGCCGGGTTCGCGGCGGTGCTCGAATCCGCCGGCGACGCCGATGCGCGGACCTCGGCGATGAAGGGCGAGCTGGACCGTGCCGTCGCGGAACTGCTCGATCGTGCCCGCCGCGCGGGCGCCGTCCGGCGGGGCATCGAGGCGGACGACGTCCGCCGTTTGCTCTGCGGCATCGAGCACGCGGTCCGCTCCGGTGGCAATGACGCCGAGCGTGCCGAGATCTACCTCGACGTCCTCCTTGAGGGCCTGCGCCCCCCGCGCTGACGACGGTCTGGAACCCGCGGCTTGGCAGTTCGTCGCAGCATGCCCATCTCGATTAACCGGATAGCTATCCATTTATGTTACGGTGTGAGCCTTGAAACGGATAGCTATCCGGTAGCGTTCGACCAGCGGAGGGCGGGACCATGGGCAAACGAGCCGTGGTGACGGCGGGGACCGGAGGAATCGGCCTGGAGACCGCGATGGGGCTGGCGGCGACAGGTCACGCGGTGACCGTGATCGGCCGGAACGCCGAACGGGGTGCTCGCGCGGTCGAGAGAATCGACGCGGTGGCGACAGGGCAGGGAGCGAGGTTCGTCGCCGCCGACCTCGCGTCGCTCGACTCCGTCCGAGGGCTGGCCGCCCGGCTCGCGGGAGAGGGCCCGCTGAACGTCCTGGTCAACAATGTCGGGGCGATGTTCGCGGATCGGCAGCAGACGGTGGACGGGATCGAGGCGTCGTTCGCCGTCAACCACCTTTCCCCGTACCTGCTGACCGAACTGTTGCTGGAGTCGCTCCGGGCCGGAGGGCCGAGCCGGATCGTGAATGTCACCTCGGGCGCGGTCCGGGTGGCCAAACGCTCCTTCGACGCCGTCGAGCCCCCGGGCGGCTACTACGGCTTTCACTGGTACGGCCGAGCCAAGCTCGCCAACCTCGCCTACACGCTGGAGTTGGCGGAGCGGCTGCGAGGCACGGGCATCTCGGTCTTCGCGGCCGATCCCGGCGGCGCGGCCACCACGATGACCGACGGCACCATGCGGTTGCCGAAGATCGTCTCGCCGGGGCTGCGGCTGCTCTGGCCGCTGGTCCGGCTTGTCTTCGAACGTGCCACGTCCGGCTCCGCGTCACTGGCCGCACGGTCGTCGGTCCTCGCGGCGGCCGACGCCTCACTGGACGGGCGGACCGGCCTGGTCATCGGACCCAAGGCTCGTCCCGTCGCGCCCTTCCGCCCCGTCGCCGACTCCCGAATGGCGGAGGCCGTCCTCCGGCTCAGCCGGCGACTGGCCCCGCTCACCTCGGCCTGATCTTCGCGCGAGAGCGTCGACGACGGATGAGAACCGGTTCCGTCCCGCCTTCGCGCAGGTCCACGTCGATCTCCACGATGCCGGGACCACCGCGTCAGTCGTACGACGACCACCGGCGGTGCCGCTACGAGATCCCGGGCGGCTGCCGCGGTATCGGAGGACCGGGCGTTGCCGTGCCCTTCGTGGGGAGAACGGCTCCCGGGTGGCGCCGAAAACGGCGGGTATATGGTGGAAAACGGACAGAGAGCCATTGTCTCCGGCCCGGATTCGGCCGTCACAGCCCCCTCGTAGCCTCCTCGCGGACGACGACCGGCTGCTCCACCGGGCATCACGCGGAAGGGCGCCACGAGGAAACACGGAGGACGTCATGCCGAGCAACAGAGCCGTCTCCTACCAGGGGGCGGGCAAGGTGGAAGTCCGGAACATCGACTATCCCGAGTTCGAGCTCAAGGACGGCCCGGGGGTCAACCCCGCCAACGTGGGCCGCAAGGTGCCGCACGGGGCGATCGTCAAGGCCGTCGCGACGAACATCTGCGGCAGCGACCAGCACATGGTCCGTGGCCGTACCACCGCGCCCATCGGCCTCGTGCTCGGCCACGAGATCACCGGAGAGGTCGTCGAGGTGGGTCCGGACGCGGAGTTCACGAAGGTGGGCGACCTCGTCTCGGTGCCCTTCAACATCTCCTGCGGCCGCTGCCGCAACTGCAAGGAGGGCAAGACCGGGATCTGCGAGAACGTCAACCCCGACCGGCCGGGCTCGGCGTACGGCTATGTCGACATGGGCGGCTGGGTCGGCGGGCAGGCCCAGTACGTCCTGGTGCCCTATGCCGACTGGAACCTGCTCAAGTTCCCGGACAGGGACCGGGCGATGGAGAAGATCCTCGACCTGGCCATGCTCGCCGACATCTTCCCGACCGGCTTCCACGGCTGTGTCACCGCCGGGGTGAAGCCGGGATCGACCGTCTACATCGCGGGCGCGGGTCCGGTCGGGCTCGCCGCGGCGGTCTCGGCGTTCCTCCTCGGGGCCGCCGCGGTGATCGTCGGCGACCTGAACAAGGATCGCCTGGAACAGGCCCGCAGCTTCGGCTGCGAGACCGTCGACGTGTCACGGGGCGAGCCCAAGGACCAGATCGAGCAGATCCTCGGCGTGCCGGAGGTCGACTGCGGCGTCGACGCGGTCGGCTTCGAGGCGCGCGGCCACGGCGCGGACGCGGGGCGGGAACGCCCGGCCACCGTGCTCAACTCGCTCATGGACGTCACCCGGGCGGGCGGCGCGCTCGGCATCCCCGGCCTGTACGTGACCGGTGACCCGGGTGCCTCCGACGAGGCGGCGAAGCAGGGGTCGCTCTCCATCGGGCTCGGCCTCGGCTGGGCCAAGTCACTCTCCTTCACCACGGGCCAGTGCCCCGTCATGCGCTACAACTACTACCTGATGCAGGCGATCCTGCACGACAGGGTGCAGATCGCGAAGGCGGTCAACGCGGTGCCGATCCCGCTGGAGCGGGCACCCCAGGGGTACGAGGACTTCGACCAGGGCGCCGCCTCCAAGTTCGTGCTCGACCCCAACGGCGTGCTCGGCACGACGGGCTAGCGGTTCGTCGCCGCCGCCGGATCCCGCGTCCGGGCGGGGTGAGGCGGCAGATCACCGGCCGATGGTCACTTGGGGCGGGCCCCGGATTCAAAGGGCCTCGACGAACAGTTCGGCCTCGCGCTCGCCCATGCCGGTCTCGCCGCGTACCAGATAGACCGCCTGCTCGGCGCGGCCGGCGGCCTTGAGCTCGCGCACTCGGGTGGCCAGGTCGGGGCCCGCGACGCCGGTGTGCGGCAGAGCGGTGGGCTGGGCGGCCTTGAACCGGGTCATGGCGGGGTGGCTCCACAGGTCGTGTCCCATGGCCACGCCGTCGATGGCGACCTTGGCGTCCCGCAGGCTGAGCCCGGTGTGGCGGCGCAGCTCCTTGATCGCCTCGATCTTGCGTCCCGCGCGGACCAGGCCGGTGACGAGCTCATGCAGCCCCTGCGAGGTGGGCATGGGCGTCGGCATGGGCATCTGGTTGCCCTTCCTGGCGGCCATGACGATCCCGATGACGATCATCAGGACCACCGCGAACAGGATGGCGACGACCAGCAGCTCCGCGGGTCCGATGTTCGGCATGTGCGGCATCGTATGACGGATCCGCGCGAGCGGTACAGGTGCGAGGGGCGGAGGCGGGTCACTCGCGGGTGATTCCGCCTCCTCCTCGCTTCCTGTGAGCTTCCTATGGGCCTCGCCGGACCGTCAGAGGTCCAGGACCAGGCGGGGTGACGACGAGCGGCCGACGCAGATCATCATTGTCCGGCCGGCCTCCCGCTCCTCGGCGGTCAGCAGCGAGTCGCGGTGCTCGGGCGTTCCCGCGAGCACCCGGGTCTCGCAGGCCCCGCAGTATCCCTTCTCGCAGTCGTAGGAGAGACCGGGGGCGACCTCGCGGATCGCCTCGATGAGGCGCCGGTCGGGCTCGACCCGCACGGTCCGCCCCGTCCTGGCGAGGTGGACGTCGAAGGCGGTGTTGGCCGCCGGATCGAAGAGCACCTCCGGGGCGTCCCCGGCGGTGAAGCGCTCGACATGCAGCTGGTCGCCGATGCCCAGGCGCGCGCAGGCCCGCTCAACGGCCTCGATCATCCCGGACGGGCCGCAGCAGTAGATCGCGGTGGCGGGCCCCGCCGAGCCCAGGATCGTGTCCAGATCGGGAAGGCCGAACTCGTCCTGTGGCACCAGCTCCGCGCGCTCACCCGCGCACTCCACCAGCTCGTCGCCGAAGGCCATGGACGCGCGGGATCTCCCGCCGTAGACGGCGCGCAGGGGGCTGCCCCGGCGGGCGGCGGCGCGGGCCATGGCCAGGATCGGGGTGATGCCGATACCCCCGGCGATGAACAGGTAGTCCTCGGCGGCCACCAGCGGGAAGTGGTTGCGCGGTCCCCGTACGCCGACGGTGACACCCTCACGGGCGATCTCGTGCACCTCGGCCGAGCCGCCGCGGCCGTTCTCCTCGCGCAGCACCGCCACCCGGTAGCTGTCCAGCCGTTCGGGGTCGCCGCACAGGGAGTACTGCCGGACGCGGCCCGACGGCAGGCGGAACTCCAGGTGCGCGCCGGGCTCCCAGGCGGGCAGTTCGCCGCCGCCCGCCCTGGCCAGGGTCAGCGCCAGCACACCGTCGGCGACCGGCTCGGCCCGGGTGACGACCGCCTCGAAGGAGGCGGCCTTGGTGAAAGAGGAGGTGAAGGCCGGCTGGGTGCCGGGCGCGGAACCGGCACCCAGCCGGGGTCCCGGTGGGAAGATCGCGGGGATCGCGTCCCAGCCGGACTGGTTCCCCCGCGTGGGGTAGGCGACGAGCCCGTCTTCGAGCACCTGGAATTCGGGCAGCCTGGTCAGCACCTGGGTGATCATCTCGCGGAACATGGCGCGGGCCAGGTGGGCGCCGGCGCAGCGGTGCGTGCCGATGCCGAAGCTGAGGTGCCTGGTGGCGTCCCGGTCCAGGCGCACCTCGGCGGGGTCGGGGAAGACGGCCGGGTCGTGGTTGGCGGCGACCCACGGGATCAGCACGCGCTCGCCGGCCCGCACCGGGCACCCGCCGATCTCGGTGTCGGCGAGTACGGTGCGCGCCATGGACTGCGAGGGGGCGAACGCCCGGAGGAACTCCTCGGTGGCCGTGTCGAGCAGGTCGGGCGACTCGATCAGGCGGCGCCGCTGTTCGGGGTGGCGGCTCAGATGCACGAGGACGCTGCCGGTCAGCGAGGTGGTGGTGTCGACACCGCCCGCGATGAGCAGCCCGATCACCGAGACCAGTTCGTCCTCGTCGTACGGGAGTCCGTCGGGACGGCGCTGCGAGGCCAGGACGCTGGTGGCGTCCGAGGTGGGTTCGGCCCGGCGTAGCCGGACGATCTCGCGGATCCGCCGTTCCATGTAGGCGAGGCCCTCGGCGCCCCTGCGGGCCCTGTCGCTGTCGGCGGGCGCGGCGAAGATGTCGTGGATCGGCCCGGCCAGCAGGGCCCAGTCCTCTTCGGGGAAACCCAGCCAGTCCAGGGTGACCGCGGCGGGCAGCGGGTTGGTCAGATCACGGACGAAGTCGGCCGAGCCGTGCTCGATGAACGCGTCGACGACGCGCGTGGCGTGCCTGGCGATCATCGGCCGTAGCCGGTCGACGGCCTCCGGGGTGAGCAGGGGGTTGATCAGGTCGCGGTACTCGGTGGCCTGTGGAGGGTCCAACTCGATCGGGTACTGCTCCAGGCCCGGCCCGCTGGGGATGACGATCGCGACCCGGTCCTCGCCCGAGGAGGCCCTGGAGGAGGAGAAGGTGTCGTCGTCGCGGGCGATCCTGGTCACGTCCGCGTAGCGGGTCGTGTAGACGAAGCCGCCGTGGGCCGCGGTCCGGCCGACCGGGCACCGCTCGCGAAAGGAGTCGTAGTAGGCGACCGGGTCCGCGGTGCACGCCGCGGAGTGGTGGTCGAAGTCAATCTGCTGGGTCATGGCGCACAGGCCCCATATCCATACGAACGATGCGCGGTGTTGCCCAGCCGCGCCACTGGGTGTCTGGGTGCCGGAAGTCTACTCATGCGCGGATCACGAGACAATGTCTCGCATATCGCAGCGATGTCACGCGGTCTCCGGCGAGGACCGGGAGCTCAGAAGGTCAGGACGGCCTTCGCGGTCTTACCGGCGCGCAGGTCGGCGATCGCCTCGTTGATCCGCTCGAAGGGGTAGGACGTCATCATCCTGTCCACCGGGAACCGTCCCGCGGCGTACAGATCCAGCAGCCTGGGCAGGAACACCTGGGGGAGACTGCTGCCCCCGATGATCCCGGTGACGGTGCGTCCGTTGAGGATGCTGCGCCAGTCGAAGCTCATCTCCTGGCTGGGGCCGACGCCGATCACGCCGCACCGGCCGAGCGGGCCGAGCGCCTCGACGGCGGTGCGCAGCACGTCCTGGCGGCCGGTGGTGTCGATGACGAAGTCGAAGCCGTGCGGTGCGATCTCGCGCAGCGCCTCGGCGGAGTCCGAGACGGAGGAGTCGACCGTGTGCGTCGCGCCGTAGGAGCGGGCGGCCTCCAGCTTGGCGGCGTTGACGTCGACCGCCGCGACGACCGAGCAGCCGCTGATCGCCGCCGCGATGATCGCCGCGACCCCCACCGCGCCGGCCCCGAAGACGGCGATCGAGGAGCCGGGGGACGGGCGCAGCACGTTGAACACCCCGCCCGCGCCGGTCTGCAGACCGCAGCCGAACGGGCCGACATGGGTCAGGTCGATGTTCTTGTCGATGGGGACGACGGCGCGCTCGGTCGCCACGACGTGCGTGGCGAAGGACGACTGCCCGAGGAAGTGGCCGTTGACCGGCGCGCCGTCCAGGGAGAGCGCCGAGGAGCCGTCGGGCCGCCTGCCGCCGAAGTTGAGGGCGTCGAAGCTCCGGCAGTAGGCGGGGGAGCCGGTCAGGCAGAGGGGGCAGGTCCCGCAGGAGGTGAAGCTCATCGCCACGTGGTCGCCGGGGGCCACCGAGGTCACCCGCGAGCCGACCCGCTCCACGACCCCGGCACCCTCGTGGCCGAGCACCGCGGGGGTGGGGAAGAAGGTGGCGAACTCCAGGTCGGTGCCGCAGATGCCGGTGCTGCTCACCCGGACCAGCACCTCGTCGGGGCGGGGTTCTTCGAGTTCTGTCTCCCGGAGGGCGAAGGACCCTCCGGAGGTTTCCAGAACGGCGGCGGTGATACGCACGGATCCTCCACAGCTATTTTCATAAAACGAGATGGCATCTTGACATGCAGAACAAGGGGGGTCAAGGATTCCGACATGGCCGAACTTCTGATCCCTTCCGCCCAGCAACTGATCGACGGAGAGTGGGCAGCCGCTCGTGACGCCGGTGAGCTCCGTGTCACCGACCCCGCCACCGGCCAGACCATCCAGACGGTGGCCTGCGCGGGCCGAGCGGACGTGGACGACGCCGTGCGGGCCGCCAGGCGGGCCTTTCCCGGCTGGGCCGCGACCTCGGCCTCCGAGCGCGGCAGGCTGCTGCGCCGCTGGTCGGAGTTGATCGGTGAGCATGTCGAGGACCTCGCCCGCTTCGAGGCCCGGGACGTGGGCAAGCCGTTGTCGGGTGGCCGGATGAACATCTTCATCACCCAGGGCATCATCGAGTACTTCGCGGGCGCCGCCGACAAGCTGACCGGCGTGACCCTTCCCACCCGCACCCCCGACTACCTTGGCTACACCCTGCAGGAGCCGTACGGCGTCTGCGCGGTCATCCTCCCTTGGAACGTTCCCGCAGTGCTCACCGCGGCCAACGTGGCCCCCGCGCTGGCCGCGGGCAACACGGTGGTGCTCAAGCCCTCGGAGGTGGCGCCGCTGGCGCCGTTCGCGCTGGCGGAGCTGGCGCGGCGGGCCGGTTTCCCGCCGGGCGTGCTCAACGTGCTCGCCGGAGTCGGCGCCGACGCCGGTGCCGCGCTCACCTCACACCCCGGTGTGAACCACATCAGTTTCGTCGGCTCCACGACCACCGGCCGCGCGATCATGCGGGCCGCGGCGGACAACCTGGTGCCGGTCAAGCTGGAGTTGGGCGGCAAGTCGCCCAACGTGCTCTTCGCCGACGCCGATCTCGACGTCGCGATCCCGGCGATCGTGGGCTCCATCACCGAGAACGCCGGGCAGAACTGTTACGCGGGATCGAGGCTGCTCGTCGAGGCGTCCATCAGGGACGAGGTCGTGGAGCGGGTGGCGGAGTCGATGCGCGCCGTGCGGGTCGGCCCGTGGGACGCCGACCTCGACATGGGGCCGCTGGTCAACGAGGCGCAGTACCACCGGGTGCTCGGCTTCCTGGAGGGCGCTCCGGCCGAGGGCGCCCGCCTGGTCACCGGGGGCGGTCCCGCGCAGCGGGCGGACGGCGGCTGGTTCGTCCAGCCGTCGCTCTTCGACGGCGTGGACCCGCGCTCCCGGCTGTCCAGGGAGGAGGTGTTCGGCCCGGTGCTCGCCGTGCAGGAGTTCTCCGGCGCCCGGCAGGCGGTGGAGATGATGAACGACACCGACTTCGGCCTGCTGGCGTGCATCTGGACCAGTGACGTCTCCCGGGCGCTGCGCCTGGCCCAGGAGGTGCGCTCGGGGCAGGTCTCGGTCAACCAGTTCGCCGACGCCGGGGTCATCGGCTTCCCCTTCAACATGCAGAAGGACAGTGGCTTCAGCCGCGGCGGCGGGTACGCCGCCATGCGGGAGTACACGCAGGAGAAGGCTGTCGCGGTACGCCTGCTCGACCGGTCATCCGTGGAATGAACGTGGCAGTGACGGGGCGGCTGTTAAATGGCAGCGTTCCAACCTGCGCATATTCACGCCACGCGACCCGCATGTAACAAGCATGTGACGCGCGGGGCAGTTGGCTTCAGAGGCATTGACACGCCTATCGGAGCGGCGGCAGAGTACGACG
This sequence comes from Streptosporangium sp. NPDC049248, assembly GCF_040678965.1. Taxonomy (NCBI): domain Bacteria; kingdom Bacillati; phylum Actinomycetota; class Actinomycetes; order Streptosporangiales; family Streptosporangiaceae; genus Streptosporangium; species Streptosporangium sp. NPDC049248. The sequence continues at coordinate 147,490 of NZ_JBFAQY010000017.1, forward strand.
CATTGCGGGCGATGAATCACAATGCGAGACGCCATCGTGAATAACGATCGCTTGGAGGGTTAGAGTTGCGAGCACTGGTCCAGACGGCCTTCGGAGGCCCGGAGGCGGTGAGCGTGCAACGGGTCGCCGACCCCGAGCCCGGCCCGTATGACGTGGTCGTCCAGGTCGGCGCCTGCGCCCTCAACCGGCTCGACCTGCTCCAGCGGCGCGGCCCCGGAGTGCTCCCCGGCTTCAGCCTGCCGCACATCGCCGGCATGGACATCGCCGGCCGCGTGGTGGCGACCGGATCGGCGGTCACCGGCCTGACGGCCGGAGACCGGGTCGTGGTCGATCCTACGGTGGGCTGCGGATCGTGCCCGCACTGCCTGGCCGGTGAGCGCGGCCACTGCGCCCGGCTGCGGGTCATCGGCGGGAACATGCCGGGCGGCTACGCCGAGTTCGTGGCGGTCCCCGCCGACCTGGCGCACCCGGTGCCGGACCACGTCGACCTCGACGAGGCCGCGGCGCTGCCCACCCCGTGGAGCACCGCCTGGAACGCCACCTACGCCGTCGGGAAGGTGACCGCCGGCGACTGCGTGGTGATCCAGGGCGCGGCCGGCTCCGTCAGCATCGCCGCCGTCCAGCTGGCCAAGCGGGCCGGCGCCCAGGTGGTGGCCGTGGCCGGCAGCGACGAGAAGCTCGCCGTCGCGGCCGGGCTCGGTGCCGACCTGCTGCTGCGCAACGACGCCCCGATAACCGACGCGGTCCGCGACTACACGGGCGGCAGGGGCGCCGACGTCGTCCTCGACCACGTGGGCGCCGCCACCTGGCGGCACTCCCTGAGCTGCCTGCGGATCGGCGGCAGGCTGGTGACCTTCGGCAACACCAGCGGTGACCAGGTCTCCCTCTCCCTCGCCGAGATCTACCACCGGGGGCTCCGCCTGCTGGGCGCCGGCGCCTACGCCCCGGCCGACTTCACCGCCATGCTCGACGCCTACTTCGCGGGAGGCATGCGCACCCTCCGCGCCGCCGAGTGCGGCCTGGAGGACCTGCACGAGAGCTTCGGGCTGGAGCGCTCGCGCGATCTGGTCGGCAGGGTGCTGGTGCGGCCATGACGGGGGAGCGGGCGGAGCGGCCGGAGCAGGCAGGGCATGACGCCGCCCTGCTGATCGTCGGCGGGGACGTGGTGACGATGTCGCCGCGCCGCGAGGTGGTCACCGGTGCCACCGTCGCCGTCGCCGGCGGGCGCATCGCCGCGATCGGTCCCGCCGCCACCCTGCGGAAGGACTTCCCCGGCGCCGCCGAACTCGACGCGGGCGGCTGCGTCGTCATCCCGGGCCTGATCAACGCCCACCAGCACACCACCGCCGACCCGCTGGTGCGCAGCATGATCCCGGACGACATCGACTCCCAGGAGGCGATCTTCGACTGGATCGTCCCGCTGCACGGCAAGGTCACCGGTGACGACGACGAGCTGTCCGCCACCCTGACCGCCGCCGAATCGCTCCTGCGCGGGGTCACCACCATCCTGGAGCCGGGCACCGTGGCCCACCCGCTGCGGGTGGCGGCGGGGCTCCGGGCGGCCGGTATCCGCGGCCGGGTCGGCCGGTGGGGCTGGGACACGCCCGGCGCCCTCCACGCGCTGCCCGCGGCCGAGACCCTGGCCCTGCAGGAGGAGACGGTACGCGCGCTGCCGCCGGGCGGGACCGTCACCGGCTGGGTCACCCTGGTGGGGCACGACCTGGCGAGCGACGAGTTGTTCACCGGGGCCGCCGAGCTGGCCGAGCGGCTGGAGGTCGGCCTCACCTGGCACATCTCACCGGGCGAGGCGGACGTCCACGCCTACGCGCGGCGCGCGGGCAGACGGCCGGTGCTCCACTTCGAGCAGCTGGGCGTGCTGGGCCCGAGGCTGGTGCTCGGCCATGCCGTCTGGCTCGACGACGCGGAGCTGGACGCCCTCGTCGGGACGCGGACCGCGGTGGCGTCCTGCCCCGGGGCGTACCTGCGCCTCGGCCAGGGCTACAGCCGCGCCGGTCGGCACGCCGAGCTCGTACGCCGAGGCGGCAGGGTCGCCCTGGGGTGTGACTCCCACAACGCGGGCGACGTGCCCGACCTGCTGCGGGCCGCGTGGCTGCTGGCCGCGCTGGAGCGCGACCGCGACGTGCGGCCCGTCCTCCGCGCCGACCAGGTGTTCGCGCTGGCCACGATCGACGGCGCCGCCGCGGTGGGCCTGGGCGACCTCGTCGGCTCGATCGAGGTCGGCAAGGCCGCGGACCTCGTGGTCCTGGACACCGGGGACCCTGTCTGGGCACCGCGCGGTGATCTCGCGACCCACCTCGTCTGGGGCGCCCCGAGTCACACGGTCAGGGATGTCCTCGTCGACGGTCAGGTGGTCGTGCGCGACCGCCGGATCACCACCGTCGATCTCGAAGCCCTGTCGGAGGAGGCGCGGGCACGGTCCGCCGCGCTGCTCCGCAGGACCGGCATCGACGTTCCCCACCGCTGGCAGGCCCTGTCGGCGGAAGAGTACATCCAAGGAGTACGCGGATGAGGATCATCGATCTCGCAGACAGGACACCGGCGCAGAAGCAGGGACTGCTCTCCCAGCTCGTCGTGCCGCGCCCGATCGCGATGATCACCACGCTGGACGCCAAGGGCGGTGTGAACGTCGCCCCGTTCAGCTACTACATGCCGGTCTCCGGGGAACCGCCGCTGGTCGCGGTCACGGTGGGCTCGGTCAGGGAGGCGACGGACGAGCCCAAGGACAGCTGGGTGAACCTGAACGCCTCGGGCGAGTTCGTGATCAACGTGACCACGACCGCCCTGGCCGACCATATCGAGACGGTGGCCAGGGAGTATCCGGCCGGCGTGGACGAGGCCGGTCTCGTCGGCTGGCGGACCGTGCCGTCGCAGGTCGTCCGGCCCCCGTCGCTGGCCGACAGCCCGGCGCACCTGGAATGCCGGGTACGCGAGGTCATCGACCGGGGGGATTCGTCCTCCTGCTTCTCGGGCGTGCACATCGTGCTGGCCGAGGTGGTCTGCATAACGGCGGACGAGTCGATCATGGCGTCTCCCACCAGGATCGATCCGACCAGGGTGCACGCGGTCGGCAGGATGGGCTTTCCCTGGTTCGTCGCGGCGTCGCCGGAGTCCATTTTCAGCCAGGACCGTATCGCCTACGCCGACCTGCCGGGTGGCGAGGAGGTGCTCGCCTGACCTGCCACGCGGGCAGGGGAGGGGCTCCGCTAAAGCCCGCACCCCCGCCGGCGACCAAGATTCATCCCCCACTCGCGCACCGTGGGCGGTGCGAGAGCATTCAGATCGAGAGGATCGTCATGGCCGCATACTATCGAAGGGGCCGGGCCACGGCCGCACTGACCGCCTGCCTGAGCGCGCTGGCGCTCGCCGGGTGCGCGAGTAACGACGCCACCGCGCCCCAGGCTTCGGCCCCCGCCCCGGCCGACGCGAGCGCGAAGACCGAAGGCGGCGTGCTGCCGGGCCAGCCGGACATCAACGGCGACGGCAAGGTCGTCATCGGGGTGCTGAGCCCGGGTGACATCAACGACAAGGGCTACTACCAGAGCTTCGTCGACACGGCGGAGGCGTTCGCCAAGGAGAAGGGCTGGACGATCATCAAGCGCGGCAGCGTCAACACCAGTGACGCGCTCAACGCCGCGCGGGCGCTCTGCCAGCAGAAGGTCGACATGGTGGCCCTCGGCGCCTCGGAGCTTCGGGACGCGATCCCGGCCTCGGAGGAGCCGGTGTGCGCCAAGACCGCCTGGTACGTGCCGTCCGCCGACAACATCCTGCAGACCCCGAAGATCATGCTCTCCACCGACCGGGCCGACCAGAGCATGCTGGCCGCGGGTTACGCGGCGGGTCTGATCATGAAGGACAACGGCGACACCAAGGCAGGGTTCGTGACCGGCCCAGAGGCCGACTTCACCGTCACCGCGTCCGCCGCGTTCAAGGCCGGCATCCGGCTGGTGGTTCCCGAGGCCACGCTGACGACCACCTACAGCGGAGACCTCAACGACTCGGCCAAGGCCAAGGAGGCCACCCAGGCGCAGATCAGCCAGGGTATCAAGGTCATCTACCCCTATCTGGGCGGCGCCACCGACGCGTCGGCGGAGCTGGCCAACGCCAACGGGGTCCTCACCCTCACCCCCGGTACCGACCGGTGCGACTCCACCAAGCCCAAGTTCGACATCTCGGTGCTCTTCAGCCCCGGAGACTACTTCAAGGCCGCGCTGGAGGAACTCGCCGCCGCGAAGCTGCAGATGGGCGTGGAGAAGGTCTGGACGCTCGGCGTCGACCCGTTCCCGACCGTCAGGATCTGTAACGGGACCCCCGAGCAGAACGAGAAGCTGAAGGCATTCATCGCCGACGTCGGTAGCAAGAAGATCGACACCACGGAGACGGTGAAGAGGCTCGGTTCCTGATATGACAGAGGACGAACGGGCGAGGGAGCTCACCCCGCCATCGGCGCCCGCGTTGCGGCTGCGGGGAATCAGCAAGAGCTACGGTCCGGTCGTCGCCTGCGACGCCGTGGATCTCGCCGTGCACCAGGGCGAGATCCACGGTCTGCTCGGTGAGAACGGGGCCGGAAAGTCGACGCTCATGAAGATCCTGCTGGGCCTCGTCCAGCGGGACGCCGGAACCATCCTGCACCATGACGGGCCGGTCGACATCGGCAGCCCGCAGGAGGCCGTGGCTCTCGGCATCGGCATGGTGCACCAGCACTTCAGCCTGATCAATCCGCTGACGGTCTGGGAGAACGTCATCCTGGGGGACACCGGGAAGATCGACAAGGCCGCCGCCTGCGACCAGGTGCGGGACGTCTCCCAACGCTACGGCCTGCCGATCGACCCGCTGGCCAGAGTCGAACGGCTCTCCGCGGGCGAGCGGCAGCGGGTCGAGCTGATCAAATGCCTGCGCCGGGACCCGTCGGTGCTCATCCTCGACGAACCGACGTCCGTGCTGACCCAGGCGGAGTCGGCCGAGCTGTTCGGCGTGCTGCGCCACGTGGTCCGCTCGGAGAACCGCGCGGTCATCCTGATCAGCCACAAACTGGCGGAGATCACCGCTGCCACCGACCGGGTGACCGTACTGCGCAAGGGAAAGGTCGTCTTCCAGAGCGCGACCGCGGAGACGGGGCCGCAGGAACTGGCCCGCCAGATGGTGGGCAGGGAGGTCTCCCTGGGCAGCGAGGCCGCGGCGCTCGGCCTGCTGCCGGTCGAGACCCCGCAGGCGGATGAGTCCGGGACGGGGAAGGCGGAGGACCCGGAGGCCTCGGTGGCCGCACTGCGGCTGCGCGGCCTGACCGTCACCATCGACGGGGTGCGCGTGCTGTCCGACTTCGACCTGGACATCGCCCCCGGCGAGATCGTCGGCCTGTACGGGGTCGAGGGCAACGGCCAGTCGAACCTGGGCGACGTGCTGTCCGGGCTCGTCGTACCGGACTCCGGGTCTGTCGAGATCTCCGGCAGGCAGGTGGACCTGAACCGCCCGGGGGCGCTGCACGCGGCCGGACTCGGCATCGTGCCGGAGGACCGGCACGCATCCGGGGTGGTGCTGGACATGAGCGTCGCCGAGAACCTGGTCATGAAGTCGCTGAACACCGTGAGCGGCCGCGCGTTCGTCAGCCGCAGGAAGACGCAGGAGCTGGCCCGCCGCCTGGCGGCCGAGTTCAACATCGTCACCCCGTCGATGGACACCCCGGTGCGCAGCCTGTCGGGCGGCAACCAGCAGCGGGTCGTGCTCGCCCGCGAGCTCTCGGCGGGACCGCTCGTGCTGGTCGCCGCGCAGCCCACGCACGGGCTGGACGTGGGTGCCATCGAGGACATGTACCGGCGATTGCGCGACGTCGCGTCAGGAGGAGTGGCCGTGCTGCTGATATCCACCGAACTGGAGGAGGTCATGGCGCTCTCCTCCAGGATCGCGGTGATCTCCTCCGGGAAGATCACCGGTGTGCTCTCCACCGGGGAGGCCACCGCCGAGCGGCTCGGGATGCTGGTGGGCGGGGTGGCCGCGTGAACGAAGTCCGCGAGGACCTCCGCCGGGACTCCCCCCAGAAGCCGGGGCGAAAGCCCCATCCGGTCCCCGGCACGGACGACACCTCCGGGCGTCGCCTGCTGGCCTTCCTCACCCCGAGTGCGGGTGGCTGGCAGATCGGCCTGGCGACCGCCGTGGGCGTACTCGTGGCGCTCTCCCTGTCGTCACTGTTGATCGCCGTCACCGGGGGATCTCCCCTGGCGTCGGTGCAGGCCCTTTTCGAGGGCAGCATGGCCAACTGGACGGCCTGGACCTCCACGCTGCTGTACGCGGCACCGCTGTTGCTGGTCGCCGTGGGCGCCTGTGTCAGCGCCCGGTCGGGCACGTTCAACATCGGCCAGGAGGGCCAGGTGCTGATCGGCGCCCTCTTCGGGGCCTGGGTCGGCCTGCGCCTGGCGGTCCCGGGCCCGGTGCTGCTGGTGATCGTCCTGCTGGCCGCCTCGCTGGCGGGCGGTGCCTGGGCGGCCCTCAGCGCGCTGATGTACCGGATCCGCGGCGTCAACATCGTGGTCAGCACGCTCCTGATGATCTTCATCGCCCAGCAGGTCGTCGCGTTCGCGGTGAACACGCCGTGGCTGCTGCAGGAGTCGCGGGTCGGGGATGCCATCGTCTCACCGCAGTCCAATCCGCTGCCGGCCGGCGCGCTGCTCGGCTCGGCCGGTGAGTACCCCAACCTTCAGGTCAACGGGGGCCTGCTGCTGGCGCTGGTCGGCGCCGTGGTGGTCGCGGTGGCGTTGGCCCGCACCCGGTGGGGGTTCCGGCTCACCATGCTCGGCCTCAACCCGCTCGCCGCCAAGCACGCGGGGGTGCGCGTCAACGCGCTGGGCGGTATGGCGCTGGCCATCTCCGGTGCCTTCGCCGGCCTGGCCGGGGCAGTGCTGCTGACCAGCCCGGTGGGAGTCAACCGGCTTCAGCCGGGCATCGCGATGAACATCGGCTGGGACGGCATGCTGGTGGCCCTGGTCGCGCGTAACCGGCCGCTGCTGACCGTGCCCGTCGCCCTGCTCTTCGGCGTGCTGCGCTCCGGCGGCGGCTTCCTCGCCGCGACCGGTGTGCCCCCGTTCCTCGTGGACGTGGTCAAGGCCCTGCTGGTGCTGGCCTTCGTCGCCCCGCCCGTCATCGTCGCCATGATCCGGCGGCGCAGGGCCGGCGTCCGTACCGCGCGCGCCGAGCCCCGGCCCGCGCCCGTCGCAGAGGGGGCCGCGCTGTGATCGGCGTAGACGACATCTCCACCATCCTGTCCAGCGGGATCAGGCTCACCGTTCCACTGGCCTTCGCGGCGTGCGGGGAGTACCTCGCCGAGCGGGCCGGCGCCATGAACATCTCCGTCGAGGCGATGATGCTGGGCGCCGCGTTCGGCTCGGTCGCCACGGCCAGCGCCACCGGCAGTGCCACCACCGGGCTGGTCGCGGGTGTGCTGATCGGACTCGTGATCGGGTTCGTGCACGGCAACCTCTCGCACCGGCTGGAGATCAACACCTTTGTGGTCGGCCTGGTGCTCAACGCCCTCGTGCTCGGGCTGACCAGTTACCTGATCACGATCAGTTCGTTCGAGTCGCACCAGGTGTCGCAGGTCAGCATTCCCTGGCTGCGCGACATCCCGCTGATCGGCCACCCGCTGTTCGTCGAGCGCTGGCCGGTCTACCTGCTGATCGTCCTCGTCCCGCTGACCTGGTGGCTGGTGGAGCGCAGCAGGTGGGGCCTGGAGCTGCGAGCGGTCGGTGAGCAGCCCCAGGCGGCCGACGTCACCGGTATCCGGGTCAACCTGCGCCGCCGCCAGGCGCTGCTGTGGTGCGGCGCGCTGGCCGGGCTTGGGGGCGCGTACCTGGCGGTCGGCGAGGTCGGCTCGTTCAACCAGAACATGACCGCCGGGCGCGGGTACATCGTCATCGCGGCGGTGATCTTCGGTGCCTGGCGGCTGCGGCGGACCCTGATCGGCTGCGCGCTCTTCGGCCTGGCCGACGCCATGCGCCTGGCGCTGCCCGCGCTGGGCCTGACGATGAACTCGCAGCTGCTCGTGGTGGCGCCGTACCTGCTCGCGCTGCTGGCGATGCTGCTGTTCGCGAACCAGAACCGTGAACCCAGGGCGCTCGGCCAACCCTTCGAACGGGGGTCCACCTGACGAGTGGGCCGAGCCTCGATGACCATCCGCAGTGAAACGCACGATATTTGGAGGAATCAATGAGTGATCTGACCCAGGCGAGATGGACGCATGTCGCGCTGCCCACCGGCGACCTCGACAAGGCGATCGAGTTCTACACCTCGCTGACGCCGCTGGTGGTCGTCGAGCGTTTCCGCGACGCCGACGGTGAGAGCGCCTGGCTCTCCAACGACAAGCAGGTGGAGACCCCGATGGTCCTGGTGCTCGTCTCGTTCAACAAGGACAAGGGCGGGCAACTGGGGCTGCTGACGCCGTTCGCGCACATCGGCATCGAGGTGCCCGAGCGCACCGACGTGGACGGCATCGCCGAGCGGGCGCGCGAGCTGGGCTGCCTGCACTGGGAGCCGCGCGACATGCCCGACCCGGTCGGCTACATCTGCGCGCTGAAGGACCCGGACGGCAACGTCATCGAGATCTCCCACAACCAGCAGGTCTTCAACACGGTGCGCAAGCTGTGGGCGGACCCCTCCTGAGCGGACAGCTCACCCGGGCCGCGGTCGCACGGTACGTCGAGGCGCTCAACGCGCACGACGCCGACGCGATCGCGGCCTGCGTGAGCGAGGACTTCGTCAACGAGCACACCTCGGCGCTGGGGCGGAGCGTGACCGGCAGGCACGGCTACCGCGCCAACCTCACCGGCTTCCTGGCCGACTTCGTGGACCTGCGCTACGAGGTCGAGGACCTCCTCGTCGAGGGGGACCGGGCGTCGCTCGCCTACCGGATGTCGTTCCGGCTGGCTTCGGCGGGCGGCAGGCCGGTGGCGGTGCGCGGGGTGTTCAGGTTCCGGGTCGACGCCGACGGCCTGATCGCGCACCGCACCGACTACTGGGACAGCGGCGAGGTACGACGACAACTCGACGCCTGACCCTAAACGCCCTTTAAGTCGATCAAGCCTACAAACGTTCCTAAATCGCCCGTGACGGTTTGGTGGGCGGCAGGGGGCCGTTGGAGCCGGAACGGATGCTCAACGGCCCCCTGAGGGCTTTCTGGGCCTCGGCAAGGGCGCCGAACGCGAGACGGCCGGTGGGAGGAATCCCACCGGCCGTCTCTTCTGTGTGGTGCGGGTCAGTTGCCCCAGTCCTGGTTGGGCACGACCGCCTCGGCGATGCGGAAGCTGCCGCCCGGCAGCGGCTTCTTGTCCTCCTCATCCCTCGCCTTCACGACGTTCTTGCCGAACCCCTCCACGAGCGGACGGCCCACGTCGCGCTTGAGCCACAGGCGCAGCAGGTGCCGGCGGCGCTCCGGCTCGGGCCAGTCGACGTAGCTGGTCCGCGAGTGCAGGGCGGCGTAGTTCAGCAGCCACTGGACGTCGCCGGGCTGGAAGTCCATGTCGATCGGGAGCCCCTGCTCCTGGCTGATCTCGTCGTAGAGGTGCAGCAGCTCGATCTGCGCGTCGGTGAGCTTCGGCACGCCGGGGTACTTCTGGGCGGAGAAGATCATCGTGCTGCCGGCGTAGGTGCTGAAGATCCCGTCGACGTAGCTGCAGATCGGGGAGATGTAGGTGTTCGAGAGGGCGTCGGGGTCCTGGCCCCGCCAGTCCCAGTGCCAGGGCTCGAACAGCAGGGGAGCGAGGTCGGGGCGGCGGCGCAGGATCTCGTTGTAGATCGTCGTGCCGCTCACCAGGCTGCTGGAGCCGCCCTCCTTGGACGCGCGCAGGCACATCAGCGCCACCACGTCGGAGCTGTCGGAGTGGAAGGGCAGCCGGTCGCGCACCCGCGACGGCAGCGCTCCGGGGTCGTCGAGCGTCTTGTTGGAGGTCGCGATGACGTGGTCGAGCACGTTGCCGAGCTGGTTCTGCTCCATCGGCGTGCCGAGGTGCAGGCCCATCAGGAAGAAGATCGCGCCGGACAGCGTGTCGCCGTACTCGTCGGTGCGCAGGCCGCGGACCAGGATGAAGCCGCGTCCGGCGTCCATCTGCCGCGCGCACTCCTCGATCATGTCGCGCGCGGCGACGAGCGGGTAGCTCTCCGCGGTCACCTTGCGCAGGTCGGGGTCGTCCTCGACGAACCGGCGGCCCAGGGTCTCCAGCTCCTCGCGCTCGGCGTCGCTGAGCAGGTAGATCCACTCGGTCGATCCGGCCAGCTCGTCACCGCGCCAGGCGGAGGGACCGGTGATGGGGGATGAGGAAAGGTCTGTGGTCATGATGCGCTCCGAGTGCTCGGGGTCGTCTCAGAAAGTGCTCGCCGGGGCGGTACACGTGATCCGGGCGGGAACGCGACGGGAGAGGCCGCACGAACCGGTCGTGCGGCGGAGCCCGCCGCGACGCCAGGGTCAGAAGGGGGTCTGCGGATCCCCGGCGGCGGTACCTGGGCGCAGGCCCTTGCGCGGCGGGCGGATCCGCATCGGATCCCTGGGGCAGGGCAGGCTGGACCCGAAGCCTGGCGCGGCTACCTGGGTCATGGTTCTCTCCTGCGGCTGGTGGTTCTCCCGCCACGCTAGACCGGTCCCAAAGGTTCCGTCAATAGAGATGTCATCTCGCCCTCCGTTACGCCTGTGTACTCCTGCGGCCCTCCGGGCGGGGACGGCCTCAGCGGGCCTCTCCGGCGCGGCGCTCCCGCTTTCCCCGGGTGATCTCGGTGCCCAGCGCGTCGAGGCGCTGGGTCCAGAAGTGCCGGTAGCGGTCGAGCCACATGTCCACCTCCCGCAGCGGGGTGGGGTCGACGGCGTACAGGCGCCGCGTTCCCTGGGCGCGCACGGTCGCGAACCCGTTGTCCCGCAGCACGCGCAGGTGCTGCGAGACGCCGGGCTGGGAGATCCCGAACTCCTCCTGCACCACGGCGCCGATCTCGCCGGCCGCCCGCTCGCCGTCGGCGAGCAACTCCAGGATCCGGCGCCGGACGGGGTCACCGAGAACGTCGAGTGCGTGCATGGCCTCACTATCCCAGTGTCGGCCAAGATGGGGGAATTCCACGGCGGACCGAACCGTTCGGCCGCCTCGATATGCCTCCCACCTGGACGTATGCGCCACGGGATGATGCCATGGGAGGAGAGGGATGCCCGGAGAACCGGCACCTGTGATCCAGGAGGCCACAGTGAAGGCAACCATAGGTGACAAGCTGATCGTGGAGGGAACCCACAGCGGCGACCCCCGCAAGGTCGGGTTCATCGTCGAACTCCATCACCAGGACGGAAGCCCGCCCTACCTGGTCCGCTGGGAGGACGACCAGCACGAGAGCCTCGTCTTTCCTGGGCCTGACGCCCATGTGGTGTCGAAGACGCCGGAGTAGGCGGCGTCTCAAGCCCGTTTGGTGAGAATTACCCATGGCGGGGCGGCCGGGGCCGCTCCGCCCCGGACACCGGCGATGCCATCGCGTCGCGCGGACTACGATCGCTGATGTGCAGCAGCGTGAATTGGGTAGAACCGGCAGGCGGATCGGCGTCGTAGGACTCGGCGCGTGGCAGTTGGGGGCCGACTGGGGTGAGGTCGGCGAGGACGAGGCACTGGCCACCCTCAACGCGGCGGTGGACGCCGGGGTCACCTTCGTCGACACCGCCGACGTGTACGGCGACGGACGGAGCGAGCAGATCGTCTCGCAGTTGATCAAGGACAGGCCCGGGCTGACCGTGGCCACCAAGATGGGCCGCCGTGTCGTCCAGGAGCCGTCCGCCTACACCCTGGACAACTTCCGGGCCTGGACCGACCGCTCCCGGGCCAACCTCGGCGTCGACACCCTCGACCTGGTGCAGTTGCACTGCCCGCCCACCCCGGTCTACTCCTCGGACGAGGTCTTCGACGCCCTCGACACCATCGTGGCCGAGGGCCGCGTGGCCGCCTACGGGGTGAGCGTGGAGACCTGCGAGGAGGCGCTGACCGCGATCGCCCGGCCGAACGTGGCCACCGTTCAGATCATCCTCAACGCCTTCCGGCTCAAGCCGCTGGAGAAGGTGCTCCCGGCGGCGGCCGCGGCCGGGGTCGGCATCATCGCCCGCGTTCCGCTGGCCAGCGGCCTGCTGTCCGGCAGGTACGACGAGTCCACGGTCTTCGCCGCCGACGACCACCGCACCTTCAACCGGCACGGCGAGTCCTTCGACGTCGGCGAGACCTTCTCCGGGGTCGACTACGCCACCGGCCTGGAGGCGGTGCGCCGCCTGGCCCCGCTGGTGCCGCCCCAGATCACCATGGCGCAGTTCGCGCTGCGCTGGATCATCGACCAGCCCGGCGTCTCCGTGGTCATCCCCGGTGCGCGCAACCCCGCCCAGGCCCGTGCCAACGCGGCCGCCGCCGCGTTCGACGCGCTGCCCGAGGCCACTCTCCAGGGTGTGCGGGAGATCTATGACGAGCTGATCCGCTCCCAGGTCCACCAGCGCTGGTGAGCCGCCGTGGGAGGGTGCCGGTGGTGGTCTCCTGGATCCGGCGCTCCTTGGAGGTCCACCGGCGCCGGTGAGCCACCGTGGATGACGAGGGCCGGGTGCCACCGGGACCCCGCCCTCGTCGGCAGGTTTTTGTGGATCTGTAAATCGGCCGGTTATGCGTGGCCGTATCGGGGGCCGCCGGGAGATATCGGGTTAGCCGGAAAAGTGGAATTCGGGAGGGAGTGGCCGGGGTTTTTGGCCGCCGGATGAATTCCCTTTCTCTGGCCGGGGAGTTCGCCGATGGTCCGTTAGGCAAAATAGGGGAAGTCCTTTTATCCGCCCATTCATCGTATGACGCGCTTGGCGGGGCGGGCGCCGTGCCGGGCTACGCGCGGGCGCGGGCCCGGCGTAGCCGCTCCCCGGCCGCGGTGCGCTGGGGTGCCGACTCCTCCCGCTGCAGCCGCTCCCGCGCGTACAGGCGCAGCCAGTCGGCGATCAGATAGACCGGGGAGGGTCTGGGCTCCGCGGTGACCACGTGGGCCTCGGCGAGCCTGTCGGCGACGTCGGCGGCCAGCCGCACGTCCGAGTCGAGCAGTGCGGCCAGATCGTCGGCGGTGAACTCGCCGCTCGGCAGCGCGCCCAGGCGCCGCAGCGAGGTCCACAGTTCGGGGCCGAGGTCGCGCTCGTAGGTGGCCGCGCAGGTGCGCAGTGACAGGTCGTCCACCGACAGCTCGTCCAGCAGCGAGTGCTCGTCGGCGAGGCGGTCGGCGAACAGGGAGAGCCTGACGTGCCGGTGGGCGGCCAGCCGCGCCCCGGCGATGCGGACGGCGAGCGGAAGGTTGGCGCAGGTGCCGACCACCCGCAGGGCGGCCGCGGGGTCGGCGTCGACGCGTTCGGCACCGGCGGTCCGCCGTAGCAACTCGACGCCTTCCGCGGGGGTGAAGGTCTCCAGCGCCACGTGGTGCGCCGACTCCAGGGCGCTCAGTCTCCTCCTGCTCGTGATCAGCACTCCGTTGTCCCCGGTACCGGGGAGCAGGGGCCGTATCTGCGCCGCGGTGGACGCCTCGTCGAAGATCAGCAGGATGCTGCGCTCGGCCAGCCAGGCCCGGCAGGCGGCGACCCGCTCGCCGGCCCGGCGCGGAGGGTCGCCCTCGAAGCCGCAGGTACGCAGGATCTCGGCCAGCACGTCGGGAATCGAGCGCTCCCGGCCGCCCGCCGTGCGCAGCCGTACGAAGAGCTGCCCGTCGCGGAAGCGCTCGCGCAGCAGGTGGGCGGAGTGCACGGCCAGCGCGGTCTTGCCCGCTCCGGCCGGGCCGGAGATCACCACCGGCGGGCTGTGCCGGCGGGTACGGAAGACGTCGAGGATGTCCTGGACACTCTCGCGGCGGCCGGTGAAGTCGGCCAGGTCGCGGGGGAGCTGGCTGAGGTGGGCGATCACCTCCTGGCCGTGGCCCGCGGTGGGGTGCGGCCTGATCACGGTCGCGCCGCCGAGGTGTGGCGGGCCCCCGGCCGACGGGCCGTCCAGGGACGGGTCACCCGCGAGGATCGCCCGGTAGAGCCGTTCGAGGACCGGGCTGGGCTGGAGGCCGAGTTCCCGGGCCAGCGTCTGACGCATGTCCTCGTACTGCGCCAGGGCCTCCGACTGCCGCCCGCAGCGGAACAGCGCGATCATCTGCGTGCTGCGCAGCCGCTCCCTGAGCGGGTGGCGCCGGACGTTCTCCTCCAGGGAGCCGATGATGTGGGTGTGGTGTCCGAGGCTGAGCTCCGCCTCGGCCCAGTCCTCGTAGACCGACATGCGCTCGCTGCGCAGCCGGGAGAGCTCGTCGCTGATCAGCGGTACGTGCGCCATGTCGGGCAGGGGGTCGCCCCGCCAGAGTCGCAGAGCCTCATGGAGCGGGCCCACCGCCTTGGTGATCTCGCGGTCGCGCAGGTGCTGGCGGCCCCTGCGGGCCAGGGTCTCATAGAGGAGGACGTCGAGCTGCTGGGGACCGAGCCGTAGCTGGTAGCCGGGAGGACGGTAGGCCAGCCGGTCGCGGTCGGCCTCCCCGAGCACGTTCTTGCGCAGCGCGGACACGTAGACCTGGACGTTCTTCAGCGCGGTCCTGGGGGGCTCCTCGCTCCACGCCGCGGTGCTGAGCTGGTCCACCGGGACGATCCTGTTGGCGTGGCAGAGCAGCAGGGACAGGAGCACGCGCTGCTTGAAGGGCCCGAGCGGGACCAGGCCGCCGTCGCGGCGGGCCTCAAGAGGGCCGAGCACGGCGAAGGTGGTCTCTCCCGCCTCCGCCTTCTCGCGCACTACGGTTGCACCCACGGGGGATTCTCCATTGGCTGTCCAGGCGGCTACGGAAATCTGACCGGGTTATGCGGAGGCGGGCTCACAGAATTGTCATGATATATGCGCTTATCTATTAGTAAACCGGTGATTTCTGCCTGAAGTAGTCAGCTCTGATTGTCAACCAGGAGCTCGTGAAGTGAACCGAGCAGCCGCAGCCCGGCCCGCCGTCTTTCCTCGGTCCCGCCCGCGAGCGCGGAGACGATGGACACCAGGTCGCCGAACTCCGACCCGGTGCCTTCCAGCACCCGCAGGGCGTGGCGGTTGCGCTGCACGATCCGCAGCGCCGCCGACGCCTGCGCGGCGAAGAGCGTCAGCAGGGCCAGCTCGTCGATGGCCGCCCGCGCCTGCGGGTGAGGGTCGAGCACCTCCAGCACGCCCAGCGCCTCGTCGTCGTGGACGAGCGGCACCGCCATGAGCCCGCCCGGCACGTACGCGGTCGACTCGGCGATGTCGCGGGCGAACACCGTGCTCGTCGACAGGTCGTCGACGATCAGCGCGTCCCCGGCGCTCAGCACCCACCCCGCGATACCCCGCGTGGCGGGAAAGCGCCGTCCGACGAGCACCTTCTCGCCCTCGCCGGAGACCGCCTCGAAGACGAGGTCCCCATGCTCCTCGTTCACCAGGAAGATCGAGCTCGCCTTGGCCCCGAAGATCACGCGTGCGGTGTCGACGATCGACTGGAGCAGGAGGCGGTGTTCCGCCTCCGAGCCGGCGACCGCCGCCGAGACGGCCGCGATCATCTCACCGTTCACCATCATCGAGCTTCCTCACATTCTGCGCGGTCAGGTACAGGACGGTCTTCACCTGGAAGGGCGTCAGCCCGGGGTGCTTGCTCAGGATCAGCGCGCAGTGGGCCGCGACATGAGGGGTCGCGAAGCTGTTCCCGGTGCACCGGGTGCGTCCGCCGCCGGGCCAGGCCACCTCCACGTCGGATCCGTGGGCGAAGAACTCCACGGGCGGGCGAGGGTTGTACAGGATCAGCCCGGGATCGGCCCCGGCGTGGCTTCCCACGGAGATCACCGAGGAGAACCGCCAGGGGAAGCTCTCCACCGGCAGGTTGTGCGCGGACGCCACGAGCACCGTACGGCGGAAGTAGGCGAGGTCACCGAGCTCGCGCAGCGGTTCGGCCAGGTGCCTCCTGCTGGTCGACAGGCTCAGGCTCACCACGTCGAAGCCCTGCTCGATGGCCCAGCGGAGCCCGGTGACGAAGGCGTCACCGGTTCCCGAGAAGCCCGCTCCCAGCACCTGGACGCTGTGCAGCTCGCACTCGGGCGCGATCGAGCGGATGATCCCGGCGCACGCCGTTCCGTGCCCGCAGGTGTCGGCGGCGTCGCTCTCCCGCACGACGGCCTTACCGCCCGGGCCCGTCACCACGGCGTGGGTCGCCTGCACCGGGGCGAGCAGCGGGTGGTCGCGGTCGACCCCGCTGTCCACCACGCAGACCCGTACCCCGCGCCCGGTGGCGCCCTGCCACGCCCACTCCGGGGTGACGGCCGCGTTGCCCGCGGCGGACACGGTGATGTCGGCGAGGTCGTCCTCGGCGCCGAGCCGCCAGGTGAGCTCGGGGTGGGCGGTCATCGCCGGCCCGCCAGCGCCAGCGCCCATCCCCTGCCGACCAGGTGCCCCTTGGCCGCGAACTCGGCCATCGCGCCGCGCGCCGCTGCCTCGCTCTCCCGGTGGGCGCCCAGGGCGGCGAGGCCGCGGGCGTTGCCGAGCAGCACCGTGGCGCGGCAGACGGGGGAGTCGGTGCCGCCGGCTTCGTGCACGGCCAGGTCCATGAGCTCCCGGCAGGGCTCCGCGGCGCCCCGGGCGGCGAGCACCTCGGCCCGGATCGCGTGCAGTTCGGCCGTGTTCATCGGGGCGTCCAGGGGCGAGCCCTCCAGGGCCGCGCCCGCCCACAGCTCGGCCCCGGCCAGGTCTCCCCGGCGCAGCAGCGTGCCGGCCAGGTCACGCGAGGCGGTGACCAGGAGCTGGGTGTCGCCGAGCGCCCTGGCCCTGGCGCATGCCTGGCGGAGCAGGTCCTCGGCGAGGTCCCAGCGCCCGGCCAGCGATTCGACGGCCGCGGAGAAGATCGGCATGAAGGCGTCGGCGTAGGCGTGCCGCAGGTCGGCGAGGGAACGCCCGGCCGTCGCGAGGGTGGTCCTGGCCTCGTCGAAGCCTCCCCGCGTGGCCAGCAGGACGGCCAGGGGACAGCCGACGACGGCGCGTACGATCCCCCGGTCCCTGCCGTGCGCGGCCAGCAGGTCACGGCATCTGGAGATGGCGACGGGCGCCGGTTCCGGGCCCAGCCAGAGGGAGGCCGCCAGGTTGCCCAGGATGGTGGCGCGCTCCAGTTCGGCGCCGGACCGCGTGGCGTACTCCAGGGCACGCTGCAACATCTGTCTGGTCTCGGCGAACCTGCCGCGCCCCTGCGCCTCCTGGGCGACCACGGTCCAGGCCCTGGCCAGCCCGAGGTCGTCGGCGGCGGCCTCGAAGACCGGTATGGCACGGCGCGCGACCTCGGAGGAGCCTGCCGGGTCGAAGTGGCTCAGATAGAGCGAGGCGTGGGCGGCCACCACCGCGTCCGCGTCACCGGTCGCGCGCTCCAGCACCTCGGTGAGCAGCAGCCGCCCCCGCTCGACGTCACCCAGGGTGATCCGGGCCTCCGCGACGCGCCCGCTGATCCGCGGCCAGCCGGGGTGGGCCGGCCCCAGCAGCGCGGCCCCCCTGCTGAGCAGGTTCTCCGCCCTGGACAGGTCGCTTCTGCGCAGCGCGAGGGTGCCGGCCTCCGACAGCCGGGCCGCCGCCCCGTCGCGCAGCCGCGCGGTGTGCTCGCCGGGAGGGCCGAGGTCGGTGCGGTGCCGGTACGCCTGCTCCAGGTGCGTGCCGACCGCCTCGTCCCCGCCGTCTCCGGCGGCCAGCCAGCCGGCGAACCGCTCGTGCAGCTCGGCCCGCCGCCGTTTGGCCATGCCGCCGTAGACGACCTCCTGGATGAGGCCGCTGGTGAACCGGAACGTCGCCTCCGTACGATGCTCGACGAAGGACTTGCGCCGGAGCTCCTCCAGCGGAGCGCCGGGCTCGCCGGTTCCCGAGACGGCCCGCAGCTCCCCGGCGGTGAACTCCCTGCCGACCACCGCGGCGCACTCCAGCACCTCCCTGGCCGCGGGACCGAGCCTGTCGACGCGGGCCGCGATGAGAGCGTGCACGGTCAGCGGCAGGCCGTGCGGCTCCCCGCCGTCGCCGAGCATGGCCACCAGTTGCTCCAGATACAGGGGGTTGCCCTCGGAGCGGTCGGCGATCCGGTCGAGCAGGGCGTCGTCGTGCGGCGTCACCTCGGCCAGCCCGGAGGCCAGGAGCCGGGAGTCGGCCGGGCCGAGCCGGGGCAGCGCCAGCCGGGAGGCGACCTGCCAGCCGGGCATGCGGTCGAACAGGTCGGAGCGCGTCACGCAGAGCACCATCACCGCCGCCTCACTCAGCTCCTCGGCCAGATGGCCGAGGGTGTCGAAGACCGGGCCGCCCGCCCACTGCACGTCGTCCAGCACGATCAGCACGTACGTGGAGCGTCCGAGTCCCTCCAGGACGCTGCGCAGCGCCCAGGAGGTCTCCTGGTGCGAGGGGTTGGGCGTGCCGTCCTTCAGCAGGCCGTCGCGGAGCACGGCGAGGGCCCGCGGGTCGGGCGTGCCCACGGTCACCAGCTCGCGCACCGCGTCCGCCACCCCGAGCAGCGTGCCGCCCGCGCCGTACGGGCGGCAGCGGCCGGAACCGACGAGGACGCCCCGCTGCCCCGCGCGCTCCGCCCACAGACGTGCCAGCCGGGTCTTGCCCACCCCCGCCTCGCCGTGCAGGGTCACGATGCGGCAGTGGCGGTGCCTGATGATCCCGTCCAGGGCCCGGTCCAGCTCGCGCAGCGGTTCCTGCCTGTCGACGAACGGGATGTCGAACCGCCGGATCACGGCCGGGTCGTCGGAGCGCATCGAGACCAGCCGCCACGCGGTGACCGGATGCCGCTTGCCGCGCAGCATCAGGGGGCCGGCCGCGGTGCCCACGGCGGAGGGGCCGACCAGGCGCCAGGTCTCGGGCCCGAGCAGGATCTCTCCGGGCCGGGCGAGCTGCTGGAGACGGGCGGCGGCGTTCACCGTCTCGCCCGCGACGAGGGCCTGATCACCGCGGGCGAGGCCGGAGGTGACGACCTCGCCGGTGTTGACGCCGATCCGGACCCTGAGCCGGATCCCGAGATCGTGGTCGAGGTCGTCGTTGAGCCGTTCGAGCGCCGCCCGCATGTCCAGCGCGGCCCGGGCGGCGCGCAGCGCGTCGTCCTCGTGCAGCTCCGGTACGCCGAAGACGGCCATGACGGCGTCGCCGATGAACTTCTCCACCGTGCCGCCGTGCCAGGCGAGCTGGTCGCGCATGAGCGCGAAGTAGCGGATCAGGACCGCGCGCAGGGACTCGGGGTCGAGGCGCTCGCTCAGCGCGGTGGACTCGGCCAGGTCGCAGAAGACCACTGTGACGATCTTGCGTACCTCCACCGGCGCCGGCGCGGCGAGGTGCGTGCCGCACGACGGGCAGAACCGGGGGTGCCCCGGCGTCTCGGCCAGGCAGGACGGGCATCGCATGATCATCCCCGATCAGAACAGGAGTCCGCCGACGATGTGGGCCTCGACCTCGGGAGAGCCCTCTCGCAGCTGCCCGTGGATGGAGACCAGGAGCGCGACCTCGGCCTCGCTCAGCGACCGGACGACCTCGCGCTGCTCGGGGCCGGCGAGGGTGAGGTCGATTCCCGCCCGAGCCAGCTCGTCGAGGGGGTCAAAGGTCATGTTTCCTCCAGGGGTGGCCGAGTGAGACGAGGTCGCCGTAGGGCGGGCAGCCGTACCTCCCGGCGAAGCCCACCCCGCCGCCGGCCAGCTGCATGTCCCGGACCTGCCGCTCCAGGAAGGCGGCGGCGGGCGTGTGCGGGGGAGGGGTGGTCTCCAGCTTTCGGCAGGTCTCGCAGTACCCCCGGCCCGGCGGGGCGCCGGCCAGCCGGAGCGGGCCGTACGTTCTCAGGGCGCGCAGCGTGCCGGAGGTCAGGCAGCGCTCCCTGACCGTGCTCCAGTCGTCGGCACCCGCGTGCCCCAGGCGCAGGTGGCCGGGGACGGGACGGTGGTCGACGACGTCCTGGTTGCAGCACGCGGTGATCGTCCCGTCGAACCCGACGGTCGGCCAGGCGGCCATCGCGCACGGCAGCGCGGGCGCGGCCCCGGAGCCCGCCACGGTTCCGGCGCTCCCGGCGGCCGGTGCGGTCCCGGTCTCCGCGCCGGGCGCGGCGCTCTCGCCCGCCGCGCTGCCCCCGCCCGGTACGGGGAGGGGCACGGGCGCGCCGGCACGGGCCCGGCCGACCGGCCGCACGCGCCCCACCAGCATCGGGATCCGGTCGTGGAACTCCCGCCGGATCTCCGCGGTGACGTCGCGCAGGTAGGGGTCGTCAGGCCCGCTCCCGGTGAGATGGAAGCTGAGGTCCTTGCCCCGCGCCAGCAGCGCCCGCATGACCGCGAAGACGTTCCTCCTGGGCACCTCCTCCTCGTGGAAGGCGTCCAGGCTGGCGGAGAAGTGGTCGGCCGCCTCGATCGCCCCGGCGATCGCGGCGGGAATCCGGGGCGCGAAGAACATGCCCGACAGGATCATCGTGCGGGCGCCGCTGCGGGCGGCGGTCTCGGCCAGGGAACGGGCCAGACGGGGCCGGAGCAGCGGCTCGCCCCCGGTGAGCATGACCAGCTCCGGCCGGTTCGCCGGGGTGAACGTCCCGGCGAACCGCTGGAAGATCTCCCCGGGGTGCTCCTCGGAGCCGGGCAGCGAGCCGGTCGAGCAGTGGCCGCAGCGCAGCGGGCACCGCCGGGTGATCGCCATGAGCACCGCGGCGGCGGGTACCGGGCGCAGCGCCAGGATGTCCATCAGGTGCACGGGAGCACCTCCGGAGGTTCCCCGGCCAGCTCGCGCAGGAGCGCGGCCGCGGCGCGCACGGTGTGCAGGGCGCTGGTGCCGACGGCGGCCTGCTGCTCGCGCGTCGGCCGCAGGCCGTCGAGCATCCGGTCCAGGCCGTCGCGGTGCCCCGGATCCAGCGCGGCGTGCCGCCACAGGGTGCGGAAGGTCGCCCGGGGGTACCCGGTGCCCCGTTCGAGGTGTTCGAGCAGGGCGGGGGAGGGCGCCTCGCCCTCCAGTACCGCGACGTACCCGAGCAGCGCGACGGGGTGGTGGTGCAGCACCCAGTAGTACTGGGCTCCGACGAGTTCGGCCACCGACGGGGGCGGCGTACGGCGCAGCAGCTCCTCCGCCGAGGGCTCGATCGAGACCAGGTCCTCGCGCAGCCAGTCGTCGTGACAGGCCTCCTCGGCCGCGTGCCGGTCCAGGTACTCGCCCAGTTCCTCCTCGCCCAGCTCCGCCGCCCTGGCCGACGCGGCCCGCAGCAGCGGTACCGAGGCTCTGATGACCATGTGCATCGCGCACAGGTAGTCGCGGTAGCGCCGTCGAGGACCGGGTGCGCGCCACAGCGTGCTCTCCGCGCTCCTGAGCGCGCGGCCGGCCAGGTCGATCTTCGCCCGCAGGATGGCGCTGGGGGGTGGCATCGGGCTCCCGTCGTCTGAACGAAGTGTCGGCTCCGCCGGTTGGATAACGGTTGAAAGCCGGTATGGAAGTACCTGGTGCCGCGCCCTGCCAGGGGCGCTGCCATGCCTCAAACCGGATTCCAACCACGATCAAGGCGCGCTTTAACCGGGTGCTCGCACACTGGGCGCCACGTGCCGAAGAGGGAGCCGGACATGGCGGACGTCGCGGTCGAGACCAGCGAACTGCGCAAGACCTACGTGAGCTCGTCCGGGGTGACCGAGGCGGTGGCCGGGCTCACCCTGCGAGTGGGCGCGGGGGAGATGTTCGGCCTCCTCGGGCCCAACGGGGCGGGAAAGACGACGACGATCGGCATGCTCACCACCAGGATCGTCCCCACCGGCGGTGTGGCCAGGGTGGGAGGCGCGGACGTGGTGCGCGAGCCCATCGCGGTCAAACGCCACATCGGTGTCGTGGCCCAGTACAACAACCTCGACCGGCAGCTCACCGCGTGCGAGAACCTGGAGTTCCGCGGCCGGTACGCCGGGCTGCCCGCGAAGGAGGCCAGGCGGCGGGCGATCGAGCTGCTGGAGCGGTTCGGCCTGGGTTCCCGCGCCACGGCCAGGATCACCGAGATGTCCGGCGGCCAGGCGCAGCGCGTCATGATCGCACGGGCGCTGATGCACCGGCCGGACATCCTCTTCCTCGACGAGCCCACCTCGGGACTGGACCCGCAGACCAGGGTGAACCTCTGGGACATCCTGCGGGAGATCCGCGCCGGGGGCCAGACGATCGTGCTGTCCACCCACTACATGGAGGAGGCCGAGGAGCTCTGCGACAGGATCGCGATCATCGACCGCGGAGCCGTCCTGGCCTGCGGGGAGCTCGCCGAGCTCAAGACGGCGACCGGCCTGCGGACCGTGCTGACCCTCACCTACGACGGGGACCCGGAGAAGATCGTCGAGCAGGCCCGGCGGCTGGCCGGAGTCGCGGACGCCGAGGTCTCGGAGAACCGGCTGCGCGTCTTCACCCTGGCGCCGGAGGGCATCCTCGCCGCCCTGGTGAGCGCGGGCCAGGACGCCGGGCTGGCGCTGGCCGACGTCCGGGTCGTCCGGCCCAGCCTCGAAACGGTGTTCCTCGCCCTGACCGGGCGGGAGTACCGGGATTGACCTCCGCCCCGCGGCGTCGCGCCGCGCCCCCCTCTCCCGGGGCCAGAGCCCGGGATCTCCCCGCTCAAGGAGATGCGATGACGGCATCGACCATCGCGCCGCCGGCCGCGTCACACGGCTACGCGCGCACCTTCGGCGCGCTGCTCGCCAGGGACCTGCGGGTGCTGCGGCGGGACCTGCCCTCCTTCATGGCCCGCACCGTGGTCCAGCCCGTCCTGTTCATATTCGTGTTCGCCGTGGTCCTGCCGCGGATCGGGTACGGGGCGGGGCAGGGACTCTCCGAGGCCGGGCGCGCGGAGACGTTCGCCACGATCCTGGTCCCCGGCCTGGTCGCCTCGGGCATCGTGCTGCAGGGCATCTTCGCCGTGACGACCCCGCTGGTCATGGAGCTGTCCTACACCAAGGAGATCGACGACAGGGCGCTGGCCCCGATCCCGGTCTGGGCCGTCGGGGTCGAGAAGATCGTCGCGGGGGCGATCCAGGGGGTGATCGCGGCGGTGGTCGTCTTCCTCGCCGTGCTGTTCGTGCACGGTCCCGGCGAGGCCCCGAACATCGACTTCGGCCGCTGGCCGCTGCTGATCGCGGTGCTGGTGCTGTCGTCCCTGCTGACCGCCTGCCTGGGCCTGCTCATCGGCACGCTGCTCCCGCCCCAGCAGCTCAGCGCGCTGTTCGCGATCTTCATAGTTCCGCTCATGATGCTCGGCTGCGTGTACTACCCCTGGTCCGCGCTGGAGGCACTGCCCTGGCTGCAGACCGCGGTCCTGGTCAATCCGCTGGTCTACGTGAGCGAGGCGCTGCGCGGCGCGTTGAGCCCGGCCGTCCCGCACATGCCGGAGGTGGTCGCGCTGGGCGTGCTCGCCGCCGGGACGCTCGTCACGGGCGCGCTGTCGCTGCGGTCGTTCGCGCGGCGTCTGGTGGGTTAGCGGTGGACGGCGGTCTGCCCCGGCGATGGTCCGGCGACCCCGTCGGCCGCGACGTCGAACTCGCCGGCCTGCGGGACCTGCTCGGCTCGGCGCGGCTCGTCACGCTCACCGGCGCGCCGGGGGTCGGCAAGACCCGGCTGGCGCACGCGTACGCCCATACCTGGGCCGGCGCCCATCCCGGCGGGATCTGGTTCCGCGATCTGACCGCCGGTTCCGGCGACCTCACCGGCCTCGACGCCCTTGCCGTGGTCCCCGGCGAGGGGCCCGCGCTGCTCGTGCTCGACACCTGCGAGCACGTCGCCGACCGGTGCGCCGTGACCGTTCCGGAGTTGCTCGGCACCCACCCCGGACTCCGGGTGCTGGCCACCAGCAGGGAGCCGCTGAGCGTTCCAGGCGAGGTGACCTACCGCCTCGCCCCGCTTGACGTGGTGAGGTCCGCGCGCCTGTTCGCCGAACGCGCCGCGGCGCAGGGGCGGCTGGCCAGCCCGGAGACCGCGGAGGCGGTGGAGGAGATCTGCCGCCGCCTCGACGGCCTGCCGCTGGCCGTGGAGCTCGCCGCGGCGCGCTCGATCATGCTGTCGCCGGCGCAGATCGCCGAGCGGCTCGACGACCCGCTCCGGCTGCTGGCCGGGGGGAGCCGCACCGCCCACCCCAGGCACAGGTCGCTGGAGGCGGCGATCGGCTGGAGCCACGAGATGCTCCCCGGGCGGGAGCGGCTGCTGCTGCGCAGGCTCGCGGTGTTCGAGGACGGCTTCGTCATCGACGACGTGGAGGGGGTCTGCGCGGGCGCGGGCATCAGACCCGACGCCGTCGTCGACCTCCTGGCCAGGCTCGTGTCCAGGTCCCTCGTCGAGTGCGACACCACGGGTACCGTGACCCGCTACCGGCTGCTGCGGGTCGTGCGCGCCTACGCGGGGCAGGAACTGCGCGCCGGCGGCGAAGCCGAGACCGTGCGGGCGCGCCACGCCGAGTACTACGCGGCGCTGGCCGAGCGGGCGGCGGAGGCGCTCACCACGGGCGCCGCCACGCCGCACCTGGAACGCGTCGAAGCCGCCTACGCCAACATGCGGGCGGTGCTGCGCTGGTGTGTCTCCGGCGGGCCCGCGACGGTCGGGGCCAGGCTGGCGAGCGCGCTGGAGACGTACTGGATCGTGCGGGGCCGCCCGCGAGAGGGGCGCGGCTGGCTCGCCTCGCTGGTCTCCGCCGGGGGGCTGGGCCACGGTGAGGTGCCGGCCGCCGCGGCGCTGAGCACCGCGGTGCTCTCCTGCGCCCTCGGTGAGTACGCCGACGCCGCGGACGCCTGCCGCCGGGCCCTGGCCATGTTCCGCGAGCTGGGAGACGAGGCCGGGCAGACCCGGGCCCTCGCGGTACTGGCGGGCCTGCGGACGATGAGCGAGCCCGCCTCGGCCAGCCGAACCCTCACCGAACTCGCCGCCCGGGGCCGGGCGCCTGCGGGCCACGCGTGGAACTGCGCGCCGCTCGTCCTGCTCGGACACGCCCGCGTCGCCGCGGGAGACCTCGCCGGGGCACGCGCGGCACTGGAGCGGTGCGTCGACATCGGCCGCAGGCACGGCTCGGAACTGAGCCTGGAGATGGGCCTGCTCGCCATCGCGCAGGTGGCCGTCTACCAGGGCGCGTACGCGGAGGCGGAGAACGCGCTCGGACAGAGCCTGGCCGCCGCCGAGCGGATGGGCGATGTCTGGGGAAGGGCCGCGGTGCTCAGGGGGCTGGGGGAGGTGGCCTCCTGCCGGGGGCGGTACGGCCAGGCGGGGGAGCGGCTCGCCGAGGCGGTCGAGATCGCGCGCTCCGCGGGCTCCCCGCCGCTGCTCGGCGACTGCCTCGACACGCTCGGCAGGATGCTGCTCGACATCGGCGAGTACGAGGCGGCCAGGGAGGTGTTCTCGGAGGTCGCCGAGGTGGGCGAGCGCACCGCCGCGCGGCTGGCGGCGATGGGGCTGGCCGGTCTCGGCGCGGCGATCCTGGGTTCGGGCGGTGCCCCCGCGGCCTCCGCGGCCCTCACCTTCGCCGAGGAGGCCATGGCGCGCGCACGCGAGACCGACGACCGGCCGCTCAGCTGGCGGTGCCTGTTCACCCTCGGCCGCGTCACCCGGTGCGCCGACCCGGCGCGCGCCGCCTCCGCGCACCACTCGGCGCTGCGGGCCGGTGCCGCCATGGGCCTGCGCGCCCAGACGGCAGACTCGCTGGAGGCCATGGCCGGGCTCGCGGCAGGACACCACCGCCACGAGCACGCCGCCAGGCTCTTCGGCGCGGCCCAGTCGCTGCGCGACCGGCTGGGGCTGTCGCGTCCCCCGGCGGCGGCGCCGCAGCACGAGGCGGACCTGGCCGGGGTGCGCGCCGCGCTGGGCGCCGACGCCTTCGCCGCCACGTGGGCCGAGGGCGCCGGGCTGGACGTCGGCCAGGCCGTCGTCTACGCGGGCAGGGGCCGGGGGCCGCGCGGACAGGGGGTCGGCTGGGCCGCGCTGACCAGGGCCGAACGCCAGGTGGCCCTGCTGGCGTCCGGCGGGCTGACCAACCGCGAGATCGGCGCGAAGCTCTTCGTGTCGCCCCGCACGGTCCAGGCCCAGCTGTCCAGCGTGTTCGCCAAGCTCGGCCTGTCCTCGCGCAGGGATCTGGCCCGCGAGTACGACTCGCGGGCCAGATCCCTGCGCGAGCAGGACTCACCCCTCCTCGCGCAGCGCGACGACCCCGGTGGCGCAGAGGATCCTGAAGGCCGCGTCGCATACCTCACGGGTCGGCTCGGTGGCTGAGCCGGCCCGCGTCTTGTCCCGCCACTCACCGACCGTGATCCCCACCGCGGCCGCCTCGTAGGCGGCCAGCAGCGGGCCGGTCAGCGGGTAGCCCACCGCGCCGCCCCGGGGGAACAGGTAGCCCTGGCGTTCGCGGGCGAGCGCGTCGAAGGTCAGGGTGAAGTCGCGCAGCAGCAGGTGAACGGGGTGGTCGGCCCAGTGCACGGCGTCCGGCGCGACGCCCGCGACGAGCGCGCCGTCGGCGAGCCCCGGTGGATCCTGCGCGGTCGTCGCCCGCTGGGCCTGGACCGCCGCGTCCCAGGCGAGCCCGTCGAGCAGCAGGCGGCGCGCCCCGGAGGGCAGCTCCGCCTCCTCGATGAGGGGCGCGGGGTCGGCGCCGGAGCCCAGGTCCAGGCGCTCGGCCCAGTCCGCGACGTCGCAGTCCGCGATCGCGATCATGCAGCGCAGCAGGGTGGGCGCGATGTCCTGCAGCGCCTCGATCCGCCCGGCGAAGACCATCGCCCGCCGGTAGTCCTCGGTGCCGAAGCCGCGCGAGCTGACGACGAGCGGGGGCTGGAAGTCGAAGAACTCGATGCCGTACTGCTCGGCGTACTCGAAGAAGTCGGTCCCGGGGAAGGCCATCAGCGGTGCGAAGTGCACCTTCTCCACCCCGCTCGCGTAGGCGAAGCGCACGCTGTCGCGGACCTTGTCCGCGTTGTCCCCCGGCATGCCGATGATGATGTCCGCGGCCAGGGCGTGGTTGTGGTGGCGGCGGATGAGGGAGGCGGCCTGGGCGAACCGCTGCCGGTCGAACCTGCGGGCCGCCAGTTGCAGGGTGTCGGCGTCGGACGACTGGATGCCCAGGGTGATCACGCGGCACCCGGCGCGGTTCATCGCCCGTACGTAGTCGAGGTCGACGTGTTTGACATCCGGGTAGACGTCCACCACCGTCCCCCGGTTGTGCTCGGCGACGATCTCGAAGATCTCCATGGCCCGGTGCCGCGAGATGCCCAGGTGGGCGTCGCACATCCGCAGGTAGGGGATGCCTCCGGCCAGCAGGTAGGTCAGCTCGCGCTCGATCCGCTCCATCGGGAACGCGCGGAGTTTCGGCGCGCTGTAGAGGCAGAACCTGCACTTCTGCCGGCACCCCCGGCCCGTCTCGTAGGCCAGGACCGCGCCGGGCCTGCGCCGCAGGATCGGCTCCAGGGGGAGCCTGTCGGCGGTGAAGACCAGCGGCAGCGCGCCCAGGTCGACGTCGGGCGGGTCGTCGTTGTGCACGGGCTCGCCGTCGACGCGCCGGGTGAGGCCTGCCACCGCGCCCAGGTCGCCACCCCGCGCCAGGTGTTCCAGCAGGTCAGGGTACGCCTCCTCGGCCTCGCCGCGCAGCACCAGGTCCAGCCACGGGTACTCGCGCAGCAGGTGGGCGGCCATCCGCCGGGAGTTGGCCTGGGCGCCGCCCCACACGACGCGGCAGTCCGGCAGGTGCCGCTTGACGATGCGTCCCATCCGGGTGAACTCATCGTGGTTCCATACGAACGCGGAGAAGGAGATCACGTCCGGCCGGTAGTCGAACAGCCGCGCCATGAAGGCGTTGTAGTGCCCCAGGTAGTCCTCGGCCAGGTTGCCCACGTCCTCGTGGAACCAGACCCGGTGCTCGACCCGCGACGGGGGGAGGCGGTCGGCCACGGCCGCCCGGATCAGCTCCACCCCCAGCGAGAACCCGTCGTCGTTGGAGTAGACGAGTACGGCCTTCAGGGTCATGACGATCTCCCCGCTGTCGCTTTCGGCGTCACTCTCGGCCGCGCGGAGCGCAGTGCCTCGGCGAGCCCGTCGAAGGCGGCCGTCGCCCGCGCGTGCGCCTCCCGGTAGGCGACGGCCTCGATCGGCTCCTCGTCCAGCGCGCGTTCCACGATCTCGATGAGGTTCTCGCCGGTGTGCGCGTTCCAGTAGCGGTGCGCCATGCCCAGCTCGCCGGTGAGCTCGTGCAGTTTGCTCGTGCCGTTGCGGCGGCTCCAGAACGGGTCGACCGCCACGAACGGGGTGGCGCCGCGCAGCGCGAGGATCGCGCTGTGGTAGCGGGAGACGAGGACGAGGTCGCAGTGGGAAAGGGCCTCGGTGAGCTCCCCGGCCCCGGTGGAGGTTCTCCGAAGGGGGATCTCCCGGATGCGGGCGCCCGGCACCGAGCGGGCGAACCGGGTGCCGACCTCCTCGTCCCCGTAGATGTTGGGCACCGTGATGAACTCGATGTCGGCGAAGCCCGCCAGCTCGATCAGCGTCAGGCCCAGCTCCGTCACGAACCCCAGCGCGGCGGCCCGCTCCCCGGGACTCGTCGCCTCGGCCATGACCTGCTCGGGTGGCACGCACAGCGCGAGGTCCGCCGCGCCGTGCCCGGCGAGGTTGCGGCCGACGAGGTGGGTGATCAGTTGCGAGGTCACTCCCGGGGCGCCGACGGCGACGCCGATCAGCGGCCGGCGCCGTCCCGGGCGCGGTGGCCGGGACAGCGGCTCCAGTGCGAAGGCGGGATCGGGGACGAGGGTCGTGTCCGGCACGCCGGTCGCCTCGCCCATCCGCAGGGCGGCCGCCGCGCCGCGCACGGTCAGGTGGTCGATCCGCTCCCGGACCGCCCTCAGGTAGCCGCGCCAGTCGTCGCGCGCCGCCGCCGGGGTGTCGTCCTGCAGGCCCACGCCGTGCCAGGCGACCCACACGCCGGGGTCGAACGCCCGAGGGTCGCCTCCCAGGCAGAACACCTGCATGATCGGGTGCCGGAACGGCGGGCCGCTCCACAGGCCACCCGCCATCACGACGGCGTCGAACGATCCCGTGCCGGGCCAGTTCCCCACCCCGTCCACCCAGAGCGGCGCTGGCTCCGCCGCCGTGCTCCACGGGCAGAAGTGCCCGAATACGGCATCCGGCAGGCGGCGGGAGAGCTCGGTCTCCGTCACCGCCGCCAGCAGCCGGTCGCCGACGTTGGGCAGGCTGCTGCCCGCCCAGATCGCGATCCGCCGGGACATCCCGCTCACCCGCCGATGGGGTACGGCTGGCGCAGGCCGAACTCTTCCCAGCCGCGGCGCTCGGCGTACTCGTTGTAGACCCCGCCGCACTGCGTCCGCAGCGGGCAGCCGTCGCAGGGCGGCCCGTACGAGCGCATCTGCTCGTCCATGAACGCGTCGTAGTCGTCCAGGACGTTGCCCTGGTACATCATCCGGATCGAGCGCGTGCCGTCCTCGATGGCCAGTGCCTCGTGCGGGGTGACCACGCAGAGCGGGAAGCCCTCCAGGGTCAGCCGCGCCGGTGAGGCGAGCATCATCTCGATCACCGGCAGCAGGTGATCACGGGTCTCGGCGACCGTGGGCGCCTGCATGTCGAGGGCGAAGAAGCCGCTGCCCACCGGGTGCAGGTTGGAGATGTTGACGTGGTCGACCCCCAGCTCGACGCAGAGCCGGCAGATGTCCATCAGCCGGCCCATGTTGAGCCGGGTGATGACGGTGTTGGTCCGCACGGCGACGCCCGAGCGCTTGGCGTTGCGGATGCCCTCGATCGTCTCGTCGAACCCGCCGGGCGTCTGGGTCAGGCAGTCCTGGATCACCGAGGTGGAACCGTGCAGCGAGACCACGAACAGCTCGACCCCGGCCTCGGCGAGGCGCTGGGTGAACTCCGGGTCCTTCAGGCGGCGCGCGTTGGTCTGGATCTCCACCCGCGGGTACTCCAGCAGCCGGATCGTACGCAGCAGCTCGAACAGGCGCGGATGGATCGTCGGCTCCCCGCCGTGCAGGTTCACCGACGCGTACCCCTGCCCCGAGTTCTCGGCGAGGAAGCGGATCAGGTCGCCGTACTCCACGCTGTCGGACTTCGCCAGCGGCGACCCCACGACGCAGAAGCCGCACTTCTCGTTGCACAGGTCGGTCACGTGCATGCTCAGCTGTTTCATGTCCACCTCACACCAGGCCCAGGCGGCGCGCCGCCGAGGCGAAGACCTCGGGGGTGCCGGGATGATCGGTCAGCGTCTCCAGGTACGCGGCCCGCTCGCGTGCCAGGTCGTCCTGGACCCCTCGGTCGTACAGCACGCCGTGCAGCGCGGACAGCACGGCGGGCTCGTCGAGCAGCTCGGCGTGGGCGAAGGTCGATATATAGGGATTTTTCGCCACGATGGGATCGAGGAAGCTGTGGAACCCCAGCGGCCACATCCGGAACGGATACATGGGCAGGGTCCGCGACAGCCAGGAGCGGACGTCCTCCGACAGGCCGGACAGCTCCGCCTCGACCCGGTCGATGTCCGGTTTCTCCGGGACGTCGAACCGGTTGGTCAGCACCAGCCCGGGGATGTCGGACAGCACGGCCCTGGCCAGGGTGGTGGCGCCCAGGTTGAGCGTCAGCACCAGGTCGACCGAGCCCAGCAGCACGTTGAACCGGTGCGGCGAGCAGGCGGGAATGACATGGGCGCGGTCGGCCAGATCCGCCAGCACCGGCGGCACGCTGCCCACCAGCACGAAGCGGGCGCTGGGCGGCAGCTGCCGCAGGTAGTGCACGAGCAGTTCGGGAACCTGGTCGGCGATCCGGTCGCCGTTCTCGTCGGCGTACCTGTCCTGCTGCCATCCGGCCACCGCGAGCAGCACCATCCGGTCCTCCGGCGCCATCCCGAACGTCTCGCGCAGGTGGTGGCGGGTACGGCGGCTGACCCGCTCGTTGCCCTCCCAGAGCCGGAAGGGGTACGTTCCCGGCTCCTCGTCCAGATGACAGATCGGCACCGGGCGCAGGTGGGTGGGCATGTCCATGATCCGCCGGGTGACGCCCATCGACTTGCCCTGGAAGACGTCCACCGCGAACTCGGTGTTGGCCCACTCCCAGATGTCGATCGGCATGATCGGCAGGCCGTACCGTTCGATGAACCACGGGTCGATGCCGTAGCGCTTGGGGAACACGCCGCAGTAGGTGAAGTAGTCGGACAGCACGATCGCGTCCGGGCGGAAGTCGCGGACCGTCTCGTCCACCAGCAGTGTGGCGAAGGAGCCCATCGAGTTGTTCAGCACCAGGTACGGGAAACCGCTGCCACGCAGCAGCCTCTCCGACGTGGGCTCGACGATGAAGAAGCTCTCGATTCCGGCCACCCTGAGCTGGCGGGCCAGCGACATGCCGATCAGCGTCTCGCCGTATCCGGCGCTGCTCATCGCGAAGAAGAGAAGTCTCACGGACCCACCGCCAGAAGTGAGGGGCCCTCCATGGACCGGCGGACGGCGAGCGGTGTCCCGACGTCCTGGAACGTGCCGCCGGGGAACTCGACGGCGCGGACCCGCAGGCCGCTGCGGACCGCGAGGTCGAAGTAGTGGCCGAGCACCGGCTCGCCGTTCCGGGGGGCCTTCTCCCGGGTGTCCTGGATCAGCCCCTCGTGCAGGAGCCTCGTGAAGGCGCCCCCCCAGATCGCCGCGCCCCAGGTGTTCATGACCGGCGGGTCGGCGGGCTTGTCGAACACCCGGTGTACCCGGTCTCCGCGCAGGATCACCGGGCCGAGGCGGTGCGCGTCCGGCGTGGGGAAGACCGCGAGCGCGAGGTCGGCCCCCGTCTCCTCGTAGACGCGGCGCAGCCGGGTCAGCGCGTCGGGCGGGGTGAAGATCGTGTCGGGCATGACGAACACGACGTCGCGCCCCCGGGTCCATTCCCGGGCCAGGTCGAGTGCCCAGGCCAGGCCGCGCGCCTCCTCCTGGAGGAGGTAGGCGATGTCGACGCCGAGGTGGCGCCCGTCGCCGAGGTAGCCGACCACCTCCAGCTTCCACGGGGCCACCACCACGATCGCGCTGCCGACCCCCGCACCGGCCAGCGACTCCAGCGCGTACTCGGCGACGGGACGCAGCCGGGCGCCTCCCTCGGCCTGCTCGTACACGATGGGCAGCAGTTCCTTGGGGTAGCGCAGCGGGGCCATCCGGGTGCCCCGGCCGGCGGCGGGTACGAGTCCGACGAAGTCCGTGCTCGTCAAGTGCCACTCCTTACTGGTTGGGGAGCGACCGGTTGGGGAGCGCCGCTCAGCTGTGGGGGAGCGCCGGGCGCGGGCCGTGGTTCGGGAGGTCGCTCGCCGAACCGGACCAGCCGGATGGCGTCGATCAGCTCGCGCTGGAAGGGGTCGGCCGCGATCTCACGCAACCGGGCCCGCCCGTCGAGTGAGCGGAGCATCTTGTAACAGAGGTCGCAGCCGTTGGTGAAGGTCGCCCCCTTGAACAGCCCGCGCACCGCGGGGGAGGAGGCCACCATGCGTGCCACGCCCTGCGGCCCGTACACCCGCAGGAACTGGTACTCGTAGTTGCGGTCGGCGTCGGCGAGGATCTCCTGGAACGACTTCTCGTGCAGGTTGCCCATGAAGTAGGCCAGGTCGGAGAGCGTGACGTAGGCCCCGGCCTTGCCGATGTGGCAGGCGGACAGGTCGCCGTTCGGGTTGATCAGCGGGGTCTCCAGGTAGCACGAGGCCGAGAAGTGCTCGGGGTCGGGAGGCAGGCCCACCTGGTGCGCCGTCTTGATGAACGGGGTGGGGATCACCCGGTCCACATGCACCCGCACCCGATCCTCGAAGCGCCGGTACAGCCCGCGGATCCGCTCCTCCTCGTGGTCCTCGGCGATGGTGATGCAGAGGCTGATCTCGGGGATCTCCCTGGCGATCGCCCCCTCGATCACGTTGACCACGTGCTGGGTGGGGACGCGTTCCTGGTGGTAGACGTCGGTGCTCAGAAAGAGCCGGGTGAGGCCGGGCAACTGCCCGAGGATCTTGTCCACCGTCGCGGCCGAGCGCCCCCAGAAGCTGCTGGTGAACACCGAGATCCGCGGCCTGCCGGGGTGGCCGGCGGCGGCCCCGACCCCGGATCTGAGCATCCGGAATCGCTGGAAGGGCTCGCCGCCGGTGAAGATGATCTCCGGGATGCCGCTGTCGCACGCCTGTGCCACCCAGCGCCCGATCTCGTCCGCGGTCGGCTGGCGGTCCCGCGTGGAGCCGGTGAAGCCGCAGTGCCGGCAGCCCACCGTGCAGATCTCGGTGACGCTGACCAGTATCGAGTTGAAGTGCACGACACCCCCAGAGATGTTTAGTAGTAGCCGCCGCCGCCGGGCTCCTTGACGGGGACCGTGTGCGCCTGGACTGCGGGCTTGAGCAGGCCGGCGCCGGCCAGCTCCTTGATCTGGTCGATGTGGTCGGCGCCGAGGTTGTACTCGGTGGCGACCGACTCGGGGTCACTGAGCAGCTGCTCGGCGAACCCGGGGTCGGAGGCGGCGCGTTGCACGAGATCGCGAACGCGTGGAGACGAGTCGCTCATTGGTCCCTCCCATGGGACGGGGTTTCGTGGGCCGGTCGGGCTTCCCACGCGATCAAGGTATGAATCCGGCGGACTCCGAACCACCGCCTGGCAGGCGTATTCCGGGGCCGCCGGGAGGCGGAGGGCACGTCTCGGGCCGGCTGCCCGGCCGCGTGCGATGGCCTACGCGTCCGGCGCGGTGGCCTAGATCCCCGCCGGTGTGGCGTAAACGGCGCGCGGCGCGGGCGGGGGCGGCCACCGCGGCGCGAGGCGGCGTAGCGTCGGGGGCATGCTCAGGTTCGCCGAGCTCGACGCCCTGCGGCGGCAACGCGGAAGGTCGGCCCTGCTCCTCATCACCGACCGGTGCCCGGTCGGCTGCGCGCACTGCTCGGTCGACTCCCGCCCGGACGGCCCGCGCGTCACCGACCACGCCCTCTTCGCGGAGATCGTCGAAGGGCTCTGCGCGGACGAGGCACTGCGGGTCGTCGGTGTCTCAGGCGGGGAGCCGTTCGTGGAGCGGCGCGCCCTCGCCCACGCGGCCCGGCGGATCCACGCCTCGGGCAAGGCACTCGTCCCCTACACCAGCGGCTACTGGGGCGCGGGCGGCGATCCCCCCGGATGGATCCGGTCCGTGCTGCGCCTGTCGGCCTGCGTCGTGCTGGGCGTCGACGCCCACCACCCGAGCCCGCGCGCCGCCGTGGCCGCCGCCGCCCGTGCCGTCGCCGCCGAGGGGGCGTGGCTGGTGGCGCAGGTACTGGACGATCCCGCCCAGATCGAGGCGGCCCGGGACCTCCTCTCCGGCGCGCTGGGGGAGGGCTGGCGCGATCTCGCCGAGATCCACCCGGTCCCGCCCCTGCCGTACGGCCGCGCCCGCGGTCTGTTCCCCGAGGTACGTCGCGTGCCCGGCGCGCGGCTGGGCCGGTGCGCGATCGCGCACACCCCGACGGTCCGCTACGACGGGCGGATCTCGGCCTGCTGCGACGAGAACGTCATCATGGGGGCAGGCCCGCCCGACCTGCACCGCGCCGCCCGCGACCGCGACGGCGTGCGCCGGGCCCTGGCCGATCTCGCCGCCGACCCGTTCCTCGCGGTCCTCGGCTCCCTGGGGACGGAGGCGCTGACCGCCCTGCCCCGCTACCGCGACCTCGCGGAGCGGGAGTTCTCCGGCATCTGCGGGATCTGCCGCCACATGCTGAGACGCGCCGCGGGCGAGCGCGACACCCTCCTGCACGCGCTGGCGCTCCTTTCGCCGCCCGGGGAGGCGGACCCCCCGGGGTGAGCCCGCCGCTCCCCGAGAGCGGGCTCCGAACGCCGTCGGCCGAACGCCGTCGGCCGAACGCCGTCAGTCGAACGCCGTCAGCTGAACAGGGCCCGGCGCAGCGCGACCACCCGCTCGGCGGAGGCACGGCGGCTGATCTCCGCCTGCGGGAGCATCCCGTCGAAGCCGTGGAAGGCACCCGGGTAGAGATGGAACTCGGTGGAGACACCCGCCCGGACCAGTCGCAGGACGTAGTCGACGCACTCGTCCCTGAAGACCTCCAGCTCACCGACGTCGACGTACGCCGGGGGCAGGCCCGACAGGTCGGCCGCCCTGGCCGGGGCCGCGTACGGGGAGACGTCGTCGCCGCCTGCCCGCTCACCCAGCAGGGCCTTCCAGCCCAGGAGGTTCGCCGCCCGGTTCCACACGATCGCCTCGGCGAACTCCAGGCTGGACGGGGTGGTGTTGCGGTCGTCCAGCATCGGGCAGATCAGCAGCTGGAACGCCAGGGCCGGGCCGCCCCGGTCGCGGGCGAGCAGTACGGTTCCCGCGGCCAGGCCACCTCCGGCGCTGATCCCGCCCACCGCGATGCGATCCGGGTCCACCCCCAGTTCGGCGGCGTTCTTGGCGGTCCACACCAGGCCCGCGTAGCAGTCCTCGACCGGCGCCGGGTCAGGGTGCTCGGGAGCCAGGCGGTAGTCGACCGAGACGATCACGCATCCCAGTTCGGCGACGTAGTCGTTGAGGCGCGCGTCCTCCATCTCGACGTCGCCGAGGATCATCCCGCCGCCGTGGATCCAGTACAGGCAGGGAACGGCTTCCCGCCGCCCGGCCGGACGGTAGATCCGTAGCCGGATGTCGGGATCGCCGTCCGGGCCCGGCACCGTCCGGTCCTCGATCGTGACCCGCTCGTCCGGCGCGAGCGGAGCCAACGCGGCGCGCGCCGCGCTCAGTTGGAGACGGAGGCCGGGCAGGTCCTCCAGCCGTACGGCACCGAGGTCCGCGACCGGCAGGGGGGTCGCCTCGAGGGCGGCGGCCAGTCCGGGATCAAGGTTCGGATGAAATGCCATATCACTCCCATGAGATCGGTCCCTTCCGTCGATCATGCGTGAACCCGCGCCCCCTTCACAACCGCGACATGGCCGAGACGAGAACACCGCCGGCCCCACCCGGCCGGCCCGGATCCACGGGTGAGGAGGGAGAGGTGAATTCCGTACCGATCGCGGAATCCATCACCAGAAACGAACCCGACAAAAATAATTGGCGCCGAGGCTGGTTTTGCCCTTCAATGAACAAAGGCAGGGGAACTCGCCCCCGGCCCAGGGAAAGGAGTGGCCGTGAACCACGGTGCGTCGCCGGTGTGGCAGATGAGGCTCCCCACGTCCGCCCTGTTCAAAAGCATTGGTCAGGCTCCAGGATGGTCAGGCGGATAAACCCCGAAAGGGAAACCGCCGGGCCGCCAGAGACTCCGTCGCAGGCGGCTTCTTCATTTCCTCTTTCGCAGCGATAACCGGACGGCCGGTTTCCGAGATGGACAACTCCACAGTGCAGCACGTTGAACGCGAATTCGTTCGGGCTCCCCTTCCGGAGGGCACGAAAGGACTCACCTCCGGGAGATTCCCGGGGGACACGCCGCAGAGGCCGAACCGGTAAGGCAGCCGGCTTCCACCCGGCAGGACGGGGTTCGAGTCCCCGCTGCGGCTCCGCCCTGAAAGAAGAGGGCCATGGGACTGGGACTCGGCGAGGGGAGTGGCGACCCCCGCCCGGTCGGCAGGCCCGCAGCGCGTCCGGTACGGCCCACGCCAACCGGCCCGGACGCGTGACGGAACGTGGCTCAGCAGGAAGAGCATCCGGCCAGGGACCGGAAGGCCGCAGGTTCGAGTCCTGCCGTTCCGACGACACCGTGTCACCACGGCGGCGCAGCACGGCGGCGCGGCATCGAACACGGCACCACCGGCGCGCCGCACGGCGCGCCAGGCCGCTCTGGCCCAACGGCAGAGGCGCCGCGCTCAGGACGCGGATGTTCGGGGTTCGAATCCCCGGGGCGGCACGCGATACGACGCCGGAGACGGCAGGGACGGCTATCCGCCGCTTCGCCAGGGCAGCAGGACGGGTTCCGCGGGAAGGTCTCCGGCCAGCAGGCCGGGTAGCAGGGCCGGCAGGTTGACCGGGAAGACCAGTTCCCGGGTGGTCAGGAACTCCCGGTGCGGCCACCAGCGGTGCGCCGAGATCTGCGAGCGCTCCAGCTCCTCCTGCCCCGAGACGTCGACGGTGTGGCCGGCGACGCGCAGGAAGAAGAACGAGTCGGTCGCCTCGACCAGGACGTCGCCGAACTCGGCGAGGCCGGAGGTACGGGCCACGACGGGCCCCAGCCGCTCCTCCGCGACGTCCAGCCCGGTCTCCTCGCGCAGTTCGCGGACCGCGGCGGCGGCCAGGCTCTCCCCCTCGTGCACCCCTCCGCCCGGGGTGGCCCAGAAGTGCTCGGCGGGCCAGTGCGCGGGAGCCTGGAACCGGAACAGCAGGAGGCGGTCGTCGTCGTCGACCAGCAGGATACGGGCGCTGGGGCGGGAGATCGGGGCAGCCACCTTCCCGATCATAGAAGCCTCTCGCCCACGGTGTCGTTCGTACGGAAGCCGCCACCGGCGGGAGCCGGTGATCGGACGTCAAGCGGTCGTCAAGGTATGCCGGGCCCCGTCCGGGGGAGGCGTCAAGCCTGGGTGCCGGGGCGTATGGAAACCGTCAAGAGGCGCAATAAGCGCGGAAAGCAGCGCTTTCCTTGCATGTGCCCTGCCCGTCGGGCGGTGGTGAGAACAAACCCTGGATGCGAGGAGTGGGATGACAGACGTCATCTTCGTCGCCCTGACGATCGCGGTCTTCGCGTTCCTCGGGCTGGTCGTCAAGGCGGTGGAACGGCTGTGAGTACCGTCAACGCGGCCGGTCTGGTCGTGGTCGTCGGCCTGGTGGTCTTCATGGTCGTGGCCCTGCTCTTCCCGGAGCGCTTCTGATGACGTCGACCACGGCCGGAATCCTGTTCATCGGATCCCTCGTCGTCGCCCTCGCGGTGGTCCACCGGCCGCTGGGCGACTACATGTACCGCGTCTACCACGACACCGGGCACCTCGCCCCCGAGCGGATGATCTACCGGTTCGCCGGCGTGCGGCCGGACGCCGAGCAGAGGTGGGGGCTCTACGCCCGCAGCCTGCTGGCGTTCTCGGCGGTCTCCGTCCTTTTCCTCTACGGGCTGCAGCGGCTGCAGGATAGGCTGTTCCTGTCGTTGGGCCGGCCGCCGGTGACCGGCCACGTCGCGTGGAACACCGCGGTCAGCTTTGTCACCAACACCGACTGGCAGGCCTACTCCGGTGAGTCCACCATGGGCCACCTGGTGCAGATGTCCGGCCTGGCGGTGCAGAACTTCGTGTCCGCCGCGGTGGGCATGGCGGTGGCGATCACCCTGGTCCGCGGCTTCGCCCGGCAGAAGACCGAGGAACTGGGCAACTTCTGGGTGGACCTGGTCCGCGGCACCCTGCGCGTCCTGCTGCCGATCGCCCTCGTCGGCGCGGTCGTGCTGCTGGCGGGCGGACTGGTGCAGAACTTCGCCTCCCCGCACGAGGTGACCACCCTGACCGGCGGCGCCCAGGCGATCACCGGCGGCCCGGTGGCCGGCCAGGAGATCATCAAGGAGCTGGGCACCAACGGCGGCGGGTTCTACAACACGAACTCGGCGCACCCCTTCGAGAACGCCACGAGCCTGACCAACTGGGTGGAGATCTTCGCGATCCTCCTGATCCCCTTCGCGCTGCCCCGCACCTTCGGCCGTATGGTCGGCGACAGGCGGCAGGGCTACGCGATCGTCGCGGTCATGGGGATCCTGGCGCTGACCGGCGTCGCGCTGCTCACCGGGCTGGAGACCGCCCACGGCGGCACGGTCCCGCAGGCGGTGGGCGCCGCGCTGGAGGGCAAGGAGGTGCGCTTCGGCGTGCCGGGCTCCGCCGCCTTCGCCGCCGCCACCACCCTGACCTCGACCGGCGCGGTGAACTCCTCCCACGACTCGTTCACCGCGCTCGGCGGCATGATCACGATGATCGGCATGATGCTGGGCGAGGTCGCCCCCGGCGGCGTCGGCGCGGGTCTGTACGGCATCCTCGTCCTCGCGGTGATCACGGTCTTCGTGGCCGGGCTCATGGTCGGCCGTACCCCCGAATACCTGGGCAAGCGGATCGGCTCCCGGGAGATCAAGTTCGCCGCGATGTACTTCCTGGTCACGCCGGTGCTGGTGCTGACCGGCACGGCACTGGCGATGGGCTCGGCCGAGCGGCGGGCCGGCATGCTCAACAGCGGCCCGCACGGCTTCTCCGAGGTGCTGTACGCCTTCACCAGCGCGGCCAACAACAACGGCTCCGCGTTCGGCGGCCTCACCGCCGACACGCCGTGGTACACCGTGGCTCTCGGCCTGTGCATGGTCCTCGGCCGGTTCCTGCCGATCATCTTCGTGCTCGCGCTGGCCGGCTCCCTGGCCGTGCAGGCGCCGGTGCCCGTCTCGGCGGGCACCCTGCCCACCTACCGGCCGCAGTTCGTCGGCATGGTCGTCGGCGTGACGGTGATCCTCGTCGGGCTGACCTTCCTGCCCGCCCTGGCACTCGGCCCGCTCGCGGAGGGAATCCAGTGATGTTCATCCGGACGTTCCAGCTGCCGGGCCGTACCCCCACCCCCGGAAACGGCAGGGTGGGCGGCGGCCTCCTCCATCCCGGGCGACTTGTCACATCGCTGCCCGAGGCGTTCAGGAAGCTCAATCCGGCCACGCTCTGGCGCAACCCGGTGATGCTGATCGTCGAGATCGGCGCGGCCTTCAGCACGGCGCTCGCGGTGGTGAACCCCTCGTTCTTCGCCTGGGCCGCCGTGGTGTGGCTCTGGCTGACCGTGCTCTTCGCCAACCTGGCCGAGGCAGTCGCCGAGGGGCGCGGCAAGGCGCAGGCGGCCGCGTTGCGCGCCGCCAAGCGCGAGACCACGGCGCGGCGGCTGCGTGGCCGCGACTCCGCCGAGTGGGACGTCGTCGGGGCTCCCGAGCTGCTGCGGGGAGACTTCGTCGTGGTGGAGGCCGGAGAGATCATTCCAGGTGACGGCGACGTGGTCGACGGTATCGCCTCGGTGGACGAGTCGGCCATCACCGGTGAGTCGGCCCCGGTCATCCGCGAGTCGGGCGGTGACAGGTCGGCGGTGACCGGCGGCACCAAGGTGCTGAGCGACCGGATCGTCGTCCAGATCACCCAGCGGCCCGGCGAGAGCTTCATCGATCGGATGATCGCCCTGGTCGAGGGCGCCGGACGGCAGAAGACGCCCAACGAGATCGCCCTCAACATCCTGCTGGCCGCCCTGACGATCATCTTTCTGGTCGCCACCGCGACCATGCAGCCGATGGCGATCTACGCCAAGGCCCAGAACCCCGGGGTCCCGGACTCACCGGCCCTGACCGAGGACGGTGTCACCGGTGTCGTGCTGGTCGCGCTGCTGGTCTGCCTCATCCCGACCACCATCGGGGCGCTGCTGTCGGCGATCGGCATCGCCGGCATGGACCGCCTGGTCCAGCGCAACGTGCTCGCGATGAGCGGCCGCGCGGTCGAGGCCGCCGGGGACGTCAACACCCTGCTGCTGGACAAGACCGGCACCATCACCCTGGGCAACCGGCAGGCGTCGGCGTTCCTGACCGCCCCCGGAGTCTCCGCGGAGGAGCTGGCGGAGGCCGCGCAGCTGGCCAGCCTGGCCGACGAGACCCCCGAGGGCCGCTCGATCGTGGTCTACGCCAAGCAGCAGCACGGCCTGCGAGAGCGCCTGCCGGGAGAGCTCGCCCGCGCCCGGTGGATCGGGTTCACCGCGCAGACCCGGATGAGCGGCGTCGACCTCGAAGGGCGCCAGGTCCGCAAGGGCGCCGCCACCGCCGTGATGAAGTGGGTCCGCGAGCAGGGCGGCCACCCCGTCGAGGCGGTCGGAGGCATCGTCGACGCCGTCTCCGGCTCCGGTGGCACCCCGCTGGTCGTCGGTGAGATCGCCGACGGCCGGGCGCGGGTGTTGGGGGTGGTTCATCTCAAGGACGTGGTCAAGCAGGGGATGCGTGAGCGGTTCGACGAGATGCGCCGGATGGGCATCCGCACGGTCATGATCACGGGTGACAATCCGCTGACGGCCAGGGCGATCGCGGACGAGGCGGGGGTGGACGACTTCCTGGCCGAGGCGACTCCGGAGGACAAGCTCGCGCTGATCAGGTCGGAGCAGGAGGGCGGCCGGCTGGTCGCGATGACCGGTGACGGTACCAACGACGCGCCCGCGCTCGCGCAGGCCGATGTCGGGGTGGCGATGAACACCGGCACGTCGGCCGCCAAGGAGGCCGGCAACATGGTCGACCTCGACTCCAACCCGACCAAGCTCATCGAGATCGTCGAGATCGGCAAGCAGCTGCTCATCACCCGCGGCGCGCTGACGACGTTCTCGATCGCCAACGACATCGCCAAGTACTTCGCGATCATTCCCGCGATGTTCGCGGCGGTCTACCCGGGCCTGGACGCGCTGAACGTGATGCGTCTGGCCGGTCCGCAGTCGGCGATCCTGTCCGCGGTCGTCTTCAACGCCCTGGTGATCATCGCGCTGATCCCGCTCGCCCTGCGGGGTGTGCGCTACCGCCCCTCCAGCGCGTCGAAGCTGCTCAGCCGCAACCTCTACGTCTACGGTCTGGGCGGCATCGTCGCCCCGTTCATCGGCATCAAGCTGATAGACCTTCTCATCCACCTCCTTCCGGGAATGTCGTAAATGAAACACATGCCCATCTGGATGCACAGGTATCTCGCCGCGCTCCGCGCGCTGCTCGTCCTGACCCTGCTCACCGGTGCCCTCTACCCGCTGGTGGTCACCGGCATCGCTCAGCTCGCCTTCCACGACGGGGCCAACGGTTCCCTCGTGGAGAAGGACGGACGGGAGGTGGGCAGCGCGCTCGTCGGCCAGAACTTCACGGACGCGGCGGGCAGGCCCGTCGGGAGGTACTTCCAGAGCCGGCCGTCCATGGCCGGCGACGGCTACGACATGCTCTCCACCGCCGCGAGCAACCTGGGACCCGAGGACGTCGTGGACGTCCTGCCCGTTCCGGGTGCCGGGGGCGAGGGCAGACGGAGCCTGCTCACCCAGGTCTGCGCCCGCTCCAGGGCCGTCGGGGAACTGGAGGGCGTCAGCGGTGCCCGGCCGTACTGCACACCCGACGGCGTCGGTGCCGTGCTGAAGGTCTTCCCGGCGGCCGGCACCCCGACCAGGGCCGTCAGCGTCAACCAGGCCTGCCCCGCGCCCCCGTTCGTCGCCGAGTACCGTGGTGTCAGGGTCGAGTGCGGTAGACCCGGCGAGAGCTACGCGGCCGGCCGCACCGTTCCGGTCCGCGGTACGACGGTCCGGGCGGTCGTGCCCGCCGACGCGGTCACCGCCAGCGGCTCCGGCCTTGACCCGGACATCTCGGTCCCCTACGCCGAACTCCAGGCGGCCCGCGTGGCCAGGGAGCGCGGAGTACCAGTGGAGAGGGTCAGGCGGCTGATCGCGGAGAACACCACGGGCCGTTTCCTCGGCTTCATGGGCGAACCGGCGGTGAACGTCCTCGCACTCAATCTGGCGCTCGACGGAGGCTGACCTCCGCCCCGGGGCCGGGGACCGGGGTCTCCACACTCAAGGAGATGTGATGAA
Organism: Streptosporangium sp. NPDC049248; assembly: GCF_040678965.1. Classification (NCBI taxonomy): domain Bacteria; kingdom Bacillati; phylum Actinomycetota; class Actinomycetes; order Streptosporangiales; family Streptosporangiaceae; genus Streptosporangium; species Streptosporangium sp. NPDC049248. Next base: position 189,942 of record NZ_JBFAQY010000017.1, read on the forward strand.
CGTAAGACGGGGGCGGCTGCGGGTCTACCTCGGAGCCGCCCCGGGGGTCGGCAAGACCTACATGATGCTCTCCGAGGGCCACCGCCGCCTCACCAGAGGCACCGACGTGGTCGTGGGCCTCGTCGAGACCTACGACCGTCCCCGTACCGCGGAACTGCTCGAGGGCCTGGAGATCGTCCCGCGCAGGAGCATGGACCACCGCGGGTGCACGTTCACCGAACTCGACGTGGACGCCGTCATCGCCAGGAGGCCCAAGGTCGCGCTGATCGACGAGCTGGCCCACACCAACGTGCCCGGCTCGCGCAACACCAAGCGCTGGCAGGACGTCGAGGAGATCCTCGACGCGGGCATCGACGTCATCTCCACGGTCAACATCCAGCACCTGGAGTCGCTCAACGACGTGGTCGAGGAGATCACCGGGGTGGTCCAGCGCGAGACGATGCCCGACGAGGTGGTGCGCCGAGCCGACCAGGTGGAGTTGGTGGACATGGCCCCGGAGGCGCTGCGCCGCCGGATGGCGCACGGCAACGTCTACGCGCCGGAGAAGGTCGACGCGGCGCTGTCGAACTATTTCCGGGTCGGCAACCTGACCGCGCTGCGCGAGCTGGCCCTGTTGTGGGTCGCGGGCAAGGTCGACGAGCAGCTCGACCGCTACCGCGCCGAGCACGGCATCTCCGGCACCTGGGAGGCACGGGAGCGCGTCGTGGTCGCGCTGACCGGCGGCCCGGAAGGCGACACGCTGGTGCGCCGGGCCGCCAGGGTCGCGGCCAGGAGCAAGGGAGCCGACCTGCTGGCCGTGCACGTCACGCGCGCCGACGCGCTGGCCGGAGTGGATCCGGCGAGCATGGTCCGCCAGCGCACGCTGGTGGAGGACCTGGGCGGCACCTACCACCAGGTCGTCGGCGACGACATCCCGCGCGCCCTGCTCGACTTCGCGCGCGGCGTCAACGCCACCCAGCTGGTGCTGGGGGCGTCCCGGCGCGGCAGGTTCGCCCAGATCCTCTCCCGGGGGGTCGGGGTGACCACGATCGCGCAGTCGGGGTCCATAGACGTTCACATGGTCACCCACGAGGAGATGAAGAAAGGGCGCGACCGAGCCCCGTCGCGGGCCGCGCTGACCCGCCCCAGGCGGGTGACCGGCTGGGTCCTCGCGATGCTCGGGCTGCCGGTCCTGGCGTTGGGACTGCGCCTGCTCCGCGACGGGGTGAACCTGCCGAGCGACATACTGCTCTTCCTGCTCACGGTGATCGTGGTCGCCCTGGTGGGCGGCATGTGGCCGGCCGTCACCGCGGCCGTGTTCGGCTTCCTGCTGCTCAACTACTTCTTCACGGAGCCGCTCGCCGGCTTCACCATCGCGGACCCGGAGAATCTGTTCGCGCTGAGCGTCTACGTGCTGGTGGCCGTCATGGTGAGCGCCGTCGTCGACCTCGCCGCCCGCAGGACCAGGGAGGCGGCCCGCGCCCGTGCCGACGCGGAGATCCTCTCCACCCTGGCGGGACACGTGCTCCGCGGCGAGCACGTGCTCGCCTCGCTGCTCGCCCGGCTGAGGGAGACCTTCGGGCTGTCCTCGGTCACCCTGCTGGAACGTACCGGAGAGCCGGTGCCCGAGGACCAGGCCGACCCCGAGGCGTGGCGGATCGTCGCCGCCGCCGGCGTCGACGTGCCCTGCACCTCGCCCGGCGCCGCGGACACCGACGTGGTCATCGACGAGCGGCTCGTCCTCGCCGTACGGGGCAGGCTGCTGGAGGCCTCCGACCGGCGGGTGCTGGAGGCTTTCGCCGCCGAGGCGGCCGTTGCCCTGCGGCAGGACCGGCTGGAGGAGGAGGCGGAGCAGGCCAGGCCGCTGGCCGAGGCCGACAGGATGCGCACCGCGTTGCTCGCCGCGGTCAGCCATGATCTGCGCACCCCGCTCGCCTCGGCCAGGGCGGCCGTGGAGGGCCTGCGGGCCACCGACGTCGACTGGTCCCCGGAGGACAGGGCGGAGCTGCTGGCCACCGCCGACGAGTCCCTGGTCAAGCTGGACCGCCTGGTCGCCAACCTGCTCGACATGAGCCGGCTGCAGGCGGGGGTGCTCGGGGTGGCCCTGGAGGCGACCGCGCTGGAGGAGATCGTGCCGCGCGCCATCGACGATCTCGGCGAGCCGTCCCGGCGGATCGAGGGTGACGTCTCCGCCGGGCTGCCCGAGATCGTCGCCGACCAGGTGCTGCTGGAACGCATCCTGGTCAACCTCATGTCGAACGCCGTCCGCTACAGCCCCGAGGACATGAAGGTCCTCGTCACGGCCAGCAGGCACGGCGACCACGTGGAGATCCGCGTCGTCGACCGCGGTACGGGCATACCGCCCGAGGCCTATGATCGGATCTTCATGCCCTTCCAGCGGCTCGGTGACCGCGACAACCACACCGGTGTCGGCCTGGGCCTCGCGCTCTCCCGGGGGCTCGCCGAGGCGATGGGCGGCACGCTGCTGCCTGAGGAGACGCCCGGGGGCGGTCTCACCATGGTCCTGACACTTCCCGTCTTCCCGGGCCCGCGGGCGCCCCTCGCCGAGGAGGGCCCGTGACCCGCTTCCCGGCCGCCGCTGGCCGATCACCCCGACAAGGTCGGGGTGATCGGCCAGCGGCCGGGTCGGCGTACCGCTACAGCGGGTCGGCGCCGTTCGTCTGGGGCTGGTTCGACCAGGCGAGCTGCTCGTTCCTGCGCAACTCCTCCTCGGTGGTCTGCTCCACCCTGGCCATGGCCCAGCGCAGGATCGGCGGTGCCATGAGGGAGGTCACGATCGCCACCAGCACCACGATCGTGTAGACCTCGACGCTGAGGATGCCCAGCCGTAGGCCCACCATGGCCACGACCACCTCGATGACGCCCCGCGCGTTGAGTCCGGCGCCCAGGGCCAGGGCCTCCCATCGGTTGAGCCTGCTGGCGCGTGCTCCGGCGTAGGCCCCGAGGAATTTGCCGACGATCGCCACGACCAGGATGGCGAGCCCGGCGAGCAGCACCATCGGGTCGGCCAGGGACGTCAGGTCCATGCGCAGTCCGGCGGTGGCGAAGAAGATCGGTGCGAAGCCGGAGAGCACCACCGTGCGCAGCGGGGCGAGCCGCGACGGTTCGACGCCGCCCGCGGTGCCGATCAGCATGCCGCAGACGAAGGCGCCGAAGACCGCCTCCAGGCCCATCGCGTGCGTGGCGGCCGAGGCGAGCAGGATCAGCACGGCCGCGGTCGCGACGGACGAGCCGGAGTCCTCGTCCCGGGAGGTGAGCCGGAACGAGTGCCGCACGAGGGGGCGGCCCAGGGTGAGCGCGAAGACCACGACCGCCAGCAGGCAGGCCAGCGAGACCAGCACGCTCCCCGCGCGCAGGCCGGTGGTGGCCATGGCCGACACGATCGACAGCATGAACCAGCCGAACGCGTCGTCGATCATGCCCGCGGTGAGCGTGAGCTGCCCGATGTTGCGGTGGAGCAGCCCCATGTCCATCAGGGTCTTGGCGATGACCGGGATGGCGCTGACGCACATCGCGACGCCGAGGAAGAGCGCGAAGACCAGCGGCTCGGTTCCGGTGGGGATGAGTGTGGCCGGGAGCAGGAATCCGGCGCCGATGCCGAACGCGAGCGGCACCAGCAAGCCGCCGATGCTGACTCCGGCCGCCGTCGCGCCCCTGCGCCGGACCATCCCCATGTCCATGTGGATGCCGGTGATGCCGACGAGCAGTAGCACGCCGATCTGCCCGACCGCGTCGAGCAGGTGGAACTGGGCGCTGTCCTGCGGGAACAGCCAGGTGGACAGGCCGGGTGCGACATGGGCGAGGAAGGAGGGTCCCAGGACCACCCCGACGAACAGTTCACCGACGACGGCGGGCATGCCGAGTCGCCCGGCCAGGCGGCCGAAGGTGAGGGCGAGCAGCAGGAGCAGTCCCACCTGCAGTAAGAAGACGAGTAGTTGATGTGCGGCGATCGGCGCCACTGGTGCCGCGAGCGTGACGAGCACGACAGACCCCTCCGATTTTCGAGGTGCCGCCCCCTCTCCCCAGTCAGGACGACACAGTGCAGAGCTTGGCAAATCAAAGATCGGCAATCAACTCTTGAAGAGCTGCCCAAAATATGCGGCAGTACCTGTGCCGCAGGTTTGTGCGAGGTATCGCCTGACTAATCACGCTTCACCTGCCGGTTCCGGTAAAGGTGGGGTGTGGCTTGGCCGCCTTGGGCGGATCGGAGCCCTCTGAGGCGGTCGGGACCGGGTCAGGGGCGGTGTCCCGTCTCGGGGTCCCCGGCATCCGGTTCCGCGGGGATGCGGGCCAGCCGCCGTACGGCTCGCAGGCCCTCGGCGGTGCCAGGCCAGTGCCGGGTGAGAGCCGCCTCGCCCGAGTGCCTGACCACCGAGCGCAGGACGAGGGCGACGACGATCGCGTCGTCGGCGTAGCCGAGGACCGGGACGAAGTCGGGGACCAGGTCGAAGGGCATGGCGAGATAGCCGAGGAGCAGCCACAGCCTGACGCGGACGCCGCGCGGCAGGGAGCCGTCCCGGGCCAGGCGGGGGATGAGCCGGAGCAGGTCGGGGAGCAGCCGCAGCGCCTCGCCGAGCGCGTTGCCGCGAGGGCGCGCGACCGCGAGGGCGGCGACGAGAGCCAGCCACAGCAGGACCAGCCCGGTCAGCGCGCCGAGCAGGGTGGTGACCCAGGTGTTCACCGTCGGCTCCTCCGTGTGGGGTGGCCCCCGCTTTTCCGGCGGGGGAGTGCGGCACCTCGGGGGCGCAGGGAGTGTCCCACAGCCGAGAATAATTCACAGTTAACCTGTAGAGATAGTAGATTAATCGGCACCGACCCACATGAGGCCATCTGGAGACGCACTGTCGGGGGGCTGCCTGATGCACGTCACGGCGCGGAGCGACTACGCCCTGAGGGCGATGCTGGTCATCGCGTTGAGCGATCCCGCCCCCGTCAAGTCGGAGACGATGGCCCAGACGCAGGGGATCCCGGCGAGTTTCCTGCGCGGCATTCTGACCGACCTGCGCCGTGCCGACCTCGTCTTCGCCCAGCGGGGCCACGAGGGCGGCTTCACGCTCACCAGGCCGCCGGTGGACATCTCGGTCGGAGACGTCCTGCGTGCCGTCGGCGGCGAGCTGACCTCGGTGCGGGGTCTGCCGACCGGGGACGTGGCCTACTTCGGAGAGGCGGTACGACTGCGCACGGTGTGGCTGAACATCGAGACCTCGATAAACGCCATCGTCGACACCGTCAGTCTGGCCGCGCTCCTGTCGCCGGTGGCCGAGAACGGCAGGCGACGCGGAGCCTGACAGCGGATGTCGACCGAACTGACGGCCCGTGTGAGACGAAGATGTCCACGACCTGAGACACCTTGCGCGAAACGTGACTTGACGTCGCCGTGAAGTTCAATAACCATGTTTCCTATCAACATAGTAGGGAAAATGGGAAGGAGGCGTCGTGCGTGCGCTCATCCTCTTAGGCCTGGTCGGCTTCGCGGCGCAACTCGTCGACGGCAGCCTCGGCATGGCCTACGGTGTCACCTCGACGACGCTGCTCCTGGCCATCGGCACCAACCCCGCCGCCGCCTCGGCCACCATCCACCTCGCTGAGATCGGCACGACCCTCGCCTCCGGTGTGTCCCACTGGCGCTTCGACAACATCGACTGGAAGGTCGTCGCCAAGATCGGTCTCCCCGGCGCCGTCGGCGCGTTCGCGGGAGCCACCTTCCTGTCCGGCCTCTCCACCGAGGTCGCCGCCCCGGTCATGTCGGTCATCCTGCTCGCGCTGGGTGTCTACGTCCTGGTCCGCTTCACGGCCTTCGGCCTGCCGCGCGGCAACCTGGGCAAGCCGTTGCGCAAGCGCTTCCTCGCACCCCTCGGCCTGGTCGCCGGATTCATCGACGCCACCGGCGGTGGCGGCTGGGGTCCGGTCGGCACCCCGGCGATCCTGGCCAGCGGCCGCCTGGCGCCGCGCAAGGTGATCGGTTCCATCGACGCCAGTGAGTTCCTGGTCGCCATCGCCGCCAGCATCGGTTTCTTCGTCGGCATCGGCTCGGAGAACATCGACTTCTCCTGGGTGGCCGTCCTGCTGCTCGGCGGCGTCATCGCGGCCCCCATCGCGGCCTGGCTGGTCCGCCACATCCCGCCGCGCATCCTGGGTTCCGCCGTCGGTGGTGTCATCGTCCTGACCAACGTGCGGACCCTGCTGCGCAGCGACTGGGTCGGCGCCTCCGGCGGTGTCCAGACGGTCGCCTACATCACCATCGCCGCCATCTGGGCCGCCGCCATCGCCTACTCGCTCCGTGAGTACCGCCGTGACCGCGACAACGAGCTGGCCGAGGCGGAGTTCAAGCGCTCCGGGGAGCAGGAGACCGCCGGTTCCCCCAGCTGAGCCCGGCGGCGCGAATCCGGCCGTGCTTCCGTGCGAAGGTCCCCTCCCATGGTGAGGGGGCCTTCCGCGTTCCGGGCCCGGGTCGGCCACCGCCGGTGCCGGGAGCCGGGCGAAACCCCGGCGTTGAAGGGCTTGGACCACCGCGGCCCCAGCACGGTGACCGCCCGGCGGCGCACGGGCCCGCATCCGCTGGCCGAACCGTTTCGGTGTCCGTAGGGTGACCTGATGCGCGCTCTGATGTGTGAGGAATTGGGGTCGGTCGCGGTCGTCGAGACGGACGTCCCGAGGCCCGCCGACGGCCAGATCGTCATCGCCGTCGAGGCCGCCGGGGTGAACTACGTCGACGGGTTGTTCGTCCACGGCCGCTACCAGATCAAGTTGCCGCCGCCGTTCGTACCGGGCGGTGAGGTCGCCGGCACGGTCAGTGCCGTCGGCCCCGGCGTGACCTGGCCGACGGTCGGAACGCGAGTGGTGGCGGTGTGCGGGCTGGGCGGTTTCGCCGAACAGGTCGTCGTTCCGGCCGCCGGCGTGGTGCGCATCCCCGACACCCTGGACGCGGCCCAGGCGGCGACGTTCGCCCAGAGTCACTGCACGGCCATGTTCGCGTTGCGGGACCGGGGCGGACTGAGCGCGGGGGAGACCGTGCTGGTCCTGGGCGCGGGCGGCGGAGTGGGGCTGGCGGCGGTGCGGGTGGCGACCGCGCTTGGCGCGACGGTCCTGGCCGGGGCGTCGAGTGAGGACAAGCGGCGGGCCGCACGCGCCGCGGGCGCCGTCGCCGTGCTCGACACGAGCGCCCAGAGCCTCAAGGATGCGGCCCGCGAGTTCTCCAACGGCGGGGTCGACCTGGTCTACGACCCGGTGGGCGGCGACCTGGCGGATCCGGCCCTGCGGTCGCTGCGGGTGGGCGGCCGTTATCTGGTGATCGGGTTCGCCTCGGGAGCCATCCCGTCGCTGCCGCTCAACCAGGTGCTGCTGCGCAACCGATCGGTCGTCGGAGTCGACTGGGGCGCCTGGTCGATGTCGGACGCCGCAGGTCAGCACGCCCTGCTCACCGAACTCCTGGACCTCGTCGCCGCCGGCCTCCTCACCCCGGCCATTCCTGCGACCGCCCCGCTGGAGGCCGGCGCGCAGGTCATGGACGACCTCCTACGACGCCGGGTCACCGGAAAGATCGCCCTCATCCCCTGAGCGCGGAAGCCTCGGGGGAGAAGCGGACGGTCATCGGACGACGAGACCTCCAAAAGGCCGGCCGTCTCCGGACCGTAGGCGAACGGCCCCGTCGGCGGCTCCGGGCCTGGTGCGCGCCGATGACCGAGGAGACTCAGGGGACGAGGAGGACGCGGCCGAGTTGGGAGCGGCTTTCCATGACCCGGTGCGCTTCGGCCGCCTCGTCGAGCGACAGCCGGGCGTGCAGTCTGGCGCGCAGTCTCCCCTCGCCCCCCAGGCCGGAGTGGAAGGAGCACGACGAGCATCGGGGCGAAGGCGACCCCCCGTCTACCGGTTCTGGCACGGCCACACCAGCGCGCTGATCGCCGCGCGACGTCCCGACCTGGACGGAGAGCTGCTGGCGCACATCCTGCTGGGCAGCCTTCAGTAGTGCTTGCGAGGAACCTCGGGCCTTCAGGCCCGAGGAGAATCGCATACGGTGCCGCGCGTTCGGCGAATCAACGCTAAAATTCACAATGTGAAATTCGTTGTGCAGGTCCGACTGTTCCCCACGCCCGCCCAGGAGGCGGCGCTGGCGGACACGCTGCGTCTGTGCAACGAAGCCGCCAATC
>NZ_JBFAQY010000018.1:0-179996 GCF_040678965.1 Streptosporangium sp. NPDC049248
TCAAGTCCAGAGCGCATACTAAACAGCGAAAGACCAGCTAGGAGTGTCAAGCATCATCCGATGCCATTGCGTCAAGCATCAAGCGAGTCACGACATTGGCCGTGCTCTAGATACAGCGGGCGGCCGATGGTGCGGGCGGTGACGGCGGCCGTGACGCGGTTGGCCAGTCGTTCGATCAGGAGGCTGGGTAGTTCCTCGACGGGGTGGAAGTCGTAGTCGGCGAGTTCGTCGGTGCCGAGTCGGATGCTGTCGCGCATGCTCGGGGTGAGGGTTCCGCCGTCGAAGAGGAACAGGACCTTGTCGCCTTCTTGGGGGTGGGGTGCCCAGTCGACCACGAGCAGGTCACCGATCGGCGGTTGGATGCCGAGTTCCTCGTGAACCTCACGTACGCACGCCTGGAACGGGGTCTCGCCGGGTTCGATGTAGCCGCCGGGGATGTCGCGGTAGTCCTTGTAGTGGGGACGGACCAGAAGCAGGCGGTCATGTTCGTCGAAGAAGAGTGCCCCGGCTGCGGCGTGGGGGGTGGCCATTGGCGGGGTCTCTTGCCCGGTCATGATCCCTACGGTATGGGAAGTCCGCCCGGTGTGAAGGTTCCTCAGGTGACGCGCAGCCGGCGGGTCAGATCGGTGAGCCGGTTTGCTTTTCTGGCGGCGGATCCAGCTCAGGACGAGTTGGCGGCCGAGGTGGTGATGGCGGATCTGCTCGGGGGCCAGGTGCTCGGCCTGAAGGAGGGTGTCCAATGCCTCGTCGGTGCGGGTTCCACTGGCTTTATGCGTACCACCCGGTGAATGATCCGGTGACCGCTGCTCGCCGGATCGCCATCCGGTATGCGGAGCTTCGCGGTGGCCATCCCTTGTCGAAGCCGGTCGAAGAGGCCCAATGCGTTCTTTCGGATGATCGACCTGCGCGGGAAGCGTTCCGCCCCGCCTGCCTGTCCGGAGTGATCTCGCCAGGCTGAGGATGGCGTCGGCGGTCAGGCCGGCGGCGTCGTGGGAGTAGGGCGGCCAGGCCCCGGCCCACCACGGCCCGGTGATCCAGCACCGGGTGGAGGCTGAGCCGTAGCGAGGACCGCCGGTCAGTGGGTGCAGGTGGCCGAGACGGTGACGTTGTAGATCCACCACGCGCCGCCGGGCGCGGAGTAGACCAGCGACGACGTCGTGGCGTAGCCCGTGCACGCCTGGCCCGCCGCCAGGAGCGCCGCGCGGGCAGCCTGCGAGCCGTTCTCGACGGCGACAGACGGGCTCGCGCCACCGCCCTGACGGGTCTCGGTGCGCGACACGGTGTACGACAGCGACGGCGGGACCACGCAATTGCCCGACGCGGTCGCCTCATAGATCCACGCCGAACCGTCGGGCGCGGTGTAGAGGTGTCTGGTGGTGACGGACACATCCGAACAGACCTCGCCCGCCGCGGCGGCCTGCTGGTTCAACTCGGCGCGGGCGTTGCCTTCGGCGGCCGCCCTTCCCGCCGCTGGGCTGGGGCCCCAGCCCGAGGAGGTGGCCGAGCGATAGGTAGCGGCGAGCGCGGCGGGAGCGGACAGCACCGCGCCGACGGTCAGCGTCAGGGCGATGACGAGGGCAAGGCGCAGAACCTGGGCAGGATGACGAACGCTGAGTGCCATGGTGTCCCTCTCGAGGGAGGCCGGAGGTTCGAGATCGTCACGACAAGACCGGGCAGGCCGGACCGAGCAGCGCCGGGGGCGCGGGCAGGCATCCGCGCACGTCGAGACTGAAACTTTCACCCAAGCCCGCAACACAGGCGGAAGCAGCACGGGACGTCGCCCGCGCGGCTCCGTCGTGTGCCCTTCGCGGCGAGCGGGCCTCTTCCTGTGGGGGCCTCCCGCTCGGAGATGCTGCCTTCCCTCATAAAACGTGTTTGAGAGCTGATCACTGGACTCGGCGAGCCCATTCGAGTGGGCCAGATCCGGACCGCTGAGCGGGATGGCCCCGGATGATCCGTCTTAACAGCGTACTGATCGCCGCCCACCGGATCATCGCCTCGCTGGTCGGCGGCAGCCGCTCGTAATCGCGGCCGATCGCCGGTACGTCCTGGCGAAAGTCCTCAAGATCCATCCCGCGTATGTCCCGCGAACACCGGCCGAGAGCCGCTCACGGTGGCCTACGGCTGCACACCCCGGAAACGATCAACGGCGCCTGCCCCAAGGGAAGTTCCTGGTCAGGCGCCGTTTCTCAAGCTGGGCGGAGAGCGTGGGATTCGAACCCACGAGACCGGTCACCCGGCCTAGCGGTTTTCAAGACCGCCGCCATCGTCCACTAGGCGAGCTCTCCTGGTGACACGTCCCAAGAACGTGTCAGATTGCACACTAGTCTCTCATTGGCCCGGACGTGCCCGAGACCCGGCAGGCGCCGAACAACAAAGCCTGCCGGGCCGGCGGATCAGGGTTGGGGGCCGGCGAAACCGTCACCGACCGAGGCGGCCAGGCGGAGGTAGGACTCGCGGGTGGCGGGCTGGAGCCTCTCCAGGTCGATCTCCGCGCCCTCCTCCAGATGCGTGTCGTAGGGGACCCGGATGACCGCGCGACAGCGGGCCGCGAAATGGGCTTCCAGGCGGTCGAGGTCGACGGTCGACTTCGACCTCGGGCGTACGCTGCACAGCACCACGGTGGCGGAGCGGACCAGCTCCTCGTAGTGGTGGGCCTCCAGCCAGTCCAGGGTCGCCGAGGCGGCGCGGGCGCCGTCCACGGAGGGGGAACTGACCAGGACGAGCTGGTCGGCGAGGCCGAGCACGCCGGACATCGCCGAGTGGAGCAGGCCGGTGCCGCAGTCGGTGATGCAGATCGAGTAGAAGTTCTCCAGGACCTGGGCGACCGACTGGTAGTCGGACGCGCTGAAGGCCTCGGACACCGACGGGTCACGGTCGGAGGCGAGGATCTCCAGGCGCGAGGGGGCCTGCGAGGTGAAGGCCCTGATGTCGACGTACCTCTTGATCTGCTGGCGCTCGTTGAGCAGGTCGCGAACCGTCGCGGAGGTTTCGAGCTCGACCTTGTCCGACAGGGTGCCCCGGTCGGGGTTGGCGTCGACCGCGATGACCCGGTCTCCGCGTACCTGGGCGAGGGTGGCGCCGAGGCCGACCGTGGTGGTGGTCTTGCCGACGCCGCCCTTGAGGCTGAGCACGGCGACGCGGTGGTGGCCGGTGGCCACCGGGGTGCGTGCACGGCCGACCAGCTCGCGACGGCGGCGGACCTCGGGGGACTCGCCCGGCTTGATCAGCCCTGCGGACGCCTTGTAGACCAGCTTCCGCCAGCCTCCGGCGGGCGCGTTGCGACGTCCACGGAGCAGCGACTCCGGATCCAGGCTGTCTGCCGACGGCCGGGGGGCCGTGCCCGGGGGGTGCTGCCTGGCCGGCGTACCGAAGGCGGCCGCCGGAGCCGTCTGACGGCGGCGTGCCTGGTACGGCTCCCGCACCGGTTCGACCGTGTCCCTGCCGGGGGCGAAGGGGTTCTCCCGTTCCATCCGCTCCTGGGCCGAGGCGGCCTCCCATCCGGAGGCGGCACCGCGTTCCTGGGCCGATCCGCTCTCCCGGCCGGGTGTGAAGAAACTCTCCCGTTCCTGACCGGAAGAGGAATCCGAGAAGGCGGAGAACGAGGAACGTTCCGGCGACGGCGACGGCGACGGCGACGCGGCCGGCTCCGGCCTGTCGGCGCCGAAGGAGCCGGGTGTCCGGAACGGCTCGGCCTGCTCGGGCTCGTGGGAGGGCGGAGGAACGGGGGCCGGGGCGGGTTCGAAGCGCTCGGCCGACTCCTTCGCCGCCGATGCCCCTGTGGATTCGCCGCCGGTGGGGAACCTGTCGGTTTCCACGGAGCCGAAGGTGAAACGGTCGGCGGCGGGAGCGGTCGGATCGCCACCGGCCTCGGACCGGTCGGTCCCGGTGCTCTCCACGGAGAAGTCCCCGCTGCCGAAGGAGAAGGCCGTACCCCCCGGGGTGGACTGCGCGCGGTCCTGACCGCTGCCGAAACCACCGCCGAACGAGAACCGGCCGGTGTCGGTGCCGCCGAGTTCGTCGCTGCCGAAGGTGAACCGCTGGGTGTCCGAGGAGGCCGGCGCGGCCGGCTCAGGGTCGGCGGTCCCGGTGGACGAGGTGGACGAGGTGGACGAAGGGGTGGGCTCGGAGGACTCCGCCTGGCGCTGGGGTTGCTCGAACAGGCCGCGGGCCGGCTCGTGCGCGGGCGCCGCGAACGGGGTGCGGATGTGCGGCTCGGTGAAGTCCCCCGGGGCGCTGTCGCCGGGCTCCTGGCGCGGCAGGGGCTTGAGCGGCGCGAGAAAGCCGTCGTTGTCCTGCTTGCCGGATGCCGGGGCGGGCACGGTGAAGGAGCTCACCGTGTCGGAGGCCTCCATCCAGTCGGCCGCGTCGGCGTCCTCGACCGGCGGTTCGGCCGCCGGCGAGCCCGTGGCCGGGTGGGCCGAGTCGACGGCCGCGCGGAACAGCGGCGAGGACGCCGTGTCGGGCTCGGCCGGGACCAGGCTCCAGGGGTCCTTCGGGTACGGCGAGACGACGGTGTCGTCCACCGTGGTGGCCTTCACCGCCAGGGCCGGCGCCTCCTCCTGCTCTTTGATGGCGTCAAGCCACGCGAGCTGTTCCTCGAGAGATTCCTCACGATCGTGTCTTGCCACCGTGTTCCCCCTCGGGATGGGCATAAAAGGGCAGCAAACACATAGCAGGTTAACGCCCTGTGTTCTTGTCAACGCGAGCAACCACCAAGTTGGCTTGGCGGATACCTTTGCTCACATGCGCGCCATCGTGATCGATAAACCAGGTGGGCCGGAAGTTCTGACGTGGCGGGAGGTTCCCGACCCGTTACCCGAGCGCGGCGAAATCATCATCGACGTGGCGGCCTCCGCGGTCAACAGGGCCGACGCGCTGCAGCGGCAGGGTTTCTACGATCCGCCCGCCGGCGCCTCTCCGTACCCGGGACTCGAGTGTTCCGGCGTGGTCGCCGAGGTGGGGCCGGACGTCGTGGGATTCGCGCCGGGTGACCGGGTGTGCGCGCTGCTCAGTGGCGGCGGGTACGCGGAGAAGGTCGCCGTACCCTGGCAACAGGTCATGCGGGTGCCCGACGGCGTCGACCTCGTCGAGGCGGCCGGGCTGCCCGAGGTGGCCTGCACCGTCTGGTCCAACGTCTTCATGACCGCGCGTCTGCGGAAGGGCGAGACCCTTCTCGTGCACGGCGGCGCCAGTGGGATCGGCACGATGGCCATCCAGCTGGCGAAGGCGTTCGGCTCGCGGGTGGTCGTCACCGCCGGGTCGCCCGAGAAGATCGCCCGCTGTCTGGAGCTGGGCGCCGACGAGGGGATCGACTACCGGCGGGAGGACTTCTCGGAGAAGGTCAGGGCCGATGTGATCCTCGACATCATGGGTGGCAGGTACCTGCCGGGGAACGTCAGGGCTCTGCGGACCGGCGGCCGGCTGGTCGTGATCGGCCTGCAGGGCGGCACGAAGGGCGAGTTGGACCTGGGAGCCCTGCTGGCCAAGCGGGCCTCGGTGCACGGCACCACCCTGCGCGCCCGGTCGGTCGACGAGAAGGGGGTCGTCGTACGCGGGGTCGTGGAGAACGTCTGGCCCCTGATCGACGCCGGGGCGATCCGGCCCGTGGTGCACGCCCGGGTGCCGCTGAGCGACGCGGCCGAGGCTCACCGGATCCTGGAGTCCGGAGAACACACCGGGAAAATCCTGCTAGTAGGTTGAAGACTATGAACGCTGAGGAGAGCACTCCGCACATCGTGGTCGTGGGTCCCCATGGCTCTCAGGAAGATGAGACTTCCGAGGGGCGATCGGTCGCCGACCTGGTCGAGCAACCCGCCAAGGTGATGCGTATCGGCAGCATGATCCGTCAGCTCCTGGAGGAGGTTCGGGCGGCTCCGCTGGACGAGGCGAGCCGCAAACGACTCAAGGAGATCCACCAGAGCTCCATCAAGGAACTGGAGGACGGTCTGGCGCCGGAGCTGGTGGAAGAGCTGGAACGGCTGTCGCTGCCGTTCACCGAGGACGTCAACGGCGCCCCGCCTAGCGACGCGGAGCTCCGGGTCGCCCACGCCCAGTTGGTCGGCTGGCTTGAGGGATTGTTCCACGGCATACAGACCACGCTCTTCGCCCAGCAGATGGCGGCCCGCGCCCAGCTTGAGAACATGCGCAGGGCCCTGCCCGGCGGCATCTCCCTCCAGCAGCAGGAGGGGCACGGCGCCAACCCCGGCCCCTACCTGTAGGGCCGTCAGGAGCTGTAGAGCCGTTCGAGGACTCCGGCGACCCCGTCGTCGTTGTTGGCCGCGGTCACGTGATCGACCGCGGCCAACACCTCCGGGTGGGCGTTGGCGACGGCGTACGAGGTGCCTGCCCAGCGGAGCATCGGAAGATCGTTGGGCATGTCGCCGAAGGCGATCACTTCGTGCGGCTCGATGTCGCGGGTCATCGCGAGATGGGCCAGCGCGGAGGCCTTCGTGACGCCGTGCGCGCTCATCTCGATCAGTGCCCGGCCGCTGGAGTGAGTGGGGGTGACCAGATCGCCGACCAGCCCGCAGACCGCCGCCTGGAGAATGTCGGGATCCATCGTGGGGTGAAGTGCCAGCAGTTTGGCGCAGGGCCGCGAGATGAGCGTGGTCGTCCCCACCCGGAGTCCGGCGACCGCCCTGCTGTCCCACCCGCCGAGACGAAAGTCCGATTCGTGGGCGAATCCCCCCTCGTATTCCACCGAGAAGGCGAGGCCGGGGACCTTTTCCCTGAGCCGTCTCACCACCTCTTCAAGCACGTCCGGGTGGATGAGGTGGGATTTGACGATCTGCTCGGTGTGCAGGTCGTAGACGAGGGCTCCGTTGGCGCATATGGCCAGCCCTCGGTGGCGCACGGCTCCCGCGACCGTGTGCATCCAGCGGGGCGGTCTGCCGGTCACGAAGACCAGCGCCGCTCCGGCGTTCTCCACAAGCGCAAAAGCGGCGGCTGTACGGGGGGAGACGGTGCCGTCCGAACGCAGAGCGGTGCCGTCGAGGTCGGTGGCGACCAGCCTGGGGCTTCGCATAACAAGTCCCAGTCTGCACTGTGATGGCCGGGGTGTCGGCCCCAGCATCCCGTCCCAGGAATCTTCCTGATGGCGGGAACACGCATGCGCCGGATAGTGTTAGATGTGATGGCGTTGTATTAGCTGAATCCCGTTGTGAAAACCAGTTTGACTGAGCCACCCCGGGGCCCGCTGTACGACACATGGGGTTCATGAGGTGTGAATCCCAAAGTTTCAAATCCTGAGGGAGAGCTTTAATGGCTCAGGGAACCGTCAAGTGGTTCAACGCTGAAAAGGGCTTCGGCTTCATCGCACCGGATGGCGGTGCACCGGACGTGTTCGTGCACTTCTCCGAGATCCAGGGCAACGGCTACCGTAGCCTCGAAGACGGCCAGCGGGTCGAGTTCGAGATCACCCAGGGCCAGAAGGGCCCGCAGGCCTCGCAGGTCCGCGCCGTCTGACGCATAGACCTCTTGGTTGAACCTGTTTGACCGGAAGGCGGGGTTCGCTCCTGGCGAACCCCGCCTTCCGCATTTTCACGACATTCCACGACACCCGGTCGGCCGGCCCCCGTCTACGGGCGGCCACGGTCCTCGTCGGCGGCCGGCAGACGGGGCCTCACCGGTAGACAAGCCCTGAGAGCCGCCAGGCGAGACGCCGACGGAAGACCGGGCTGATCGCCAGGATTCGCAGGACCAGGTTCCTGATCGGCCGCAGGCTCCTGTTCACGTTGGCCAGTCCGGAGAGCCGGCCGGCGAAGGTGACGACCTGCAGGGCGACGGGGCGACGGTCGGCGGTGTAGCGGTCCAGATCCGCCTGCCCGCCGCTGAGAGCGACTGTGAGGGCTTCGGCCAGGGCGGTGGCGTCCTGAATCCCGATGTTCATGCCCTGTCCTCCTGCGGGGCTGTGGACGTGCGCGGCGTCACCGGCGAGCAGCACCCGCCCGGCACGGAAGGTGCCGGCCACCCGGTGGTGGACGCGGAAGCGCGTTCCCCAGACGACCTCGCCGACCACCGCCCGCTCCCGCCGCGGGCCCCGGCTGTCCAGCAGCCCTTGGACGAAGGCCACGTCGGGGTCGCGGGGTGCCTCGTCCACCGTGGAGACGATCCGGTGGGTGCCGTCGGGCAGCGGCGCGACCACGACCAGCCCGGCGGGCGAGAAGTAGAGGACCACCTCGTCGTCCGGCACCCCGCCGGTGAGCCGTACGTCGGCCAGGCTGAACGACTCCGCGTACTGCCCGCCCTCGAACTCGATGCCCGCCTGCTCACGGACCGTGCTGTGCATGCCGTCGGCGCCGACCAGGTACCTCGCGGTGACGGTCGAGCCCCCGGAGAGGACCGCGGTCACGCCCTCGGCGTCCTGGGTGAGGCTCTCCAGCCTGTACGGCCTGGCGACGCGGCCGCCCAGTTCGGCCAGACGCTCCAGCAGGACCCGCTCGGTCACGGCCTGGGAGATCATGAGCGTGTAGGGATAGCGGGTCGGGAGCCTGTCGAAGTCGACCGGCACCAGCGTCCTGTCGCGGTCCCTGATGGTGAATCGCCGGGCGTGGATGCCCAGGGCGGTCAGCCGCCCGGAGATCCCGAGATCCTCAAGCACCTCCAGCGTCCTGGCGTGCACGACGGCCGCTCTTGAGGTGTTGTCACCGGCCGCCTGGTCGTCGACGACCGTCACGTCGAATCCCCGCCCGGCGAGGGAGACGGCGACGGTGAGGCCGGTCGGCCCCGCGCCGACGACGAGAACGTCAGTGGTCTCCGGAAGCATTTCGTCCTCCCTGAAGTATGCCAACGCTTGTTGGTCAACAACCGTTGGCATAACTGTGCGCGCCCGCCCTGGCTATGTCAACAGGTGTTGGCCTACAGTTGTTGGCATGAGGAGAACCTCGGAGGACACCAAGGCCGCGATCCTGGCCGCGGCGCGCGAGCGCTTCGCCTCGGACGGCTACGAGCGGGCGACGATCCGGGCCATCGCCTCGGACGCGGGCATCGACCCCTCCATGGTCATGCGCTACTACGGCAACAAGGACGGGCTCTTCAGCGCCGCGGCCGACTTCGACCTGAGGCTTCCCGACCTGGAGGCGGTCCCCAGGGAGGCGGTCGGCCGCACGCTCGTCGCCCACTTCCTCGACCGCTGGGAGAGCGACGAGGGGATGATGATCCTGCTCCGCACCGGCGTCACCAACGAGGGTGCCGCCGAGCGTATGCGCGGCATCTTCGCCGCCCAGCTCGGCCCCCTCGCCGCCCGCCTCGGCACCGACCCCGCCCAGGCCCCCGTACGGGCCGGGCTCACCGCCACGCAGGTGCTCGGCATGGCCCTGTGCCGCTACGTCCTGCGCCTGCCGCCGGTGGTCGCCATGTCCCGCGAGGAGATCGTCGGCTGGCTCGGCCCCACCGTGCAGCGCTATCTCACCGGCTGACCTTCCAGAAAGGTCACAGATGCCGTCGCGGGCGAACCCGGCCTCATCGCGGCGGGTCCACCCGTCCATGGAACGTCATGGTCCCGTCCTCGCCTGGTTCGGTCACCCGGTGACGGTGGTCGCCGTCCTGGTGCTACCGGTCAACGACCATCTCCTCAAGGCTCTGTGGCCCGGCCCGGTCACCGGCAAGCTGAGCGACGTCGCGGGGCTGCTGGTCGCCCCTCCGCTGCTCGCCCTGGTCCTGTCGCCGGTCCTCGCCCGGCTCGCCGCCCCTGCCGCGACCGTCGCCACCGGTATCGGCTTCACCCTGGTCAAGACCACCGAGGGGGGTGCGGAACTCGCCTCCCGAGCATGGACCCTGATCGCGGGCCCCTCGCGGGTCCTGGCCGACCCGACCGACCTGGTGGCCCTGCCCGTGCTGGGCGTCGCCTGGCTGGTCTGGCGCGGCTGCCGGTCCGACCAGGCGGTACGGCGTGCCCGCGCGCTGGTCGTCGTCCCGTTCGCCCTCGTCGGGGTGACCGCCACTTCGGCCGTCCCGCCCCCGCCCACGGCCCTGTCGGTCTCGGCCGACGACGAAACGATCACTGTCTTTGTCGACTACGGCCCGTCGTCTGCCGTCGTCTCGCGCGACGGCGGCCGGACGTGGAGTATGCGGCCCGATCCCGTTCCGGCACCCGCGACACCGTCCTTTCCGCCCTCACCCGCCACCCGGGCCTGCCTGCAGGACGACCCTGGGCACTGTTACCGCGTCTCCCCGCCACGGCTGGGCGTGGACGAGTCCCGGGACGGCGGGACAAGCTGGAGAACGGTGTGGGGGGTCTCCGAGGGACGCGAGGACGCTCTGCGCCGGAGCAACGATCACTCTTACCTACCGTGGCAGGGTTCCACCGCCGTCGCGGTGCAGCGCGTGCCCGAGGGCCACGTGGTGGTGGCGGCCAACGGCACCGACGGCATCGCGGTACGCGACCCGCGGGGAGGCTGGCGGCGGCTCGGCTTCTCGGCCGACGGCCTCTCCACCGACGCGGCGATCCCGCTCGACGCGCCGAACGTCGACCTGGGGGCGGAGCACGGCGCAGGCCTCTTCACCGGCCTGCTCGCCTTCATGGCCGGCATGACCGCCGCCCGCCGTCGCGAACCGCGGCACAGCGGCCTGGCAGTGGCCGCGTACATCCTCACCGCGATCGGATTCCCGTTCGTCCAGCCGTCCTACGACCTCATTGGACCCCTGCTGTTCCTGTTCGGCAGCGCCTGCGGCCTCACCGCGGCGGTCCTCGCGGCCGCGGCCGCGATCAAGTCGCGCGTGCCGTCGCGGACCTGGATCACGCTGCCGGCCATCGCCGTCTGCATACCGGCCGTAATCTCGATGATCTTCTCCGGCTGGCTCTCCGGCACACCCGACGACTACTCGACGGCGGAGTCCCTCGCCTGGCTCGTGGGCGGCGCCGGAGTCGGGGCATCGGTTCTGATCGGCTGGACTGCGGCGAGGAGCGCGGAGGAACGTCGGGTGGCGTGAACGCACGAAGGCCCCGGCCGCGGCACAGGTTCCGGTGGCCGCCGCACCGTCCGGCTCGGCGGGTGCGGCGAACTGCGGGACGACGGGCCGGGCGGGGCCTTCGCGGACGGCTACCTGACGGGTTCGAGCACGTCGAGGCCGACGTACGGGCGCAGGGCCTTGGGCAGCACGACGGAGCCGTCGGCCTGCTGGTGGTTCTCCAGGATCGCGACGATCCAGCGGGTGGTGGCCAGCGTGCCGTTCAGGGTGGCCACGTGCCGGGGCTTGCCACCGGACTCGCGGAAACGCACCCCGAGGCGGCGGGCCTGGAAGTCGGTGCAGTTGGAGGTCGAGGTGAGCTCGCGGTAGCGCCCCTGGCTCGGTACCCACGCCTCGCAGTCGAACTTCCTGGCGGCCGAGGTGCCCAGGTCTCCGGCCGCCGTGTCGATCACCCGGTAGGGCAGCTCGACCTTGGCCAGCATCTCCTTCTCCCAGTCGAGCAGGCGCAGGTGCTCGGCGTGCGCCTCCTCCGGCCGGACATAGGAGAACATCTCCACCTTGTCGAACTGGTGGACCCGGATGATGCCCCGGGTGTCCTTGCCGTACGAGCCGGCCTCGCGGCGGAAGCACGAGGACCATCCCGCGTAGCGGTACGGCAGCGCGGAGCCGTCCAGGATCTCGTCGCCGTGGTAGGCCGCCATCGGCACCTCGCTCGTGCCGACCAGGAACAGGTCGTCGTCGGGCAGGTGGTAGACCTCGCTGGCGTGGGCGCCGAGGAAACCGGTGCCCTTCATCGACTCCGGCTTGACCAGCACGGGCGTGATCATCGGCACGAAACCCGCCTCGATCGCCTGCTGCATGGCCATGTTGAGCAGCCCGAGCTGGAGCCGCGCGCCGACGCCCCGCAGGAAGAAGAACCGCGAGCCCGACACCTTCGCACCGCGCTCCATGTCGATGGCGCCGAGCAGCTCGCCAAGCTCCAGGTGGTCTCTGGGCTCGAAGTCGAAGGACGGCTTCTCGCCGATCTCCTCCAGGACGACGTAGTCGTCCTCGCCGCCTTCCGGAGCACCCTCCTCCACCAGGTTGGGCACCGTGTAGATCAGCTCATCGAGCTCGGCGGCGAGCTTCTCCGCCTCGGCCTCGGCCGACTTGACCTGCGAGGAGAGATCCTTCGCCCGCTCCAGCAGGGTCGCCTTCTCCTCCCCCGAGGCACGGGAGACCGACTTGCCGACGGTCTTCTGCTCGGCGCGGAGCGTCTCGAAACGGCTCAGCGCACCACGTCGGCGCTCATCAAGGTCGAGCAGCGTGTCGACGACAGAGTCGTCCTCACCGCGGGCACGCTGCGACGCCCGTAGCCGGTCCGGATCCTCACGAAGGGTACGCAGGTCAATCACAGTCACAGGCTACCGAGGTACGGCTCTCGCCCGCGCCCGGTTTGCTCCGCACCGGCCGACGATCAGCTCTGGCCGGCGCGGATCCTGTCCAGCCAGGCGGCGGCCTCGGCGAAGTCGTCGTTGTTCGTACCGCGCTTGATCTGCGGCGCGAAGGCGTCGGCGCGCGGGTAGCTGCCCAGGAAGCGCACCTTGGCGGAGATCCGGTGCAGACCGGAGATCGCCTCGCCGACCCGGGCGTCGGCGACGTGGCCCTCGAAGTCGAAGTGGAAGAAATAGCGGCCGATGCCGTCGCCGGTCGGCCGCGACTCGATGCGGGACAGGTTGACGCCGCGGACGGAGAACTCGGTCAGCATCTCCAGCAGCGCGCCCGGGTGGTCGTCGGCCAGGAAGACCACCAGGGAGGTGCGGTCGGCACCGGTCGGCTCGGGCAGCGGGCCGGGACGCGTCACCCGGACGAACCGGGTCACGGTGTCGGTGCGGTCGCCGATCCCGCTCGCGAGCTGGACGAGGCCGTAGTGCTCACCGGCGATGCGCGCGGCGATGGCCGCGTCGTACGGCGAGCCGGGGATCGCGACCTCCTGCGCCGCCGCCGCCGTCGACGGGGCGGCGACCACCACGGCGTCGGGCAGCTCGCGGGCCGTGAAGTTGCGGCACTGGGTGATGGCCGCCGGGTGGGTGAAGACCCTCTTGATGTGTGCCATCTCGGTGCCGGGGCGCACCAGGAGCGAGAACTCGACGGGGAGCAGCAGCTCCGCGGTGATGAGCAGCGGCTCACCCTGGGCGAGCTCGTCAAGGGTGGTGGTGATGGCGCCTTCGAGCGAGTTCTCCAGCGGGACGACGGCTCCGTCCGCCTCGCCGCGCCGGACCGACTCAAGGGCCGCGGTGATGTTCGGGCTCGGCAGACGCTCGGCCTCCGGCGCCAGGATGCGCAGGGCCTCTTCGGTGAAGGTTCCCTCCGGTCCCAGGTAAGCGAATTTCGGCATGACCTCAGGCTATCCGGCGACTGTCGAAAAATGTGCCCAAGATCGCACCTTCGGACCGCCCGCTCCTCCCCACGACCGCCCGAGGTCGCTCCGCATTAAGCCGCTTCACCTCACAAGTCACATCAGATTTGGTCATTTCACACCACGGATCACCCCGTATCAGCGGAGTGCCTGGAATGCCGCTCTCCGCCTGGGCAGCCACACCCCCAGCAGCCAGACCAGGAAAAGCGCGCCCAGCCCGAACCCGTTCTGCACGATCTTGCCAAGCACGGGACTGAGCACCGGGATCTCCGCCGCCTTGATCGTCACCCCCCACCAGGGGATCGGCAGCACGTAGTAGAGCCAGACCCCGGCGGCCACCCGGACCCTGACCGGGTCGCGCCCGTCGCCGGCCAGCGCCCCGAGCACCACGACCACCCAGGCCAGGTGGTGGATCCAGGCGACCGGGGAGAGCAGCACCGCCATCAGCCCGACCAGGGCGACCCCGGCCACCGGGTGGCCGTCGAGCAGCGCCCTGCGGGCGTGGCGGAAGCCGTACCAGGCGACCACCGCGACCAGCGCCGCCCAGAGCAGGCTCGTCAGCACGTCGGGCAGGTAGAGCCGGATGAGCATGCCGCGCATCGACTGGTTGGTGGTCGCGGCGTTGGCACCGAGCCGCTCGGGGTCGAGCAGCGCGCGGAACCAGAAGTCGGCGGCGTCCGCCGGGATCACCAGGAACGGCAGCAGGGTCAGCAGCGCGGCGGTGAGCGCGGCGATGAAGAAGGTGTCGCGCTGTTCCCGCCTCGCCCCGGGGCCGAAACCGGTGATGAGGAGGTAGATCAGGAAGACGCCGGGGGTGAGCTTGACCGCGGTGGCCAGGCCGATCAGCATGCCGCGCGGCCACACCGGGCGTCTGGCCACGCAGTCGGCCAGGCAGAGCGCGACGAGCAGGATGTCCACCTGGCCGAAGCGGACCTGGTCCCTGATCGGCATCAGATAGGTGCACGCGATCATCAGAACGGCGAACAGCAGCGGCACCCACAGCCGGTCCACCCCGCGCGGTCTCTTCAGAGCGCCCGCCCGGCCCGGCCCACGCGGCCGGGCAGGCGTACCGGGAACGACCGCCGGCGAGGCCGGCGCCGTGTCCCGGGTGCCCGCCCCGGCGAGCAGGGCGCGGAAGGAGAGCCCGACGGTGACCGCCAGGGTCAGGAAGATCAGTGCCGTCCACGCCCACTGCGCCGTCGGCCATGACACCGCCGCCAGCGGGGTGGCCAGCAGGGCGGCCACCGGCGGGTAGGTGAACGGCAGCAACTGCGGCGCCGGGGTGACGAACCCGTAGACGGACCGGCCCTCCAGGACCGCCTCCCCGCCGGTACGGTACACATCCAGGTCGACCAGGCGCTGGTCGTCCACGTTGCCCAGCCAGTAGAGCACCAGCGGGGCCACCGCCGCGGCGACCAGCAGCAGCGCGGACAGCCAGCCCAACCACGTCAGCCACGTCCACGTGCGTCGTCCGGCCGTGGTCACCTCGCCAGTCCTCACGACCAGGCAGGCTACCGTGGGGCCGGGGAAACGGCCGCCCGACGGACACGGACAGGGGAACGGATGGCTTCGACACCGCGCGGTCGCGGGCTCGCGCGCCCGGCCGCCACCGGGACGCCCGGCACCGCGACACGGCCGAGGCGACCCCGGCCCACCACGACGGCGTCCGCCGTGGTCGTACGCGGGTCACACGGCTCGAAGAGGAACCGGCCGACGGGGTTCTCCAGGACCGTGCCGGTCACCGTGTCGCTGCTGCTGGCCGCGGTCTGCGGGCTCCTGGGAGCCTTTGGTGCCGGTACGGCGAGCGCCTCGGTGGCGAGGGTGCTTCCCGAGCGGGTCGTGGTCATCGGGGTACCGGGGCTGGAGTGGGGTGACCTGGACCCGGAGCGGACCCCGAACCTGTGGAGGCTCGTGGGCGAGGGCGGGTCCGCCTCCATGTCCACCCGGGCGGTTCCGCCGCCGGATCGGGGGATCACCTGCCCGGTGGCGGGCTGGCTGACGGTCTCCGCGGGTCAGCGGGCGGGGGCCCCGGGCGCGGGCTGCGCGCTGCCGCGCACGCCGGAGGCGACCTCCGACGGCGGGGCGAGCGTGCCCGGCTGGGACGAGCTGTCCGCTTTCAACGCCACCACCGCCTACCGGCCGGTCCTCGGGCAGCTGGGCCGGCTCGCGGCCGGAGCGGGCCTGAAGGTGGCCGCCGTCGGGCCGGGGGCCGCGCTCGCCGCCGCCGACACATCAGGAAAAATCGCGAAATACGCGGCGAACATCGAGGAGCTCGGCGAGCTGTCCCCGTACGGGCTGATCGTGGTGGAGGCCGACGACCTGGCCAGGGCCTGGATCGGCGGCGGCCTCACCCCGGACGGCGTCCCGGTCGCGATGACCGCTCAGACCAGGCGGGAGGCCGTGGCCAGAGCCGACCGCGTGGTGGGCACGGTCCTCGACCGTCTGCCCCCGCCACCCGCGGCCGCCGGCGCCCCGGCGACGCCCCCCACGCCGACCTCCGAAACCGCGCGGCCCCAGGAGGCCGGGAGGACATCCGGGAGCGGGACCACGGTCCTGCTCGGCGGCCTGGCCGACACCTCGACCGCACCGCACCTGCACGTGGCGATCGCCCAGGGCCCGTCCCCCGGCGGCGAGCCGTACCCGCGCGGTTACCTCACCGCCACCTCCACCCGCCAGGACGGCCTGGTCGCCAACACCGACCTGACCGCCACCGCGATCGACCTGCTGGGCCTGCGGGCCCCGAACGGGGTCGTCGGGCGCGCCTGGCAGAGTCAGGAGCCGAGCGGAGAGCCGGCCGCGGCGACCGTGCGGAAGCTGGCGGACGACGACCTGGCGAGCCAGGTACTGCGCGAGGTGCGAGGGCCGTTCTTCGCGGTGTTCGTGGCGGTGCAGATCCTGTTCTACCTGCTGGCCGCCGTCGCGATCCGGCGAGGCTGGGGCGGCTCCCGGGCCCTGACCACCGTCCAGGTCGTCGCCGTGGTCAGCGGGGCGATCGCGGTCTCCACCTTCCTGGCACAACTCGTCCCCTGGTGGAGCCTGCCCGCCCCGATGGCCGCGGTGATCGTGACGATCCTCGGATTCGCCTGCGTGATCGCGGGAGTGGCGTTCGCCGGACCGTGGCGGACGCACCCGCTCGGCCCGTTGACCGTGGTCGCCGCCATCACCTCGACGGCGTTGCTGGCCGACGTGATGACCGGCTCGGTGCTCCAGGTGAACGCGGTCACCGGCTACGAGCCGGTGACCGGCGGGCGCTTCTACGGTTTCAGCAACATCGCCTTCGCCGTCTACTCCGCCGGTACGATCCTGGCCCTGGCCGGGACGGCCCAGTGGCTGATCTCACGCGGCCGGCGCGGGCTCGCGCTCACGGTGTGCGTGGCGTACGGGGGGCTGGCGGTGTTCGCCGACGGCTGGCCCGCGTGGGGCGCCGACTTCGGCGGGGTCCCGGCGTTCCTGGTGGGGGTCGCCGTCTTCGTGATCCTGCTGGCCGGCGGGCGGGTCTCACCGGTCAAGCTGGGGCTGGCCGGTCTGGCGGGTGTCCTGCTGATCGGCACCATCGCGGTCGCCGACTGGCGCAGACCCGCCGACCAGCGCACCCACCTGGGCGCCTTCGTCCAGCAGGTGCTGGACGGGGAGGCATGGACCGTGGTGGGCCGCAAGTTCGGCGCGATGATCGGGGTCACGGTCGGCAACTGGTCGCTGTCCCTGCTCACGCTGGTCGCGCTGGCGTTCCTGTTCCTGGTGCTCGACCGCCCCTCACGATGGGGGGCCTCGGCCCTGGGCAGGGCCTACGCGCTCTCGCCCGCGCTGCGCGCCGGGCTGATCGGCGCGCTGGCCTGCGCGCTGATCGGCTTCCTGATGAACGACTCGGGCATCGCGATCCCGGCGATGGCGCTCACGGTCGCGGTTCCGCTGACGCTCGCCGCCTCCGTGCGCGCCCTGGCGCTCTCGCCGCCCAGCACACCAGGACGACCGTCAACGCCAGCAGCGTCCACGGCACCACCCGCTCCCTGAGCAGGGTCTTCATCCAGAGCAGGTCCTCGGGGCGCAGCGCCTCCCTGGCCGGCAGATAGCCC
Source organism: Streptosporangium sp. NPDC049248 (assembly GCF_040678965.1). Lineage (NCBI taxonomy): Bacteria > Bacillati > Actinomycetota > Actinomycetes > Streptosporangiales > Streptosporangiaceae > Streptosporangium > Streptosporangium sp. NPDC049248. Next base: position 17,383 of record NZ_JBFAQY010000018.1, read on the forward strand.
AGCGACAGCACGGCGACCCTGGCGACCATGAAGCCCTCCAGCGCGGGCCAGGACGCCATGGCCAGCAGCGCGAAGGCCAGCCCGTCGTACCAGGGCAGCGCGTACGGCGCGGCGAACAGCCAGGCGACCACCATCGCCGCGGCGACCGCGGGCGCGGTGTCACCGGACGCGGTTCCCGCGGGCAGTGCCCGCAGGAGCAGCCAGGCCAGGCAGACCATCAGCAGCAGGGAGCCGATCTGGATCCAGGCCGAGTAGGCGCCCGGCCCGAAGAGCGACTGGAACCCCACCTTGACGAGCTGCCAGGGCGTGGCGAGGGAGACCTTCTTGCTGGCGGCGCTCACCTGGTCGAGCACGTGCGGCCCGGCGAGGGCGTAGATCGCCACCACGGTGGCCGTCGCGGTCCCCGCCACCACGGCGAGCCTGCCCGGCGAGCGGCGCAACTCCCACGCCGGGCCGAGGGCGACAAGCCCGGCGTTGAGCTTGACCCCGATGCCCACCCCGAGCAGCAGCCCGGAGGCGGCCCCGCGAACCGTGAGCGCGGCGACCATGCAGGCGATGGCGAGGGTGTCGATGTGCATCCCCGCCCCCAGGTGGTAGATCATCAGCGGGTTGGCCGCCCAGAGCAGCGCCGCCCGCCCGCGCAGTTCCTCGTCCCCCCTGGCGAAACGGTGCAGCAGCAGCGCCGTACCGATGAACGCCGCGGCGTTGACCACGGCCATCACGAAGACCGTCAGCCGGACCGAGTCACCGCCCACGAGGCTCGCCAGTGCCTGTACGGCGGTGGCGACCGGGCCGTAGACGCTGGTCACCCCGGCCCACTCCTCCACCGCGCCGGTGACCGGATCATGGGGCAGCAGGGCGGGGGTGATCGCGTAAGGGTCCTGGCCGAGCGTGACCAGCCGGCCGTACGCGGCGTAGTTGAGATGGTCGGCCGAGCCCGAGGGCGGCAGGAAGGCGAGCAGCCCCGCGGTGGCGCAGCCCGCCATGAGCAGCCATCGCGCCTCCGGCCTCCACCGGGACCTGAGCGCGGCGGCGAGCCCGAGCCCGCCCAGGACGATCGCGGCGGCGCCCATGGCGATGACCAGATGGGCGCTCACCGGAACGTCCAGCGAGTACGGCGGCTGCCAGGACGGCCCGGGCAGCCTCGGGACCATGGCGGAGGGCCCCAGCAGCCCGATCAGGACCGTGACCGCCACCGAGAGCCCCATGGCCCCGAACGCGGCGATGTCGAGCCGCCGCGGCATGCCGCCGACGGGGCTCCGTCTCCTGTCGCCGACCGACGCCTCCAAGCTCACCCGCAGATTCCAGCACATCCTGCAGGTGCCCGGTACGGCAGCGGCGCGGCGGGCGACCTGTTCTCCCGGCGGCCCCGGCCGTCCTCGCATCCCGGACTCGACCTCGGCCGGCCCTCGACGACCAGCCGCACCGCCGACTCTCACGCGGCTCCGAACCGCGAAGACATCGAACATGCGGAGGCCGTGGAACCCGTGACGAGCCGTTCGGCCGAGTGAACGTTCCCGGGCCTAGCGGCGGACCAGCAGGGCGCGGGCGACGTCGCGGAACTGCTTGGCCCGATGGAGCTGGGCCCGCCAGTCGGTGCCGGTGGCCCGGTGGGCCATCTCCACCTGGACCTCGCGCACCCGAAAGCCCTTTCTGAGCAGATCGATCGTGAGACCGGTCTCCACACCGAAGCCGTGGGCCAGTGGCCGGGCGGCTTCGAAGGCCGCCCGGGTCAGGCAGCGCTGGCCGTTGAGCGGCTGGACGGGCGTCCAGCCGGTGGCACGCTCGACGCCCTCACGGGCGAGCTTCACGACGAACCCGTGGCCGCCGAGCTTCACCCGGGTGGCGAAGACGGCGATCGTCATGTCGACCTCGCCCGCCGCGACCGGCTCGATCAGCGGCGCGGCGGTACGGGCGGTCTCCCCCAGGTCGGCGTCGAGGAACAGCAGGTGCCGGGGCTCCTCGTCGTCGAGCAGGCGGACGGCCTCGGCACCGCTCTCCATCGCGGCGGCCTTGCCCCGGTTGTGGCTGTGCCGCACGACGTGGGCTCCGGCCGCCTTGGCCACCCGTCCCGTCTGGTCGGTCGAGCCGTCGTCGACGACCATGACGAGATCGACGCCGGGGAGCGTCAGGGCCGCGGCCACGGTCGCCCCGATCCGATCGTCCTCGTTCTTGGCGGGAATGATCGCCGCCGTACCGGTCATCTAACACCTCCGACATGGAAACCCCGGGCATCGGCCGTGGGGAGAGGGTCACCCCTGGGATTCGGAGGTCATCAGCTTCTCCGGCAGGGTCTCGTGCACGACGAAGACCGAGTCTAGGCCCGTGACCTGAAGGATCTTGCGTACGGCGGGCCTGGGTGCCGCCACCTCCAGCGTGCCGCCGCGCTCGCGCAGCCGCTTGAGCGCGGAGAGCAGCACGTTCATGCCGGTGGAGTCACAGAACTCCACGGCGGACATGTCGAGGACCACGAGCATGGTCTGGCTCTGCCCGAGCAGCCGGGTGAACTCGGCCTGCAGGCGAGGTGCGGTGTATAGGTCGATTTCGCCAACGATGGTCACGACGGTGTGACCGGCATGAGATCGAGTTGCGACTTTTAGCTCCACAGCGGGCACACTAGCGGCGCGAGAGCCACCGGTCACGCTCTCTTGAACAACCCGAGTCGTCCGCCCTTTGTCCCCCGTTTCGGCCTCACGGAAACCCGGAGTGCGCGAAGCTTGACACTGCGCAACACCGGCTTGGCCGGAAAAGGGAGAAGACCCGACACCTCCCGATCATCGCTGCGCCACGGCGGTGACAGCCGCTGAGTTACAGGAAACGGGCTCGAACGTATCGATGAACACCGACCTACCCGAGGATCTCCAGCGGCAGCGGCTCCGGGAACACCTGGAGTCCATGATCACTCGTACCGACAGGGCCACCTCGTGGCGCGACGCGGCGAGTTCACTGCGGAACCTGGTGAACCACGAGGGACACGTCCCGATCAGAACCAGCCTGTCGACCGAGGACCTCGACTTCCTCGAAGGGGCACGCGAAGAGCTCCTCGACCTCGCCACGCTCGGCGTCAGGCTGCTCGACCTGCACCAGCCGCGTGACGCGGGCGGCATCACCAGCGACACGGCACATCCGATCCTGCGCTGCCGCAGTTGCATGTGGCGCTGGCCGTGCCCGACGTTCCGGGCGATGGTGGAGTCCCTGGGCACCACCAGGAGGCTCACCTCCTGCCGGCACGTCGAAACCGACGCCGCCGAGGACGACGAGCGCGCGCGGATGCCCCTCATGGTCTCGGTGAGACCCGGGAGCGACGCCACGACCGCGCCGACCTCCAACGGCAACGGTCCCGGCTGACGGCCCGAACCGGCGGCTCGCCGCACCCGGGCCGATCGGATCAGGGCCGGTGACACCGCCCCACGACGACGGCCGGGCGGTGCCGTTCAGACGGAGATCGGCAGGCGGATCTCGAAGCGGCAGCCCGGACCGGAGTTGACGACGCCGATCACTCCCTCGTGGGCCTCGACGATGCCGCGCGCGATCGCCAGGCCGAGGCCCGCTCCGGCACCGTCGGCACTGGGCGTGCGGGCCGCCTCGCCGCGGAAGGCGACGTCGAAGACGCGGGGCAGGTCGTCCACCGGGATGCCGCCGCAGCAGTCGGCGACGGACAGGCAGGCGATCCCGCCCTCGACCGAGGCGCGGACCAGGACGGAGCCGTCGCCGGGGGTGTGCCTGATCGCGTTGACCACCAGGTTGCGCAGCGCCCGGGAGAGTTCGGCCGCGTCGGCCTGGACGGGGATCACCGGGCCGACCTCGCCGGCCAGCCGCACCCCCTTGGCTCTGGCCAGTTGCTCCACCCCGGCCAGCGCGTCGGCGACCAGGTCGCTGAGGCCGATCCGGTTGCGCGACAGGCGCAGCGCCCCCGCGTGGATCTTGGACAGCTCGAAGAGGTCGTCGACCATTCCCGACAGCCGGTCCACCTCCAGACGGATCTGCCGGTGGTAGCGGCCTACGGTCTCGGGGTCGGCGACCACCCCGTCCTCCAGGGCCTCCGCCATGGCCCGCATGCCCGCCAGCGGGGTACGCAGGTCGTGGCTGACCCAGGCGACGAGCTCACGGCGCGCGCTCTCCAGGGCACGCTCGCGCTCGTGGCCCAGGCGCAGTCGCCGGTAGGCCTGATCCAGGCTCCCGGCGATCGTGCCGAGCTCGGCGGGGAGACCTCCGGGCGGGGTGAACTCCCCCGAGGCGGGCACCGCGTGCACGGCGTCGACGAGCCTGCGGCTGGCCGCCACCACCCGGCGGGCGAGCACCGTCGCGACGCCCAGCCCGACCAGGCCACCCACCACGACCACACTGAGCACGATGTCCCTCGACGTACCCTCAATGATCATTTTCAGGGTGATGGCGACCACGCCGCCCACCGTCGCCAGCACGGTCACCACGACGACCACCGCGAGCATCGCGCCGATCGACCGCTCGCGCAGCAGCCACATCGCCCCCAGCCCGGCGAGCGCGACCAGCAGGCCGAGGCCGGCGGTGACCGCGACGATCAGCAGAATCTCGGGGATCACGGCTCGGCCAGCGGCTCGTAGCGGTAGCCGACGCCCCACACCGTGACGATGCGCCGGGGAACGGTCGGATCCGGCTCGATCTTCTCGCGGAGACGGCGGACGTGGACGGTCACCGTGGAGGAGTCGCCGAAGGACCAGCCCCAGACCTGGTTGAGCAGCGCGGATCGACTGAAGGCCTGGCGGGGGTTGCGCATCAGGTGGGCCAGAAGATCGAACTCGCGGGCGGTCAACATGATCTCGCCACCTCGGAACCGCACCTCGTGCGCCCCGACGTCGACGGTCAGATCGCCGTCCCTGAGCACCCCGGTACCGGTCGGCAGCGAGGCGCCGCGCGCCCGCCGCAGCACCGACTGCACGCGCAGGGCCAGCTCTCTGGGACTGAAGGGCTTGGTGACGTAGTCGTCGGCACCGGTCTCCAGCCCGACGACCCTGTCCATCTCCTCGCCCAGCGCGGTCAGCATGATCACTGGAACCGGCCACCGCTCCCTGAGCTTCCTGCACACCTGGAGTCCGTCCATCCTGGGGAGCATCAGGTCGAGCACCATCAGGTCCGGCGGGTTGGACAGCGCGCGCCTGAGCGCCTCGGCGCCGTCTCCGACGCACTCGACCACGTGACCGTCACGTTCCAGGTAGCGGGCCACCACCTCGGCCACCATCGGATCGTCGTCGACCACCAGAATCCGCGCGCTCATGACCTCAACGGTAGGCCCGCCAGAGGAGATCCCTAAGCCGTGTCACCGGTCCGTAAGCACTCGATCGTTACGATCAAGGCGCCCGCCGTTCCTCCCGTCGGCGTACGGTGGAGCACATGAGTCGTATCGTGCTGGCGGTCCTGGGCGTCCTGCTCGCGCTCTATGTGGTGTTCGGGCTCGTGCTGCCCGCCCTTTTCGGGCTGCTGAAGTTCGTGATCGTGTTGGCGGTCGTGGCCTTCGTGGTCGTCGCCCTGGTCACCGTGGTCTCCAAGTCCAAGAGTTGAACCTGCTCCTCGCCGTCCAGACACTGGTGGTCTGGATGTTCGACGGCGGCGGCGTCCTGACGGCGACCGCCGTGGTCGGGCTGGGCGTGCTCCTGCTCGCCTGGGCACTGCGACCGGCGCCCGTCACCTCCGGCGCGCGGGCGCGGTCGCCGCTGTCGCGGCGCGATCGGGCCAGGCGGACGATGTTCGTCCGGCAACGCGACCCCGACGCGGCCGGGAGGTCCCGGCCCAGAGCACCCTCCGCGGGCCCGGCGCCCGCGTAACCCCCCGCGACCACCGTGTGCCGCGCGCACACGCTCTGAAGACCCCCGCGGTGCGCGGGCGTCCTCTGTACCGTCCCCACTCCGGTCAGAAGGGCCCCGACCATGTTCGACCCCGTCATCGGGTTCACCGCCGACCTCATCACCGCGCTCGCCGGGCCGCTGGGCTCCACCGCGCTCGCGATCGTCGTTTTCACGCTCCTCGTCCGGCTCCTGCTGCTCCCGCTCAGCGTCATGCGGGCCAGGGGTGAGCGGGCCAGGATCCGCCTCGCCCCGGAGATCCGGGAACTCCGGAAACGTCACGGCCGCCATCCCGAGCGGCTCCAGCGGGAACTGGCCGCCCTCTACGCCAGGGAGAGGACCTCACCACTGGCAGGCTGCCTGCCGTCGGCGGCGCAGTTGCCGTTCCTCATGGTGACCTACCAGGCGTTCGTCTCCTCGACGATCGCCGGTCAGGCCAACGCGCTGCTGACCCACGGGCTCCTCGGGGTGCCGCTCGGCCAGCAGTTCGCGGGCACGGTGGCCGGGTTCGGGCTGCTCAGTGGTCCGACCCTGGTCTTCGCCGGGCTTTTCCTGCTGCTCGTCGCCATGGCGTGGGTCGCCTCCCGCCAGACGCGGAGCACGATGAGCGAGGACGTCCAGCCCGCGGTGCTGCGCCGGGTGCTGCCCCTGCTGCCGTACGGAACCGTTCTGGTCGCGGCGGTGCTGCCGCTCGCGGCCGGGATCTACCTGCTCGTCACGACGGCCTGGACCACCGGGGAGCGGGCGATACTGCACCGGCCCGCGCTCGCCGGAGGCTGACGGCACTCCGGACGGCGGGGGAGGTGCCGTCCCGCTTCATGACAGGCCAAGCGGGACGGCACCCGACGGAAGGGCTATCCGCATTCCCTGAGGGCGGGTTCCGGGGTGGAAACATGGCCGTTACCTACCGTGTTGACCGCCGTGACCACCGCCCAGACCGTGGTGATGTCCCCCTCGTGTCTGACTCCCCATGTCGAGGCCAGATATTCGACGATTCCGAGGCCTCGCCCTCCCAGGGAGGAGAGCGTCGGGCGCCCTGCTCTTGGTTCGGTGGCCGCACCACCGTCACTCACCGCAACCTCGACCTGCTCCTCGGTCCAGTGCCATGACACCCTGATCTGCCCCGACGGCAACGGATGCGCGTGACGCAGCGCATTGCTCAGCAGCTCGCTGACCACGAGCACCGCGTCGTCTATAGCGGTCTCGTACACACCCCGTTCCTGCAGGTCAGAGCAGAGGCGTTGGCGTGCGACAGCGACGCTGGACGGTGCATACGGCAACAACACGACGCTCGACGCACTCACCTCCCCGTATGCCTTTCCCCCCTGAGGAACTCACCCCAGTACGACCGAAATGCCCCGTTAGATAGTCTCGGAAACCGAGCAGCAATTACAGCTTGTGCACATTCGACAATAGATCAGCGGATCCGTTACCGACTCGTTACCGCCTTGGCGTGTCGATCAGGTAAGAGCGTCCGGCGTGTCGGCGATACGGAGGGCCAGCCTCATCCGGGTGCCGCCCGCGGGGCGTGGATGCGCCGACACCTCTCCTCCCTGGGCCCGTGCCAGGCTGCGCACGATGTAGAGACCAAGCCCGACTCCGCCGAACCTGCGGCGGTCGCCGCTGTCCGCCTGGACGAAGCGGTCGAAGACGCGCTCCCTGCTGGCCTGGGCGATGCCCACGCCCTCGTCGTCCACGACCAACACCACCCGGTCACCATCCACCCATGCCTCTACCCTGATCAGGCCACCGTCCGGCGAATATTTGAAAGCGTTCTCCAGCAGCTGGGCCAGCAGGATATCGGTGGCCAGCGCGTCGCCGGAGACCAGGGGCAGGTCATCGGGCACGTCGACCTCGACCCGGTGCAGATCCGACAGGATCGGCAGGCCCAGGGTGGCTCCCCGCACCAGCTCGGCCAAGTCGAAGCCCTCGATTCTGAGCGTGAGCTCACCGGCCCCCGCGCGCGAGCCCAGCAGCAGGTGGTCCATGAGCTGGCCGAGGGAACGGGCCCGCTCGGCGATGATGCGCACCGCGGCACGGCGCTCGGTGTCGGTCATGCTGTCCCAGCGGTCGTCGAGGGTGCCGGCGAAGCCGCGGACCACGGTGATCGGGGTGCGCAGTTCATGGCTGGTGGTGGCCAGGAAGAGATCCTTGGCCTCCTCCAGTTCCTTCGCGCGGGTGATGTCGCGGAAGTCGACCACGATCTCGCCCGTCTCCACGATCTCCGCGCAGAGCACGTCCAGCCAGGTGCCCGAGGGCAACTGGATGGTGAGCTTCTCTCCCGGCGCCGGGAGCTGGAACGGGGGCGGGCCGCCGATCACCTCGGCGGAGTGGAAGCCGGTCAGCTCGCCGGCGGCCGGGTTCCACTGGACGACCCGGCCCAGCTCGTCGAGGACCGCTATGCCGTCGGCGCTGGCGTCGAACACCGCCCGCTCGTGGGCCCGCTGCCGTACGGCCTCCTGGTAGGCCATCGCGTTGCCCACGGCGATGCCCGCGTGACCCGCGAGGAGCTCCAGCAGCTCCAGCTCCAGGTGGCCCACCTTGCGCTTGGCGAAGAGCGCGTACAGCGCGCCGTACGGTCGCCCGCCCATGGCCGCGAGACCGAGTGCGATGGTGTGCAGGCCGGGCAGCTGCGACCAGATCAGCTCGTCCAGCCGGTCCTGGTCACCGGTCTCCAGCAGGACGGTCCTGCCCTCGCGCAGCAGCTTGCCGACCAGGCTGGTGCGGAGGTCCGCCGTGGAGTTCCGCATCGAGCCGGGAAGGTTGTGACGGGCCACGAGGCGGAGCCGGTCGCCCTCGATGAGCACGAACCCGCCCGCGTCGGCCCCGGTCAGGTCGGCGAGGCTGGCCGCGATCCGGTCCAGCACCGCGGGCAGCTCCAGCTCGGCGTTGATGTCGGCGACCACGTCGGTGAGCCGGCGGACGAGCTGTGCCCGGCGGGCGTTGCGGTCGTTGGCGCTCTCGTCGTCCTGGGCCAGGTGGTAGACGCTGACATAACCGATGGGGGTGCCGTCCCGCGAGGAGAGCGCGCCGGTGTCCACCCGCAGATCGAGCAGGCTGCCGTCCCGGCGGAACCGCTTGGTCCGCAGCGACACCTGGCCACCGGTGCGGACCTTCTCCAGGACCGCGTTGTGCTCGGCCATCAGCTCCTCGGGAACCACCGGAACCCGCCGGCCGACCGTCTCCTCGGCCGACCAGCCGAAAAGGCGCTCGGCGGCGGGATTCCAGGCGATGACCGTCTGTTCGCGATCAATGGCGACGATCGCGTTGGGCGCGTCGGCCACGACCGCCCGGCCGATGCCCTCGTCATTGTCGGCCGTGTAGTCCACCACACACCCATAGTGCCGTCTCAACCGGCCTGATCTTGGCACTTTCGTCCCGCACGTGTTGCCACTGGCCGGGCGATCCGTCCGATACTCTGCGGTCACCACACACCTGGATACGAAAGGGTGGGGCCATGTCATCCGGCGACATCGATGCATTGCTACGGGTGACCTCGCCCGACTACGTCGGCACGAGCCATCCCGACATCGCGTTCGGCACGCTCGACGGACCGCTGGGGCGTCTTACCCTCGCCGTGACGGGCCGGGGTGTGGTGGCCTGCAGCTACGAGGACGAGAACGTCGTCTTCGAGCGGATCAGCAGGGAGGTCGGCACCTTCATCGGGCCGGACCCCCGGCGGCTCGACCCGGTCCGCCGGGAGCTGGACGCCTACTTCTCCGCCCGGCTCCGGGCCTTCACCACAACGGTGGACCTGCGCCTGGCCACCCAGTTCTCCAGGACGGTGCTGCAGATGATGCTCTCGGTGCCGTACGGGACGGTGACGACCTACCGCGAGATCGCCGAGCGGATCGGCAGGCCGCGGGCGCTGCGCGCGGTCGGCAACGCGCTGGGCAGCAACCCGGTGTGCGTCATCGTGCCGTGCCACCGGGTCGTCGAGAGCGAGTCGGTCCTTGGCGGGTACGCCGGGGGCTTGGCCGCCAAGGAACGCCTGCTGCGCATCGAGTCCCGCGCTTAGCGCGCCTCCGCCCGGTCAGGAACGGCGCCGGAGCGCACCGGTGCCCAGGGTGACGAGACCCGCGGCGAGGAACGCGCCGACGGCCGCGCTCATCCACGGCTGCGGGACGAAGCCGAGCAGGTCACGGGCATCGGTCCAGAACGAGGTCCACCAGGCCAGCTCCGGGGCGACCGGCAACGCGGCGAGCATCCACCACGCCGCGAAGCCCAGCAGCCACGGGGCCACCATGAGCCAGCGCGAGGGCGCGCCGTCGGAGGTGTCCCAGCTCCTGGCGCCGCCGAGCAGGAAGTAGTCCACGGCGAGCACCGCGAACATCGGCACGAAGACCGCCCCGATCAGGCTCAGGAACGCGGTGTAGGTGTCGACCTTGACGAAGATCGCGAGCAGGGTGACCAGCACTCCGATGACCACGGAGATGACCCTGCGGTCCAGCCTGGGCATCAGGTTCTGCAGCGACATGGTGGTGGAGTAGACGTTCACGAACGACTGGTCGGTCTCCCTGAGCACCAGGATGCCGAAGAACAGCGGGCCGAGGGCCGCGGCCACGAAGGGGTCCCAGACCCGCCCGGTGTCGTTGCCGACCAGGGCGAGCGCCGCGATTCCCAGGACCAGACAGGCCACCTGGGTGATCGTGTAGCCGCCGACGACACCGGTGAACGTGGCCCTGCCGGACCTGGAGAACCGCGCGAAGTCCGCCGCGACCGGCACCCAGGAGACCGACAGCGCGATCACGTAGTCGACCGAGGGCGCGAAGGCCTCCCACGATCCACCGCCGATGGACGGCCCCCGGCTGAACAGGGCGACCGCGAACCAGATCATCGAGACGACCACGCCGGCGGTGACGTACCGGCGGAGCAACCGGACCGCTCCCAGCGGCCGGATGCTCAGCGCGGTGGTGATCACCCCTCCGAGGACCACCCAGACCGCGTACGGCACCTCGAACCCGAAGGATCCGGCGATGGCCTGGGCGCCCTGGGCGATGACCCAGAGCTCGAACGCGCCCCAGCCGAGCATCTGGATGATGTTCAGCACGGTCGGCAGGTACGAGAGCCTGGCACCGAACAGCCCGCGGAGCAGGACCATCGCCGGAGCGCCGGTCCGCTGCCCGGGAATGGCGGCCAGGCCGACCATCGCGGTGCCGATGACGCTGCCCACGACGGCGGCCAGGATCGCGGCCACGAAGCTCAGCGGCCGGTCGCCGAGCGGATCGATCAGCGCGATCGCGCCGGAGAATCCGAGCAGGCTGACCCCCAGATTGGCCCAGAGCGCGCCCTGGTCGAGCACGCCGAGCTCCCTGGGAGGAGCCTCGTCGAGGGTGAGGGGGGCCTCGGCTGACTTGGAGTCAACGACGGCAGGCGACATCACACGCTCCCTACGCCGGCATTACCCGGACAGGTTCATGCGGTCGGCGGCGCGTCGGAGGGTCTGTGCGACCCTCTGCGTGGTTCCGCCCTCTCAGCCCGGTCACGCCCGAGCTCCCGCGGTAAATAATTCGCCCCGATTATGCCATTTATTCCTTTCTTGGCAAGGACCGCCATCTCGGTGGACGTCGACTCAGGCCACCCGGGCCACTGAAACCACTCAGACCACTGGGACCGCTCAGGCCACGAACGGGTCCTGACCGCTCTCGGCGACCATCGAACGCCCCGCCACCTCCCAGGACCGCATACCGCCGCCGACGTTGATCGCGTCCCAGCCCACGTGGTTGAGCCAGGCGGTGGCGTTGGCGGAACGGCCGCCGACCCGGCAGATCACGTAGACGGGCGCGCCCTTGGGCACCTCGTCGACCCGGGACTGCAGCTCACCCAGCGGGATGTGGACGGCTCCCGGCGCGTGCCCGGCACGCCACTCGTCGTCCTCGCGTACGTCGAGCAGGAACGCGTCATCCGGCACGGCCCGTGCCTCGACCTCAGGAACACTCATGCGCCCATTGTTCCAACTCCCACACCTGATGGGTGCGCAAAGCCTCTCGGACGCCCTCATCCGGACTCTCAATTTCCCCTGATAGCGAGCTAATTCACCACAACTGACCGACTGAATCAGCCGGCCTTCTGTGCCCCGTGGCCGAAGGATCGGCGACACCGGTGCCGAGGAGGGAGCCGAAGGCGCGGGAGGCCGGCGGGCCGGGAAAGACGAAAGGCCGCCGCGAGAGGACGGCCTCAGGGCACGTCCCAGAAGGCGAGTTCATGGGCCATTCCCTCGGTGAACAGCTTTTCCGCCCTACCGGGGTCGGGTGCCGCCTCGTCGATCATCACGGCGATGCGCTCGGTCAGCTCGGCGAAGGCCGGATGGGCGTAGGTGTCGACCCAGGCACGGTATCGCGGCTCGTCGGGCGGGTTCTCGGCCAGGGCCCGACCGAGCGTGGAGTAGCCCCACATGCAGGGGTAGAGCGCGGCCAGGCCATCGGCGTAGACGGCCGCGGAGTCGAGCAGGAAAGAGGTGTAGGCCGCGCAGGCAGGCCCCTTTCGCACCCCGCCGAGATCGGCGCCGAACTCCGCGGACAGCGAACGGTGCAGGTTCAGCTCCTCGTGGAATGTGGCGTGGGCCAGATCCACCAGGTCCCCCAGGTGCCCGTCAGGGGCCTGCCAGGCGAGTCGCGAGAAAACCCGCACGTAGTCGAGCAGGAACAGGTAGTCCTGCTCCAGCCAGGACCGGAACACCGGCTCGGGCAGGTCTCCTCGCGCGATGCCGACCACCGTCGGGTGCGCGAGCTGCGCCTCGACGAGCGGGCGGCCAATGGCATGCAGTTTCCCGGAAACACTCATAGTCCGGGCATTGTGTCAGGTGAGGGCGGCGGCGCCGAAGGAGACGCTGAAGCGCCTGCACCAGATGGTGACGCTCTTCAGGCTGTCGAGGTCGGCCCCCGCGGGGATGGCGTAGTTGGCGTTACCCCGGTTGCCCTTCAGCTCGCCGAGTTCGAGGTGCTTGCCGTCGTCCAGGTTGAACCATCCGGCCCTGCCCTCCTTGACGGGCTGGTCACTCAGCCAGACCCGCAGATCCGGGCCGTCGGAGGTGTCCAGGTCCTCGATCCGCAGGACCCGGCTCCCATCCGGGAGCTCCAGCACCCTCGCCTTGCCCGCGGTCTCGTGCTCGTGGGAGACGAACGTGCCCTTGGCCAGGATTCTTGGCTCCTCGGGGGCCTTGGCGGGCTCGCTCGCCCCGTCTTGCACCACCGGGGTCGCCTCCGGCTCGGAGGTCACGGCCACGGTCGGCAACGCCTCGTTCACCTCGACCGTGGTGAACAGGCGCCAGGGCTGGAACAGGTAGAGGGCGACGCCGAGCACGACGGCACCGACCGCCAGAACGCCCCACGTGGCGGGGTGTCGGAGCAGTCTTTTGATTCTCATCGAATACCTCCGGCGTGGGAGCCCCGGCTCTGTCTTCGACATCGAGGCTAATGGCGCCGTGGCCGCGCACCGCTTACGGAGTGCTTACGACCACGGCGCTCACCACGTGGAACGATGACGCCTACTTGGCGAGGACGTCCTTGGGGACGGGCTTGTCCTCGGCCAGCGCGTCGAACAGGCGCAGCGCCTTCTCCCGATCCCACTTGACGACCGCCTGACCGTTGATGGTGGGCAGGGAGCCGACCGGGACGACGGTGGTGACCGGGTTGTCGCCCATGGCCAGACCGAGGGAGAGCAGGTCGAAGGCACCGGTCTCCTCGCCCACGGACACCGAGTCGGCGGCGCTCAGCGCGAGCGGCACGGAGGTGAAGGGGTTGATCAGGACCCCGGGGCTGGCCGCCTTCTTCACCACCGCGGAGAAGAACTGGCGCTGGCGCTGGGTCCGGTCGAGGTCGGGGATCTTGCCGGTGGCACGGGTACGGACGTAACCGAGGGCCGTCCCGCCGTCCATGAGCTGGAGCCCCTTCTTCAGGTTGATCCCGGCCTTGGGGTCCCTGATGGCCTGCTTGACGTCGATCTCGACCCCGCCGATGGCGTCGACGATGCCCACGAAGCCGCCGAAGCCGATCTCCATGTAGTGGTCGAGCCGCAGCCCGGTCACCTTCTCCACGGTCTTGGCGAGCAGCTTGGGGCCGCCGTCCTGGAAGGCGTAGGCGGCGTTGAGCTTGTCGCTGCCGTGGCCGTCGATCGGCACGTAGGAGTCACGCGGCAGGCTGACCAGGGTCGGGCGGCCGTCACCGTCGGGAATGTGCAGCAGCATCATCGTGTCGGTCCTGCGGCCCACGGCCTTGCCCGTGGCGAGCTTCTTACGCTGTGCCGCGGTCAGGCCCTCCCGGCTGTCGGAACCGACCAGCAGCCAGTTGGTGCCGGGGGTGTCGGCGGGTCGGCCCTCGTAGTCGGTGAGCGCCTCGATCCTGGTCAGCCGTGAGTTAATCATGAAATATCCGCCGATGGCCACGACCAGCAGCACGACGAGCAGCCCGGCGAGGATCCGCACGATCAGCCTGCCCGGGCGCTTCGGGCGCCAGCTCGACGTCCGCTGCCCGCCGCCGTCACCCGAACCGCCGAAACCGGCGCGGGAGCCGTCGGAAGAGGCGTTCAGCGGTCTGACCGGGCTGGAGCCCGACCTGGCCTTGCCGTACACCCGTGAGCTTCCCCGGGGGGACGGCACCTCCTCGCCCCCGGACGCCTGCCGCCGGGCCGACGCCTGCCCGCCCGGCAGGGGGTGGGCGGGCTGCCCGGCCGCTCGCTGCGGCGCGGACCCCGGGGTGGGCGACCGCAGCGAGCGAGTGCGATCGTCGTCTTCGGGCCAGTCAGCCACGTCGTGTCCCGCCACTTCTCGATCTCATGATGAAAACGTCATTATCGACGCTACGTCGCGGCTCACGCGCATGCCGCGGAGTCCCCAAGGTTTCCCTATGTGAAAGTACTCAGACAGGTTGTTAGCCACCGACAATGCGATCGTCTGCTGATCCGGAAACATCAACCCCCACCCGGATCGTTACGGTAGAGAACTACCTCTGCTCGAAAGGATGATCGTGTCCACTCCGGACTCGTGGAGTACCTGCCCGTGCAAACGCACGGGAACCGCTGAACCAACCGGGAGAGCTACCCGGTGAGCACGGCTCTGGGCCTGCTGGCCGTACTTCTGCTCACCCTCGCCACCGGCTATTTCGTCGCCCAGGAGTTCGCCTTCGTCGCGGCGGACCGCGGCGTGCTGCGTGAGCAGGCCGACTCGGGCGACGTGGCCGCGGAACGGGCGCTGGAGGTGACGGGACGCCTGTCGTTCATGCTGTCGGGCGCGCAACTCGGCATCACCGTCACCGCGCTGCTCGTCGGTTTCATCTCCGAACCCGCCATCGCCACGGTCATCCGCCCCTGGCTGGAGGCCGCGGGAGTCCCGTCGGGTGCCGTACCCGGCATCGCCGTGGCACTGGCCGTCGCGGTCGCCACCGTCATCCAGATGGTCCTCGGCGAGCTCGCCCCCAAGAACCTCGGCATCGCCCGTCCCGAGCCGGTGGCGAAGTTCCTCGCCCGCTCGACGTTGATCTACCTGCGGATCGCCGGACCGATCATCCGGCTGTTCGACTCCGCCGCCACCGGCCTGTTGCGCCGGGTCGGCGTCGAGCCGGTGGAGGAGATCGAGCACGGCGCCAGCCCCGAGGAGCTGTCCCGGATCATCTCCGACTCCGCCAGCACCGGCGACCTGCCGCCGCGGCTGTCGGAGCTGCTCGAGCGCGCGCTGGAGTTCGGCGACCGTACCGCCGAGGACGTCATGGTGCCGCGTCCCCGCGTGGTGCTGCTGAGGGAGGAGCGCCCGATCTCCGACCTGATCGACGCCGTCCGCAGGCACGGTCACTCCCGCTACCCGGTGCTCTGCGACCAGAACGGCGACGACGTGGTCGGCGTCACCGGCGTGCGCGAGCTGCTCAAGTCGGGGCTGAGCACCGGAACACTGGAGAGGATCACCCGTCCCGCGCTCCTGGTGCCCACCTCCCTGCCGCTCCCCGTCGTGCTGGAGCGCATGCGCGCCGCCCGCGACGACCTGGCGTGCGTCATCGACGAGTACGGGGGCCTGGCCGGCGTGGTCACCGTCGAGGACCTCGCCGAGGAGCTCGTCGGCGAGCTCGTCGACGAGAACGACCCGGAGCCCGCGGGGGTCGTCGCGGGTGAGGAGGGCACCTGGGACCTGCCCGGCACGCTCAGGCTGGACGAGATCGAGCGGGCCATCGGGCTGCAGCTTCCGGAGAGCGACGACTACGACACCGTCGCGGGCCTCGTGCTCGCCACCCTCGGCCGGATGGCCGAGCCCGGTGACAGCGTGACCGTCACGCTGACCCTGCGGAACGACCCCCTGGAGAACGACGGCGCCGACGAGAAGGACGCGGTGCTCACCGTGCTGTCGGTGCATCGCCGGGTCCCCGAGTGGGTGCGGCTGTCACTCGCCGTACCTCGAAAGGACGATCCCGAGGGGGACGCGACGCCGGGAACGGCGGAGAGAGAGGATGATCCGGCGATGGCCGCGCCGCAGACGACCGAGCCTGTCCCGGAGACTTCCATGATCGTGCGGAGCGGGGTGAAGCGACGATGAGCACCACCGCCGCCCTGCTGCTCGGTGTGGCCCTGCTGATCGGCAACGCCTTCTTCGTCGCCGCCGAGTTCGCGGTGATCTCAGCCCGCAGGCACCGTCTGGAGGAGCTGGCGGGCAAGGGTGGCCGGTTGACCCGGATCGCCGCCCGCGCCGCGGTGCGCGGCGGTAGGGAGCTCTCCCTGATGCTGGCCGGTGCGCAGCTGGGCATCACGCTCTGCTCGCTCGGCCTGGGCATGGTGACCGAACCGGCCGTCGAGCACCTGCTGGAACCGGTCTTCGGCGCGGTCGGCGTGCCCGAGTCGCTGCGGGTCCCCATCTCGCTGATGATCGCGCTGGCGATCATCACCTTCCTGCACATGGTGGTCGGCGAGATGGCTCCCAAGTCATGGGCGCTGACCCATCCCGAGATCGCCGCGATGGGGCTGGCCCTGCCGTTCCGCGGCTTCACCTGGGTCGTCAGGCCGGTGCTCGCCGCGCTCAACAACCTGACCAACGGGATCCTGAAGCTGTTCGGCGTACATCCCAGGGACGAGCTGGCCACCACCAGGACCCCCGTCCAGCTGGCGATGCTGGTCGGTGAGTCGGGCCGGATGGGGCTGCTCGACCGGGACGAGCACGATCTGCTCACCCGGGCCCTGCGAGTGCACCAGCAGCCGGTCGAGCGGCTGATGCTGCCGCTGGCGAAGGCCACCTCGGTGCCCGGCGACGCGACGAGCACGCACATCCGCGAGGTGGCCGCGCGCGACGGGCACCTGCGCCTGCTGGTCACCTCCGGCCGGCCGCGCGACGTCCTGGGCGTGGTGCACATCAGGGACATCCTCGTCCGGCCGGACGCCAGTCCCGCGGAACTCGCCCGGCCGGTGCCCCGCCTGGACAAGGCCACCACGATCCCCGACGCCGTCTCCGCCCTCCAGGACGCCCACGCGCACCTGGGCCTCGTCACGGACGGCGGCGGCGAGGTGGTCGGCATGGTGAGCCTCACGGACCTTCTCGGCGAGATCCTGGGCGTCCGGGTGCTCGCGACCCGCTAGTGCGGCGGCCGGGGATCCTCATCCGCTTCCTGGGCACTCCACGCCGAGGTCGTCTTCGAGGCGCCCCGCCGTCGCGTCCGGTGAACGCGGGTGCCCATCGGTGAACGCCGGTGGGCACCCGCGGAACCACCGCGCCCCGGATCGGCCCGCCGATCCGGGGACTCGGCGGGCCGGGTGAGATCCCCTCGACCCATTTTCTCTGTCAGCGTAATCAGCCAACCGGCAAACCCATGCAAGTCATCCGAAAGTGATCAGCAAGTGTGGCCGGGTAGAACGGGAAGGTGTGCCGCACCACCCCAGAAACCACAAGACCCACATGTAAGCCCCGAGGCTTCTCTACAACGGAGCGAACGGCTACCTTGATCGATAATCGACCCGGTCCGTCACGAGACCTCATGGATGACTCAGATGAATGCGCGGTTTCCCCGGAAACAGCAAGACCCCGGTCGCGGTATCCGCGTGACCGGGGTCATGATCTTGTGGGCGAGGAGGGATTTGAACCCTCACGTCCTTTCGGACACACGGACCTGAACCGTGCGCGTCTGCCGTTCCGCCACCCGCCCTTGTTGGGTGCGGTCGAAACATTAGCACGTATCAGCCGGTACCCACGAACCCGGATACGATCCTCCTAGATGCGAAAGCGGAGCAGCTGGGTGCGAGAGAGCGAGGACCGAGCCAACGAGCCCCCAAGCGGCCGCGACCACACAGACGGAGGAGGGGAGGTACCCGGTGGGAGTCCTGCAGCGTTTCGAGCGGAGGCTCGAAGGCTTGGTTGAAGGGGCCTTTGCGCGGGCGTTCAAATCTGACCTTCAGCCGGTAGAGGTCGCCAGTGCGGTCCAACGAGAGATGGACGAGCGGGCGGCGATCGTCGCCCAGGGACGCACTCTCGTGCCCAACGACTTCGTGGTCGAGCTGTCCACGACCGACAGCGAGCGGCTGGAGGTCTACGCGGACAGCATCGGCCACGAGCTGGCCAACCTCGCCAGGGAGTACGCCAAGGAACAGGGCTACTCCTTCGTGGGACCGGTCAGGGTCCGCTTCGAGACGGCAGACGACCTCGCGGTCGGCCTGTTCCGCATCCGCTCGGGCGTGATCCGTGGCGCGACGGTCGAACAGGACGAGATCCGCCAGCCGGTGAGCGACGTGCCCACCGCCAAACCTCACGCGTTCGGAGGCCGCCCCCGCCTGCTGGTGTCCACCCAGGACGACCCGCAGGGCCAGCGGTCCTTCGACCTGACAACCCCGGTGACCCTGCTCGGCAGGGGCACCGACTGTGATCTACGGCTGGTCGACCCGGGTGTGTCCCGGCACCACGCCGAGCTACGAGTGGAGGGCCCCCAGGTCGCGCTCGTCGACCTCGGCTCCACGAATGGCACCTTCGTCAACGGCCAGCCGGTTCGCCGGGTCGAGCTCCAGAACGGCACTCGCGTGACGCTGGGGCGAACGACTCTGGTTTTCCGGCGCGATTAAAGGTAAATAGACGGTCCATGTCCGAGCTCACGCTGCTGCTGATCCGGCTCGCTTTCCTCGCGGTGCTGTGGTTCTTCGTGATTGCCGCGGTCGGCGTGATCCGGACGGACTTGTTCGGATCACGCACGGCCGCCGTCGTCCCCGCGCGCAAGGTTCCCAAGCCGGTGAAGCCCGCGGCCAAATCCAAGAAGGGGGAACCACGGCAGATGGTCGTCACCGGTGGCCCCCTGCAAGGCACCACCATTACCCTCTCGGAGACGCCCATCACCATCGGCCGGGCGAACGACTCGACGCTGGTAGTCAGCGACGACTACGCCTCCAGTCGGCATGCCCGGCTCTTCCCCCAGGACGGTCAGTGGATCGTGGAAGATCTCGGCTCGACCAACGGCACTTATCTCGAACGCTCAAAAGTCACCCGTCCGACTCCGGTGCCGCTCGGTGTTCCGATCCGCATCGGTAAGACCGTCATCGAATTGCGCAAATGACCATCGCACTCCGTTACGCCGCCCGCTCTGACGTCGGCCTCCTCCGCGAGGGCAACGAGGACTCCGCCTACGCCAGCGGCCGCCTGCTCGCCGTCGCGGACGGCATGGGCGGCCACGCACACGGTGAGGTGGCCAGTTCGGTCGCCATCGCCGCGATGTCCTCACTCGACGCGGACGCCCAGGGAGGTGACCTGCTCAGCACCATCGAGGCAGCGGTACGCGACGCCAACCGCAAGCTGCACGAGATGGTGGGCCGCGATCCCAGCCTCAAGGGCATGGGCACCACCCTCACCGCCATGCTCTGGTCCGGGACGAGGGTCGCCCTGGTCCACGTCGGCGACTCCCGGGCCTACCTGCTGCGCGCGGGAGAGCTCTACCAGATCACGCATGACCACACGCTGGTGCAGTCACTGGTGGACGACGGCCGGATCACCGCGGAGGAGGCCGCCACCCATCCCCAGCGGTCGATCCTGCTCCGGGCCCTCGACGGCAGCGGTGAGGTCGACCCCGACCTGTCCCTGCGCGAGGCCCAGGTCGGCGACCGCTACCTGCTCTGCTCCGACGGCCTGTCCGGGGTGGTGAGCGCGGAGACCCTGCACCACACGCTCTCCACGATCGAGGATCCCGACGGGGTGGTCCGCACCCTCATCGACCTGGCCAACCGGGGCGGTGGTCCGGACAACATCACCTGCGTCCTGGCGGACGTGCTGGAGGTGGACGAGAGCTTCGCGCCGCGCACCGAGGCGGCCGTGGTCGGTGCCGCCGGCTCCGGCATGCCGCGGTCGCAGCCGCCGGACACCCCGGCGGGACGTGCCAGCGCGGTCACCATGCCGCAACCGGTCATCGCCGACGACGAGCCCGACGAGCCGATCATCAGGGCCGCCGCCGCCAAGCCGGCCAAACGTCGCCGACTGTGGCCCCTGATGGCCGTGGCGGGCGGTGTCGTCGTCATCGGAAGCGGCCTAGGCTGGTACTTCGGCGGGCAATGGCTGGACGATCAATACTTCGTAGGGGCCAGAGGTAACGAAATCGTGGTTTTCCAGGGCGTGAAGACCAACCTCGGCCCCTTTGAGCTTTTCGAGGTCGCCCAGGGCACCGCAGAATCGATCACGACCCTTGGCGCGTTCCAGCAGGGCCAGGTCCGCGACGGCATCCCCGTCCCCACCGTCGAGGCGGGCCTGAAAAAGATCGAAGAGCTGAAGTCGTCCGCGGCCAAGGCCGACGACAAGGCCGACGACAAGGCCGAGCCGACCACGTCGCCGAGCGCCTCCGCGTCCGCCAAGCCCCCCGTCCCCAGGGCCCCCGAACCCACAAGGTCACAGTGAACACATGAGCACCCCTAGCGCCGAGCCTGTCCCGCTTCCCGCCAAACGGCGGTTGGCCCAGCTGGCGATGCTCGCATTCGCGGTCGCCATCGTGATGCTGGCGTACGCCAATGTGGGGCTGGCGCTCGACAACCAGATCCCCGCGGGCATGCTCACCTACGGTCTCGGCCTGGGCGGTCTGATGCTGGCCGCCTACCTGGTGCTGGCCAAGTTCGCGCCCTGGGCCGACCCGCTGATCCTGCCGCTGGTGACACTGATCAACGGCCTCGGACTGGTGATCATCTATCGGCTTGAGGCGGCCGGCATGGACGGAGCCTCGGCCACCAACCAGCTGCTGTGGACCGCCGTCGGGGTCGTCATGTTCTCCGTGACGCTGATCGTGCTGCGCGACCACCGCGCGCTACAGCGTCTGACCTACACCGCGGGCGCCGTCGGCCTGGCCCTGCTGATCTCGCCGCTGCTGCCGTTCCTCGGCCAGGAGATCAACGGCGCCCGCATCTGGATCGGCGTCGCCGGCTTCAGCCTCCAGCCGGCCGAGTTCACCAA
This sequence comes from Streptosporangium sp. NPDC049248, assembly GCF_040678965.1. Taxonomy (NCBI): domain Bacteria; kingdom Bacillati; phylum Actinomycetota; class Actinomycetes; order Streptosporangiales; family Streptosporangiaceae; genus Streptosporangium; species Streptosporangium sp. NPDC049248. The sequence goes on from NZ_JBFAQY010000018.1 coordinate 38,575, forward strand.
GCTCGCCCTGGTCGTCTTCTTCGCCGGCTACCTGGTCGCCAAGCGCGACGTGCTGGCCCTGGCCGGGCGGCGGCTGCTCTTCATCGACCTGCCCCGGGCCCGTGACCTCGGCCCGGTGCTCATCACCTGGGGCCTCAGCCTGGGCGTGCTGATCCTGCAGAAGGACCTCGGCTCCTCGCTGCTGATCTTCGGCACCTTCATCGCGATGCTCTACATCGCCACCCAGCGCACCTCGTGGGTGCTCATCGGCATCCTGCTCTTCGTCGGCGGGGCGGTGCTGGCGGGGCTCATCTTCGACCACGTCGCGGCCCGCTTCGAGGTCTTTCTCAACCCGGAGGACCCGGAGCTGTACGACCGCACGTTCGGTGGCAGCTACCAGCTCATGCAGGGCCTGTTCGGCATGGGCCAGGGCGGCGTTCTGGGCACCGGTCTGGGCCAGGGCCACCCCAACCTGATCCCGCTCTCCTTCTCCGACTTCATCTTCACCGCCGCGGGCGAGGAGCTCGGCCTGACCGGGCTGATGGCCCTGCTGATGGTCTACGCCCTGCTGGTGGAGCGCGGCCTGCGCACCTCGATCGCGGCCCGCGAGCCGTTCTCCAAGCTGCTGGCGGGCGGCCTGTCGTTCATCCTGGCCTGGCAGGTCTTCATCATCGTCGGCGGCGTGACCAACCTGATCCCGCTGACCGGCCTGGTCACCCCGTTCATGTCCCAGGGCGGCTCGGCACTGCTGGCTAACTGGATCCTTATCGCGCTGCTGGTACGCATGTCGGATACGGCGAGGAAGCCTCCGCCCCAGGCCATCCAGGACGAAGGAATGACGCAGGTGTTCCAGCGATGAACGGTCCCCTCAAGCGCGCGGCCCTGGCCTGCCTGCTCATGTTCGGCCTGCTCATGATCAACGTGAACTACCTGCAGGCCGTGCGGGCGGAGGACCTGCGCGCCGACTCGCGCAACACCCGCAACTTCTACGCCCAGTACGAGGTCGAGCGCGGCCGGATCACCGCGGGCGACAAGGTCCTCGCCGAGTCCGTCGACACCGGCGACACCAAGTTCCGCTTCCAGCGCCGCTATCCCGAGGGCAAGCTCTACGCGCCCATCACCGGGTTCTTCGCGCCCGAGAGCCAGCGCGACATCGAGCGGACGGAGAACCGCCTGCTCAACGGCACCAGCGCCGACCTGCTGATCCGGCGGAGCATCGACCTGTTCACCGCCAAGCGGAGCAAGGGCGCCAACGTCGACCTGACGATCAACCCCAGGGCGCAGGAGGCCGCCTACAAGGCGCTGGGCGCCAGCGGCAAGAAGGGCGCGCTGGTCGCGATCGAACCGAAGACCGGGGCGATCCTCGCCATGGTCTCGATCCCCACCTACGACCCCAACCCGCTCTCCAAGCCCGACAAGGGCGAGGTCAACAAGGCGTACAACAAGCTGGACAAGGACGAGGACAAACCGCTGGTCAACCGGGCCATCGAGCGCACCTATCCGCCGGGCTCGACCTTCAAGGTGGTCACCATGGCGGCATACCTGGAGAGCGACGACACCCTCGGCCCGGAGACCCAGGTCGACGCCCCGCAGGTGCTCGACCTGCCCAACACCACCGCCGACCTGCCCAACTACGGTGGCGCGGCCTGCGGCGCCGGACGCGTGACGCTCTCGTTCGCGCTGGAGAAGTCCTGCAACACCCCGTTCGGCAAGATCGCCATGGAACTCGGCTACGACGCGCTGAAGGACCAGGCCTTCAAGTTCGGCATCGGCGGCGAGCCGTTGTCGATCCCGCTGCCGGTCGCGGGTAGCGGGATCGGCCCCGAGGAGGACCAGGCGGCCCTCGCCCAGGCGTCGATCGGCCAGCGCAGCAACCAGATGACCCCGCTGCAGATGGCCATGATCGCCGCCGGCATCGCCAACAACGGCGTGGTCATGAAGCCGTACCTGGTGAACAGGATCGCGGATGCCGAGGGCGGCGAGATCGAGACCGCCGACCCCGAAGAGCTGAGCACCGCGATGAGCGAGGACAACGCGCGCAAGCTCCAGGAGATGATGGTCAACGTCGTCAACAAGGGCACGGCGAGCGCGGCGCAGATTCAGGGCGTGACGGTCGGCGGCAAGACCGGCACCGCCGAGACCGCCGAGGGCCGTGACCCGCACGCGTGGTTCATCTCCTACGCCCCCGCGGAGGACCCCCAGGTCGCCGTCGCGCTGATCGTCGAGTCCGGCAGCGCCGGCAGCGACGCCTCAGGTGGTCACACCGCCGCCCCGATCGCCAAGAGCGTGATGGAAGCGGTGCTGAATAGATGACCGCGTTGCTCGGGGGCCGATACCGCCCGCTAGGGCGTATCGCGTCGGGCGGCATGGGCGAGGTGTGGCGGGCCAGGGACGAGTTGCTCGGCCGCGAGGTCGCGGTGAAGCTGCTCCGCGCGCACGTGGCGGAGGATCCCGCCTTCCGGCAGCGCTTCCGCTCCGAGGCCCGCATCGCGGCCGGGCTGTCCGATCCGGGCATCGCGCAGGTCTTCGACTACGCCGAGACCGACGGCGTCGCCTATCTGGTGATGGAGCTGGTGCCCGGCGAGTCCCTGGCCGGCATCCTGGCCCGGGACGGCGCGCTGAGCCCCAAGGTCACCCTCGACGTGGTCCATCAGACCGCCAGGGCCCTGCAGGCCGCGCACCGCGCGGGGGTCATCCACCGGGACATCAAGCCCGGCAATCTGCTGGTGACCGAGGCGGGCGTGATAAAGATCACAGACTTCGGCATCGCCAGGGTGCTGGAGGCCGCGCCGGTCACCCAGACGGGAGTCCTGCTCGGCACCGCCCAGTACGTCAGTCCCGAGCAGGCCTCCGGCGAACCGCTGACGCCCGCCACCGACATCTACTCCCTCGGGGTGGTCGCCTACGAGTGCCTGGCCGGCCGGGCGCCGTTCCGCGCCGAGACGCAGGTGGCGATCGCTCTCATGCACATCGGCGAGCCCCCGCCGCCGCTCCCGGAGAGCATCCCGCCCGCGGTCCGTGACCTGGTCATGGCGTGCCTGTCCAAGGACCCGCTGCGGCGCCCGGCCGGCGCCAGGGAGCTGTCGGAACGGGCGGACGTGCTGCTCGACGCGCTGGCCGCCACCGACGCCACCGCTCTCGGCATGCTCACCGACCCCTCGGGCTGGCGCGCCGAGCCCGCGACCGAGTGGCCGCAGGAGATCACCTCGGCCATGGCCGCGCCCGTCGGCCCCGCCGCCGGCGGGGGTGCGGGCTCCGGCGCTCACGGCGGTGCGGGCGGAGGTTCCGTGGAGGGCGCGGGCGGGACGCCTCCAGGTACCGGGCCGGCGCCTGATGGGCGTCGGCGCAGGAGAACAGTGATCGTCGCCGCGGTCGCGGGATGCGCCGTCGCGGTCGGGCTGGGCTCTCTGGCGGCCTACGAGCTGACCGGCCGGCCAGGCGGCAGCGAGCCGGAGAAGCCGGTCGTACGGCCGAGCCAGGCTACCGAATCGCCGACGGCCACACCGAGCCGGAGCGCGTCTCCGGCGAGCAGACCACCTGTCTCGCCGGGGAAGACGGCCCGCCCCTCGGTCACGCCGTCGGCTACGGTAAGCACATCGGCCACGCCCACCGCAAGGCCGAGTACGTCGCCACCACCCAGCCCCAGCCCCAGCCCGACGATTCCCACCCCGACGCCCACCACCCCGACGGTGACACCGAGCCCCACACCGAGTACGACTCCCGAACCCGGCGATACAGACCAGCCGAATGAGGAGACGTGATGCGGCAACGGGTCGATGATGGACACCGGTGGCCCAAGAGCCCACCGGCACCCAAGATGAACGGTAAGGGACAGTGCAGGAAATGACTCAGCCCCGACGCCTCGGCGATCGCTACGAGCTTGACGGCGTCGTCGGGCGTGGCGGCATGGCCGAGGTCTATCGCGCCCGAGACATCCGGCTGGATCGGATCGTCGCCATCAAGACCCTCCGCGCGGACCTGGCCAGGGATCACATCTTCCAGGCGCGGTTCCGCCGGGAGGCTCAGTCCGCCGCGTCACTGAACCATCCGTCCATCGTCGCGGTCTACGACACCGGCGAGGACGTCTCAGAGGGTGCACCCGTTCCCTACATCGTGATGGAGTACGTCGACGGCCGCACGCTGCGCGACCTGCTCCGGGCCGACCGGCGGTTGCTGCCCGAACGTGCCGCCGAACTGGTCGACGGGATCCTTCGGGCGCTGGACTACAGCCACCGTGGCGGCATCGTCCACCGGGACATCAAACCGGCGAACATCATGATCACTCGCAATGGCGACGTCAAGGTCATGGACTTCGGCATCGCCCGCGCGATGGCCGACTCGGCCGCGACCATGACACAGACCGCCCAGGTGATCGGCACCGCCCAGTACCTCTCGCCGGAGCAGGCCAGGGGCGAGCGGGTCGACGCCCGCAGCGACCTCTACTCCACCGGTTGCGTGCTGTACGAGCTGCTGACCGGACAGCCTCCGTTCACCGGCGACTCGCCGGTCGCGATCGCCTACCAGCATGTGCGCGAGGAGCCGATCCCGCCGTCGCAGATCGACCCCGACATCCCCCAGTGGGCCGACGCCATCGTGCTCAAGGCGATGGCCAAGGATCCGGCGCACCGCTACCAGAGCGCCGGGGAGATGCGGGCCGACATCCAGCGGGCGATGTCCGGCATCCCGACGGACGCCCAGACCATGGCCATCTCCAATAACTACGGCTCGGCCACCCGGACGATGCAGGCTCCCGGGCCCGGCGGCCCGGCCACCCAGCGCACCACCGCCGTCCCGGCGTACGAGTACGGCGAGGAGGGGGGCGGGCGCACCGGCGAGCGCGGCCGGCGCCGGCAGCAGAGCAGCAACACCGCGGTCAAGACCGCGGCGTGGATCCTCATCCCCCTGCTGGTCATCGGCGCCTTCGTCGGCGTGGGCTACATGTTCCTCAGCTCCCCCGGCACCCCCACCGCCTCGGGCAAGGTGACGGTCCCGCCGCTGGCCTCGCAGACCATGGAGGCGGCGACCAAGGCGCTGACGGATCTCGGCCTGAAGGTGAAGACGGTCCAGGCGTTCGACGAGGAGATCCCGAAGGGTTCGGTGATCGACACCGAACCGGCGGCCGACCAGGAGGTCGACAAGGGCACCGAGGTGACGCTCAAGGTCTCCAAGGGCATCGAGAAGGTCGAGGTGCCCTCCGTGCTCAACATGACCGCGGAAGAGGCCACGAAGACCCTGGAGGACGCCGGCTTCAAGGTCAGCCTGCAGAGCAAGCCCTCCAGCCGGAAGCAGGGCATCGTCTTCGAGACCCTGCCCGAGGCCGGCAAGAAGGCCAGCAAGGGCAGCACCGTGCGAATCTACGTGCCCAAGGAGGCGGTGGAGGTCCCGAGCGTGGCCAACCTCACCGTCGGGGACGCCAAGAACATGCTCAAGGAGGCGGGCTTCAAGTGGAAGGTCGTCGAGCAGCCGAGCGACCTGCCCAAGGACACCGTGCTGAGCCAGTCTCCCGAGCCGGGTGGCAAGTACCAGCCGGGGACGACGATCACGCTGATCGTGTCGAGCGGGCAGGCGCCCGAGCCGACCGAGCAGCCGACCTACCCGTCCGATGAGCCGACCATTCCCGACGAGCCGACGGACGACATGCCCACGGAGCCCGACGACGGCACCATCTTCGACGAGTCGCCACCCGACGGGAACTGATCCGGAACACATGAGAAGGCCCTCGCGATCGCGGGGGCCTTCCTCGTTTCCCGCACCGCCCATGCGGGAGGCCCGGAAACGGGGAAGAGTCCTTCCGCCACTCGGGGGCGATGGCGGAAGGACTCTCACTGGTCAATCGCCCAGGAAGGGCGCCGCGTTACACCAACCTTTCCAGCCAGTTTCCGAGCAGCCGATGACCGTGCTGGGAGATCACCGACTCGGGGTGGAACTGCACACCTTCGACGGGGGCCGTACGGTGGCGCAGGCCCATGATCACGCCGTCGCCGGTGGTCGCGGTCACCTCAAGGATCTCGGGAACCGTGTCGGGCAGGACGGCCAGCGAGTGGTAGCGCGTCATGGTCGTCGGCGACGGCAGGCCGGCGAAGACGCCGCGCCCGTCATGCGTGATCGCACTGGTGCGGCCGTGCACCAGTTCGGGGGCCCGCGAGACGGTCGCGCCGTGGGCGATGGCGATGGCCTGGTGCCCCAGGCAGACGCCGAGCAGCGGAATGCCGTGGGCCTCGCAGTAGCCGACGAGCGGGACGCTCACGCCCGCGTTCTCCGGGGTGCCGGGGCCGGGGCTGATCAGAACCCCGTCGAAGCCGGCGGCGTCCTCGACCCTGACCTGGTCACGTGGCCGCACGTCGCAGGTGGCGCCGAGTTCACGGAGGTACTGGACGATGGTGTGGACGAAGCTGTCGTGGTTGTCCACGACCAGGACGCGGCTCACGGGCCCACGCCGGCCAGGTCGAGGGAGATGCGGGGTTCGATCCAGGGGAACACGACATACCAGAGTACGGCCGCGACCAGGGCGGCCAGTACGGCGGCGGTGAACACCCTGACCGCGAGGTTTCCGGGAAGCAGCCGCCAGATCCAGCCGTACACGAGACTCCTTCTCCGGGCTGTCGGGGTTGGTTTTCGGACTATTCGGGTCGTCCGAGGCGGGCCTGGCTCCGGTCCAGCGCGCCGAAGACGACGAGCCGCTGGGCGGCCGAGTACTTCGGGTGGCAGGTGGACAAGGTGATCGTCGCCCTGGTCGGTGTCTTTCCCGGCTGGTCGGGGACCGGGGCGATGACGCCGAGCTCGGTGGGGTCGACGACGCGCCTGCCGGTGACCCGGTAGGTGTAGCGGGCCTCGTGGGCATCGACCACGATGCGATCGCCCCGCTGGAGTTCGTCGATGCGACCGAAGGGGGCGGCATAGGTGGTCCTATGGCCCGAAAGAACGAAATTACCGATTTTTCCTGGCATGGCGCTTCCGGGGTAGTGACCCGGCCCCATCCGCAGCCGGTCCTGGTCGACGCCCTCCACGACGGCGTACCGGTAGTCGTCGCCGAGCCTGGGAATCGACAGCAGCGCGACCGCCCCGCCCAGCCGGACCGGGCCGGGCCCGTGCGCCCGGCCGGCCTTCCCGCCCTCGATGAACTGCCTTTGCAACAGCACCTGCTGCTCCGCGGTGTAGGAGCCGGTGCCCCACAACAGGTAGGCGCAGAAGAGCAGGATGACCAGGCCCGCGGTGATGCTCAGATCGCCCATGACCTTCAACGCCGCTCTCACGAGGGTCAAGGCTAGTGACGGGACACTTCGTCCGGCAGGACCGGATCACGGGTTCGGCAGAACATTTGCCGCAGTATGGTGCCTCACGGAATCGCCATGGCCCACCTGCGCGGACTATCCTTACACGGGACTTCACCCACCAGCGACTACGCTAATCGACATGGCCTGCGCACGGTCCGGATCGCGCAGGGTTGACGCAGGAGAAGAACCCCAGTGCCCAAGCCCAAGACTCGCAAGAAGCCGGTCTACACCCCGCCGCAGACCTCACAGCAGATCAAGATCAGCCCGCGCTGGCTGGCGCCGGTCATGGTGACCTGCTGGATCGTCGGCATCCTGTGGATCGCCGTCTACTACGTGGCGCCCACCGCGCCCGTTCTCGGCGCCCTCCAGAACTGGAACCTGCTGGTCGGGTTCGCCTTCATCATCCTCGGTGTGATCCTGTCCACCCGCTGGCGCTAGCCTTTTCCACAGGCATTATCCACACCCTGGGGAAGCATCAGGGTGTGGATCAACCGTAGATGCCGAGTTCGGCCTGGACGGCGAACGGCGGCAACGCCAGCACCAACGCGACCAGAACGACCAGCATCGCCGCGCAGCCTCCCCACTGGACGGCGTCGCGGCTCCTGGCCGGGGCGAAGGCGAACACCGCCGCGACCAGGGAGCCGGCGATCAGGCCGCCGAGGTGTCCCTGCCAGCTGATGCCGGGGATCACGAAGGTGATCACCGCGTTGATGCCGATCAGCCAGAGCACACCCTGGACGTTGTAGCCGAGCTTCCTGCCGAGCACGAACAGCGCGCCGAACATGCCGTAGATCGCACCCGAGGCGCCGACCGCGGCGATGCCGAACAGGTAGACCGCGACGGACCCGCCGAGCGCCGCGAGGAGATAGAGCGCCAGGAACCTGGCCGAGCCGAGGCGCCGCTCCAGTTCCGGGCCGATGGCGTAGAGGGCCCACATGTTGAACACGATGTGGGTCAGGGCCCAGCCGCCACCGCCGAGCGGCATGTGCAGGAAGGCTCCGGTGATCAGGCGCCACCACTCGCCGTCGTAGGCGACGGCGAAGGAGTTCATCGTGAAGTTGGCCAGCACCCAGTCGGTGCGCACGGTCTCGGCGAAGTAGGCCAGGACGTTGAGAACCAGCAGCGCCCAGGTGACCCGGGGCGTGACGACCGCCCGGCCGCCGAACACGGACTGTGCCTGCCGCATGCCCCTGTTGCCCTCCGCCACGCACTCGGGGCACTGGAAGCCCACCGAGGCCTCGCGCATGCAGTCGGGGCAGATGGGGCGCTCACAGCGCTGGCAGCGGACGTAGGTCTCCCGCCCTGGATGCCGGTAGCAGTTGGGAACAACGGTGTTGGGGTCGCTGGACGGCTGGGTGGTCATGGTCTGTGGCTGGCCCCTTCGCGCGTTCTGTTATCCCCAGACTGCCAGCCTATTCACGATCCCGAGTGCCCGTACACACATAAACGGCGACTGAACGACACCGGCCGGAAACGCGAACGGCGGCCTCCGTGGGAGGCCGCCGGGCGAGAGATCAGCTCTGCACGCGTTCGATGGTCACCGACTCCAGGACCACGGGCTCGGTGGGGCGGTCGCGGGCGTCGGTGTCGGTCTTGGCGATGGCGTCCACGACGTCCTGACCCTCGATCACCTCACCGAAGATGGTGTGCTTGCCGTTCAGGTGCGGCGTGGGCACCACGGTGATGAAGAACTGGGAGCCGTTGGTGCCGCGGCCCATCTGGATGCCCGCGTTCGCCATGGCGAGCAGGTACGGACGGTTGAAGTAGAGGTCCGGGTGGATCTCGTCGTCGAACTTGTAGCCGGGACCGCCGACACCCTGACCCAGCGGGTCGCCACCCTGGATCATGAAGCCTGAGATGACCCGGTGGAAGATGGTGCCGTCGTACAGCTTGGCGGTGGACTTCTGGCCGGTCTCCGGGTGCACCCACTCGCGGGTGCCCTCGGCGAGCTCGACGAAGTTGCGCACGGTCTTAGGCGCGTGGTCCGGGAAGAGCTGGACCTTCACGCTTCCGCGATTGGTGTTGAGGTTCGCGATCAACTTCTCAGCCATGATCGGACTGCCCCCTTCAGGTTGTGGCAATGCCTATGCAACGTATTGCTTTTGTGGCGCTTTGACGATTTCGGCCGGAGCCGATCCTTCATGCATCCTCCCACGGGCCGTCATGATTGAGCCGCCTTCGAGCGGGAAGGGGTGGCGACGGGGCCCCAACGAATGGGGAGGTTGTTGTGCCTCTAGCACTGTTTGGAAAGCGCCACATGAAGATCGTGGCTCCGGAAAGGCGGCTGCGCCACGCGAAGGCTCGGGCTGTCCTCGTCGCGGATCGGGTCAGCCCGCTGGCCGGCCAGGCCCGCGACGTAGCTGGCCAGGCCCTTGACATGGCCGATCATGCTCGCAACGTGGCCGGTGAGAAGATCATCGTCGTACGCGGGTGGGCGGCACCGAGGCTTGACGCCGCCGCGCACTCGATCGAGGAACAGCTCGCGCCGAAACTCAGCGCCGCGCTGTCCCAGGCTGCCGCGAGGATTGATCCCAAGCCCACCAAGTCCCGCGGATGGCCGATGGTTCTGCTGGTCACCGGCGTCGCGATCGGAGCAGCGGGCTACGCGCTGTACCGCAGGAACGCCGACCAGTGGGCGGACACCCTGAAGGAAAGCACCTCCGACGCGTCCCAATGGGTGGGGCACAAGATGGAGGCGGTGGTGGGCAAGACCTCCGACGTGACGAACGACGTCACGGCGAAGGCCGAGGAGGTCGGTGACAGAGCCGACGCCAGGGCGGAGCACACGTCCAAGAAACTGCCCTAGCGGTACGACGTGCCCGGGTCGGCCGACCACGGTGTACGTCACCTGTCAGCGGTATGGCCCGCGCCTTCGAAGGCGCGGGCCATACCGCTGTGCGGACCGCACGCCATTGACCGATCCACCAAGCGCTTGTTAGAACGTGTTCCTGAGACAGAAGGAGCACCCGATGACGCTGTCGCCCCTCGACGACCATCCCGTACACCAGTCACCCGAGGTGATGCGGCACGTCACGACCTCGGACCGCAACTTCTACGACCGGTACTACTTCAACTGTCACGCCGGATCCGACGAGCTGATGCTCATCGTCGGCCTCGGGCAGTATCCCAACCTCGGGGTCACCGACGCGTTCGCCTGCGTGCGCCACCGGAACCTGCACCGCGTGGTCCGGGCCTCCCGGGAACTCGGCGACGACCGGATGGACACGCGGGTCGGCCCGTTCCGGGTCGAGGTGATCGAGGGGCTCCGGCGGCTACGGGTGGTGCTCGACCCCACCGAGCACGGCCTCTCCTTCGACCTCACCTGGGAGGGCACCATCCCGGCCACGCTGGAGCCCCGGCACTTCCTGCGCCGACAGGAGCGCGTGGTGTTCGACTCCTCCCGGCTGGCCCAGACCGGCAGGTGGAGTGGGCACATACTGATCGGCGACGAGCGCGTCGAGGTCACCCCCGACCGCTGGCAGGGCACCCGCGACCGCTCGTGGGGCATCCGCCCGGTCGGCGAGCCCGAACCGCCCGGCATCCAGGCCCGCGACGCCGGTACCTTCTACTGGCTCTACACCCCGATCCAGTTCGACGACCACGCCATCCTGTGCATCGTCCAGGAGGACGAGAAGGGCCGCCGGGTGCTGGAGGAGGCGGTGCGGGTGTGGGGGTTCGGCACCCCGAGACAGGGCGAGGAGGAGTATCTCGGCCGTCCCGAGTACCGTCCGACGTACGCGGAGGGCACCCGGGACGTACGAGAGGCGACGATCTCCTTCTCTCCCCCGGGTGGCAAGCCCTTCGACGTGCACTGCACTCCGATCCTCCCGGTGCACCTGATGGTGGGCACCGGATATGGCCTGGAACCGGACTGGAGGCACGGCATGTACCAGGGGCCGGAACCGGTGGTCCAGGGCGTCACCCACACCCTTCCGGAGGACGCCGCCGCGATGTGGGGCCTGGTCGACGCGGTCGGCCGCTTCGAGTACGACGGCCACGTCGGTTACGGCCTGTACGAGTACTGGGCCCTGGGCCCGCACCCGACCTTCTCCGAGGGCTGAACCGCGCCGGTCCCCGACGCGGCACGGTCCGCCAGGACGCCTCCCGATCGTCCCGGTCGGCTGCGAACCGGCCGGGGTCACTCCCGCACGGGTTTCCCCGGCCGGCTCGCAGGTCTTTGGGATCACCCCCGCGGGACTACTCCTTCTGGGCCTTGGCGCAGGTGACGGTGGGCGCGTCCCCGGAGGGCGTGCTCATGACCAGGACCTCGACATCTCCGGGCCCCTCGGCCCGCTCGGCCCCCTCGACCTTCTCGGTCCTCTTGGCCCCCTCGACCCTCTCGGGAACGGCCTCGGAGGTCACGGTCACCGCCCCGGCCTCCGGAGTCCCGGGGGCGGCGGTCTCCGAGGGAGCGGCCATGACCTTGAAGTCCTTGACGAGGGTCACGCCCTCGGAAAGCGGGAGGAGCTCCTTCGCGTCCTCCCCTTCCGCCCGGACGCCCCTGAAGACCTTGACATGGCCGCTCGGCGCCGCGGCCTCGCCGGCCCGTCCCGAGGGCACGGCGGGTACGGCGGGCGACGCTCCGGCCTTCTCCAACTCCTTGATCTCGGCCTCGGTCAGCCGGCGCGTCGTCAGGGTCGCCTGTCCGCCGCCCTCGCACTGGATCTGTACCGTGCCCTCCATGGGAGCGGGCGTGGGCGTGTCGTCGGCACTGGCGGCCCCGGTCAGGGTGGCCATCAGTGCCCCCGCTGTCACCACGGCGGCGGCGAGCATGCGGATACGCATGGGCATTCTCCTTGTCAGGCGGATCTGGAGATCACAGATTCCCGCCCCCTGCCTGAACCCAGGCTGAAGGCGGCAGAAGTCATCTTCAGGTTGGCTTTAGGCGGGGTGCGGCACTCTGAGCGGTATGCGTGTGCTGCTGGTTGAGGACGAGAAACGTCTGGCCCATCTGCTCAAGGACGGGCTGGCGGGCGAGGGGTTCGCCGTCGACGTGACGTACGACGGACGCGACGGGTTGTGGATGGCGACCGAGAACCCGTACGACGTGATCGTGCTGGACGTCATGCTGCCCCGGATGAACGGCTACACCGTCTGCGCCAGGCTCCGCGACGCGGAGAACTGGACGCCGATCCTGATGCTCACCGCCAAGGACGGGGTGCACGACGAGGCCGAGGCCCTGGACACCGGCGCGGACGACTTCCTGTCCAAGCCGTTCTCCTACGTGGTGCTGCTGGCCCGGCTGCGCGCGCTGGTACGCCGGGGCGGCCACGCCAGACCGGTGTCCATCGCGGTCGGCGACCTGGCCGTCGATCCCGCGGGGCTCCGCTGCCGCCGCGGGGAGGTGGACATCCCCCTCACCCCCAAGGAGTTCGCGGTGCTGCACGGCCTGGCGCGCAGGCAGGGCGAGGTGGTCTCCAAGAGCGAGCTGCTGGCCCAGGCCTGGGATTTCTCCTACGACGGCGATCCGAACATCGTGGAGGTCTACATCAGCGCGCTGCGCCGCAAGATCGACGCTCCGTTCGGCCGCTCGTCGCTGGTGACGGTACGCGGCGCCGGCTACCGGCTGGAGGCCTGAGGATGGCGTCGCGCCTTTCGGTGCGGCTCCGGGCGACCCTCGCGGCCACCGCCATCGTCGCGGTCGCGCTGGGCGTGGCGGCCGCGGTGCTCGTCGGTGTGCTGACCGGGAGCCTGACACGGAGCGCCTCCAACGAGGCCGCCCGCCGCGCCGATGCCACCGCCGAGGTGCTCACCGGCAGCGTGACGGTCCTCAGGGAGCCCGCGGACAGTGTCACTCTCACGGAGACGTCCCTCCTCGACCCCGATGTCAAGATCTTTGCGTACCCCGTATCGCCGGCCTCCGAGCTTTCGGCCTGGAGATCGACCGCCACCCCGGCGCCCAGAAGAAAGACCCCGGGAACCGTGCGGGACTTTCGGAGCAGTACCGCGCCACAGCCCGCCGAGGCGGCGCAGTGGGCGCCCGGCGATGCCTTCGCCCTGGCCACGACGCCCGTGGACACCGCCGACGGTGTGCTGTTCGTGCAGGCCAGGGCGTCGCTGGAGCCGACGGGAGACGCGCTGCGGGCACTGTGGGGCCTGCTGCTGCCCGGCATCCCCGCGCTGCTCCTGCTGGTCGCCGTCCTGACCTGGCTCGCCGTCGGCCGGGCACTGGCACCGGTTTCGGCCATCCGCACCGAGATGGCCGACATCACCGCCAACGACCTGCACCGGCGGGTCCCCGTACCGCGGTCGCGCGATGAGATCGCCCGCCTCGCCGAGACCATGAACCGCACGCTCGACCGCCTCGAACTGGCGGTCAGCCGGCACAAGCGCTTCGTCGCCGACGCCGCCCACGAGCTCCGCAGCCCGCTGGCCATCCTGAGGACGCGTCTTGAGCTGGCGCCGCCGGGGCCGCTGGCGGCCGAGGCGCTGACCGACGTGGAGCGGATCCAGGCGCTCACCTCCGACCTCCTGCTGCTCGCCCGCCTGGACGCGGCGGAGCCCGCCTGCCACGAGGAGGTGGACCTCGGCCAGGTGACCGCCGAGGAGGCGGCCCGGTCGCGGCCCAGGCCGGAGATCAGGGTGACGCTGGAGGTGGCGGCCGACACGGTGGTCCTCGGCTCGGCCGGGCAGTTGCGCCGCCTGGTGGCCAACCTGGTGGACAACGCCGTACGTCACGCGAACTCCACGGTCACCGTCCGGCTGGCATCCGACGGCGGTGAGGCGGTGCTCGACGTGTGCGACGACGGCCCCGGCATCCCCGTCGAGCACCACGAGGCGGTCTTCGACAGGTTCACCCGGCTGGACGAGGCCAGAGACAGGGACGCGGGCGGATCGGGCCTCGGGCTGGCCATCGCCAGGGACATCGCGGTACGGCACGGCGGCAGCCTGCGCATCACCGGGGAAGACCGCGGAGCCTGCCTGCAGGCCCGCTTTCCTGTGATATGAACCACACACGCGATCCATTCGTCTCCCCGGGAGGCCCGCCATGCCCACCCCCACCCGTCGATTAATGATCTTCCGAGGTCTCGCGGGCGGCGCCGCCGCCGCGATCGCGTCGGCCGTCGCATGGATACGCCCGGCCGAGGCGGCCGAGGAGGCCGGAGAGACCGCCGGTCCCGTGCTCGCCAGGACCAGCAGCATCCCCGTCGGCGGCGGTCGGATCATCAACGGCAGATGGGTGGTCACCCAGCCCGTCAAGGGCACCTTCCGCGCCTTCAGTGCCAAATGCACCCACCAGGGCTGCGCGGTCGCCACCATTCGCGGCGGAACCATCAACTGTCCCTGCCACGGCAGCAGGTTCCGGATCGCCGACGGCTCGGTGGCCAGGGGGCCGGCCGGTCGACCGCTGGCCCGCAGGAAGATCAAGGTCTCCAAGGGCGTCATCCGGCTCGGCTGATCGGCCGGTGCTCCCCTGGACCCCGCACGGGGACCTCTTCGTGACGTCCGCGAGCGTCCCAGGGGGGCACCCCCGGCGTTCTCCGGCTCTGCGGATCCGGTACCGGAAACGCCGTGCGTTCAGAGCAGGCGTGTCCGGCAACCCAGCTCGTCGCCGATCCGCCGGAGCCCCGCGGTGAAACCGTCGCTCGCGCTCCTGTCGAGGCCGAAGAAGAAGCGGTTGGCGAGCGGCACGCCCCACCGTCCCCGGGTCGCGACGTTGCGGACCCGGTGGGTGAGCAGGGCGCCCTCCGAGCGCGGCTCGACGGCGTACTCTCCGCGGTACCACCAGCCGCCCTGGAAGGCGATGGTGTGTTCGGGTACCTCGACGGTCATGGTGTGTGCCGGCGTGCTGAGGGTGAACCGCTCCGGGCCGCCCGCCACGACGCCGCCGTGCTCCGCCACAGGATCGGCCGGTACGGTGCGGCGTGCCGTTCACACCCAATGCCCCGGAAATATCTTACAAATATCCCTAAAATCATCTTATCGTGCCGCCTTAAAACACATATCTGCTTTCTCGGGAAAGTCTCTTCACACTAACCGTCGGGTCGCACACGGCGGTATAAGTCTTACTTTCTGGCAAGCGGCATTAGAGGGTTGATCATCACTGTCAGCGGATAGACGTCACATATGCGAAGCACCGTCCGCCGTGCCCTGGTCACAGGAACCATCTTCGCCCTGGCCGCGACCCTGCCCGTCGGCGTCGCGCACGCCGCGATCGACCCCTCCCCGAATTTCCAGCAGGCCCCCCTTCCCGACCAATTCACGATCCTCAAAATGGGCAGCAGAGGAATCGAGGTGCATAATGTGAAGAAAAGGCTTAGAGATCTGGGTTTCACCCCGGGAAATCTCAGCTCCACGTACGATTCCGCGCTGCGCATGACCGTATGGGCCTTCCAGAAGGCCAACGGGCTGAGGCCCGTCGACAGGATCGACCTGCCGACCTGGCAGGCCCTCCTGCGCCCCAGGCGTGTCAGGCCCCTGGTGGGATACGGCGGGTCCGAGCGGACCGAGATCGACCTGCGACGCCAGCTCCTCACGGTGTGGCGGGGAGGGAAACCCGTGCTGGTGACCCATATCTCGACCGGTGCCCGCAGGTCGTACTGCGAGAAGGGCCACTGCGGGTTCGCCGACACCCCGGTCGGCGACTACCGGGTCGGAGCGCGGGTCCCCGGCTGGTCCACCGGGATCCTGGGATCGATGTTCTACTCCGTCTACTTCAACGGGGGCATCGCCGTCCACGGCTCCACCCTCGTTCCCCGCTTCCCCGCCTCCCACGGGTGCGTCCGGGTCCCGCTGCACAACGCCGTCCCCCTCTACCGGCTCCTCCAGCCGGGTGATCCGGTGTATGTCCGCCGCCCCGAGGTCCGGGCCGAACGCCGCCCGGAGGCTAACCCGGAACGATCTCGGCGAATCCCCAGGGCTCGGCACCCCGAGGTCCCCCGTGACCCGCGCGGACGCGCCACGTCCGCACGTCCCGCGCACGGCCCGCGGGGAAGGTGAGACCTCAGCCCGCCCACCGTCCCGTACCGGTGGTGCCGGCCTTCCGCGTGCTCAGCCGGCGAAGGCGTCGAGGGCTGAGAGGATCTCCGTCCTGAACGTGTCGCTGCCGGTGTGCCCGGAGTCCTCGACCACGACCAGCCGGGCATCGGGCCAGGCCTGAGCGAGTTGCCATGGCGTGTCGAGCGGTCCGCCCAGGTCCAGGCGACCGTGGACGAGTACGCCGGGGATCCCGGCCAGCCGTCCGGCCTCGCGCAGCAGGATCCCCTCCTCCAGCCAGGCGGCGTTGGAGAAGTAGTGCGCGCAGATCCGCACGAAGGCCAGCAGGGCGGCGGGGGGCCGGCCGCTGTAGGCGTTCGGTGTGCCGTTGGGCTCCAGGGAGACCACCGCGTCCTCCCACGCGGTCCAGTCGTGCGCCGCCCTGGCCCGCACCTCGGGGTCGGGGTCGGCCATGAGCCGTGCGTAGGCCGCGAGCAGATCACCGTCGCGGTCGGCCTCGGGGACTCCCCGCCTGAACCGCTCCCACTCCTCGGGAAAGAACCGCCCGACCCCCCGGTAGAGCCAGTCGATCTCGGAGCGGCGCGTCATCGTGACGCCGGCGACGACCATCTCCGACACCCGCTCGGGGTGGGTCTCGGCGTAGGCGAGCATCAGCGTGGAGCCCCACGATCCGCCGTACAGCAACCACCGGTCGATGCCGAGGTGCTCGCGCAGGCGCTCCATGTCGGCGACCAGATGATGGGTGGTGTTGGTGCTCAGATCGGTCGCGGGGTCGCCGGCGTGCGGCAGGCTGCGGCCACAGTTGCGCTGGTCGAACAGGACGACCCGGTACCGCGAGGGATCGAAGAGGCGACGGTGGCCGGGCCTGCACCCCGACCCGGGACCGCCGTGTACGACGACCGCGGGCTTGCCCGCGGGGTTGCCGCAGACCTCCCAGTAGACGAGGTTGCCGTCACCGGTGTCGAGCAGGCCGTGCTCGTGGGGCTCGATAGGGGGGTACAAGGCGAGTTCCTCTCCGGAGATATGACGGCACTGGTACATTGCGGCGGCGGCCGAGCTGGAGGTGGAACCGCCCTACCCGCTGAGCAGGCGACCGATGCGGGACAGGATCGCCGGGGCGGTCGACCTGCAGACCGGGCCGTCCCCTATTCCGGCGCCCGCACGCTGCCGATGCCCAGGGTGCTGACCATAGGCAGCATCCCCGACTCGAACACCGCGCCCAGCAAAGGCCGGTTGAGCAGGGCCAGCCGTTGGGCCGACTCGGCCCCGAGCGCGCGCCACGGTCCGGCGGCCAGCTCGTCGGTGATCCGCTCGACCTGGTCACGGAGCGCCCGGCCCGCCGGGGTGGCGCTCCCCTCCGCGTCGACCAGGCCACGGACGGCCAGCCGGTCACGGGCCGCCGCCCACTCCTCGTCGCTCCAGCCGCGGCCTGCGAAGTTGCTCACCGGTGCGGCCCCGATGGCGGCGAACGAGACCAGCGCCTCGCACCCGTCCAGTCCCGCGGTCGCCAGGGCTGCCAGGTGCCCGTCGCCCCTGTGTTCGCGCAGCACGGTGCAGGCCTGCCAGAGCGCCAGGTGCGGCTCCTCGGACCAGGGCAGATCAAGGTTGGCGGCGGCCAGGGGGCGGTGGACGACCTCGACGCTCTCGGCGGCCCTGACGGCCAACTCGGCCGCCTCGGCCAGTTCGGGCGTGGCGACCTTGTCACCGAGGAGGGTGCGCAAGGTGCGGTCCACCGCCCGCGACCGGGCCTGGAGCACCGCCTCGGGCCGCGCCGTGGCCCAGATGCCCGGCACGTGCTCGGCGACGGCCGCCGGGCTGAAGCTGTAGTAGGTGCCGGTGACCAGCTTCGGCCCGGCGGCGCCGAGCGGCGCGGTGCGCCAGGCGAAGTAGCTCGGCCAGCGTGACTCGACGTCGTAGCCGAGCCGTGCCGCCTCGTCGAAAGCCTCGGGGGAGAAATAGAGCGACGCGTGCACCGGCTCGATCTGGTGCCACATCTGCCGTGCCAGCTTGGAGAACTCCGACATCACAAGCCCCGTTCATCACTATCTATGTAGAATATGACAGTGACAGTAGATCCCTGGCGCATCACTCGTCAACCCCAAATAGACAGTTACGTCGGTAGCAGGATCGAGTTGGCCGCTCTTCTGGTCAACCGCCTCACCGTCACCTCGGCGCACGGCCGCGAGGTCACGCCACCGGCCTCAGGCGCCGAGCGACTGGCCGCGATCGGCGAGGAGAGCGTCGTGACCGACCGGGCTCCCCGTGCCCTCACCGTCGCCGAGGCGGATCGGCTGGCCGGGATCGCCGCCCGGCTACGGCCGGCGTTCGGCGCGGGCGAGTCCATCACCGAGGTCGCGACCGCACTCAACGACCTGCTGGTACGGCACGCCGCCGTCCCCAGCCTGCACGTCGATCCGGGTCGGCCACACCGGCTGGCCTTCCACCGGCCCGACGCGCCCCTCGTGGACGCGTGGGCGGCAGACATGGGCACGGCACTGGCCATGGTCATCGGCGTCGGCCAGGCCACCCGGCTCGGCGCCTGCCAGGCCGACGGGTGCGACCTGGTCTTCTTCGACACCACCCGCAACGGCTCGCGCAGATTCTGCGACCTGTCCTGCCAGAACCGGGCCAAGGCCAGCGCCTACCGCGCCAGACGGCACGCCGCCCGCCACCCCGCGCAGGACGCGGCGTCCAGCACCGACCTCGGGTAGCGGCAGGAGTTGCATCCTGTACCCCGGTACAGGCTTACCTTCGGGGTGCGGGCGGCTCGCGGCGGAGACGGGCGGCCTTGGCGCCAGGGAGGAACCCATGGAGTGGGCACCGGCCGAATGCGCGCTTCCGACCGAGGAGCGGCCGTTGCGGGTGGCGGAGTTCGACGAACTCTTCGCCACCGCGCTGCGCGGGCTGGAGCGGGTGGGACCCGCTCACCTGCGGCTCAGACTGGAGGGCGGAGAGCGGACCGTACTCGACCTGACGGCCAGGGAGACGGAGTGCTGCGCGTTCTTCACCTTCACCCTCACCGCCGACGGCGAGGAGCTGACCCTGGACATCGAGGTGCCCCCGGTTCGTTCGAGAGTGCTCGACGGCCTGGCGGTCCGGGCGATCGAGGCGGCTCCCCGGTGCGGCTCATGAGCGGGGAGTGGCTGCGTACCGGCGTGGTCGCTCCGCCGCCGGAGGCGAATCGCAGAATCCGCCGACACCGGCTGTGGCTGCCAGGACCACCGCGTACAGTCACGGTCGTGACCGTCGCCCGATCCCTCCTGCTGTTCGCGATCGCCGCACTCGCCGAGATCGGCGGGGCCTGGCTGGTCTGGCAGGGGGTCAGAGAACAGCGCGGGCTGCTCTGGATCGGGGCCGGATTCGTCGCCCTGGGCCTGTACGGGCTGGTGGCCACCTTCCAGCCCGACGCCAACTTCGGCCGCATCCTCGCCGCCTACGGAGGCGTGTTCGTCGCGGGCTCGCTGATCTGGGGCATGGTGGTGGACAGGTTCCAGCCCGACCGCTGGGACATCATCGGGGCCGCCGTCTGCCTGCTCGGCGTGCTGGTCATCATGTACGCCCCGCGGGGGTGACCGGAATCTCCACCGCGACGCGCGGCCACCGATTCAGTAGACGACTTGACGGTCACCGTGGGCGGTGGAGACTGATGCGGTGATTAAAACACTGTGTCCCCGCGGCTACAGCGAGGCCATCTACGTGGGGCATTTCTTTCGTACCGGCACCCCCGTGGTGATGGACCTCACCAAGCTGCCGGACAGCGAGGCCAAGCAGTTCGTGGATTTCGCCGCCGGCCTGGTGTTCGGCAGGGGCGGGAATATGGACCGCCTGTCTCCGAAGGTGTTCCTGCTGATGCCTCGCGGAATGGCCGAACGATCATCGGCAGCTCACGAGGCGCACTAGACCGCCGGCCCGGGTCGCGGGAAATGCATTGATCACCGTACGGACGCTCTCTCGCTGACCATCGAGAACGAACTTTTCCGTCAGGCACAGCGATCACTTGGTGGCCGTCGACGAACCGGGAACAAAAGCGCCCATTCACAGATAATCCAGAACGGGACTAATTGCTATGCTGGAGATATGACCGCCATGGCACCCGCCCGCACCGAGCCCGATCTGTCGTTCCTGCTGGACCATGCCGGTCACGCGTTGAGAACCCGGATGGCGGCGGCGCTCGCCGAGATCGGCCTGACGCCACGGATGCACTGCGTGCTGGTTCACGCCCTGGAAGAGGAGCGCACCCAGATCCAGCTCGCCGAGATCGGCGACATGGACAAGACCACGATGGTGGTCACGGTCGACGCCCTGGAGGAGGCCGGGCTCGCCGAGCGCCGCCCGTCCAGCACGGACCGGCGGGCCCGCATCATCTCGGTCACCGAGAAGGGCGCCGAGGCCGCCCGGCGGAGCCAGCAGATCGTCGACGGCGTACACAGGGCCGCACTGGACGCACTGGACGCGGATGAGGCCGAGGTGCTGGTACGTGCCATGAATCGCCTGGTGCAGGGCCATCTGGCCGCCCCCGTCGAGGCACCACAGGCGGCCCGGCGGGCACGGCAGCGCACAAGATAGACCCGAAAGGGATCGTCTACAACAAAACTATCTGTTACGGTCTCTCCTGTTCCCCTTCGAACAGGAGACGGTCATGTCGTACACCTCACCCTCGCCCCAATCATCCCGATCACGCTGGTCGGCACTCGCCGTACTGTCCGCCTCAGCACTGATGACGATCCTGGACGGCAGCATCGTGACCGTGGCGATGCCGGCCATCCAGCGGGATCTGGGCTTCTCGCCCGCCGAGCTCAGCTGGACCGTCAACGCGTACCTCATCCCCTTCGGCGGCCTCCTCCTGCTGGCCGGTCGGCTGGGCGACCTCATCGGCCGCAAGACCATGTTCCTGGCGGGCAACGCGGTCTTCACCGTCGCGTCGCTGCTGGCCGGAGCGGCCGCCGGGCCCGGCATGCTGATCGCCGCCCGCTTCCTGCAGGGCATCGGCAGCGCCATGGCCTCCGCGGTCGTGCTGGGCATCCTGGTGACGCTGTTCACCGAGGCCAAAGAGCGCGCGAAGGCGATCGGCGTCTTCAGCTTCACCGGTGCCGCCGGAGCCTCGATCGGCCAGGTTCTGGGCGGGGTTCTCACCGACGCGCTCAGCTGGCACTGGATCTTCTTCATCAACCTGCCCATCGGACTGGCCACGATCGCGCTGGCGATCAGGGCGCTGCCAGGCGAGCGGGGGGCAGGACTCGCCGCCGGGGCCGACGTCCTCGGCGCCGTACTGGTCACCGGCGGACTGATGCTGGGCGTCTACACCGTGGTCAAGATCGAGCAGTATGGCTGGCTCGCGACGCACACCATCGGCTTCGGCGCGGTGTCGCTCGCCCTGCTGGCCGCGTTCTTCATCCGTCAGGCGACCGCGAGGACCCCGCTGATGCCTTTGCGGATCTTCCGTTCGCGCAACGTCTCCGGCGCCAACCTGGCCCAGATGCTGGCGGTGTCCGCCATGTTCGCCTTCCAGATCCTCGTCGCGCTCTACCTGCAGAAGGTCCTCGGCTACGGCGCGCTCGACACCGGCCTGGCGATGCTCCCCGCGGCGGTGGCCATCGGCGGCGTGTCCCTGTTCGTCTCCGCCCGGCTCAACACCCGCTTCGGTGAGCGCGCCGTCCTGCTGGCGGGCCTGGCGCTGCTGTTCGGCGCGATGGTCTGGCTCACCCGTGTCCCGGTCGACGCGGACTACGTCACCGACCTGCTCCCGGTGATGCTGCTCATCGCGGGTGGCGGGTTGATGCTCCCCGCGCTGGCCGCACTCGGCATGTCCGGCGCCAAGGCCGATGACGCGGGCGTGGCGTCCGGGCTGTTCAACACCACCCAGCAGGTCGGCATGGCCACCGGCGTCGCGGTACTGTCCACGCTGGCCGCCTCGCGTACCGAGGGGCTGCTGTCCGCCGGCGAGAGCCGGGCTGCCGCGCTGACCGGCGGCTACCAACTGGCCTTCGGCACCGCCGCCGCTCTGCTCGCGGCCGCCTTCATCGTCGCGCTCATCGTGCTGCGGCAACCCAGGCCGGACACCGCCCCCCGGCACGAGTCCTCCGACGCACCGGCGGTCCGGTCCGGAATCGCCTGATCACCACCGCGACCTGTTCAGCCCCGGCTTTACCCCACTCGCGGAATCTTGACCAGCACCTGGAGGGTCGGTACTCGGCTTCCATGTCACCGCTGGTCACGCTGGGAGCGTCGAACACCGCGTGAGCTGAGAGAGTTGGGCTGTAATGAGGCGGCTTACAGAATGGATGGTTCTCGGTTCGGCGGTCCTCGGTGCGATGGCCGCGCTCAGCGCGTCACCTGCCGGCGCTGATTCACTCGGTGACCCCAGGCCAGGCATATCTGAGATATCGGGAGATGAGTTCTCAGCCCGGGCGCTGGTGCTGACGCTCACCCAGGGGTCGACCACCCTGCCGTCGACTCGGACGGTGGTGTTGCAGTGTTCACCGGTCGGCGGAGGGACGCACCCGAGGGCGCGGGAGGCGTGCGCGGCTCTGGAACCCGCGAGTGGCGACGTGCGTAAGTTCAAGCCCGCGACGGGGTTGATCTGCCCGCTGATCTATGAGCCGGTGACGGTGTCGGCGGTCGGTGTGTGGAAGAGCCGGTTCACCATGTCCTCTCAGACCTTCGGGAACAGCTGCCAGATGCGCAATGCGCTCGGAGTCGTGGGCGGCTTCTGACCACGGTGAACCTGTGCGGTCAGAAGAGGGTCAGCGGCTCGGCCGGCATGGGCTCGGGCAGCGGCTCGACCTCGGGCAGCCGGGCCCGTACGTCGTCGTGAAAACGACGGGCGAGCATCGGCGCGTCGGCGTTGTCGGGAGTATGGATGAACACGGTCGGCGAGCGGCCTTCGCGTAGCCATTCGGTGACCGTGTCGATCCACTGCCGCCAGCCCTCGATCGTGCGCTCCGTGGCGTCCCGGCCGAGGTAGCGCACGATCGGACGGTCGGTGAGCGCGACAGACCGGCGCGGCACACGCGGTTTCTTCGTCCACGCGTCTCGTTCGGCGTCACTGGTCGGAGGGCTCTGGAAGAGGGTGACGGTGTCGAAGGGAACCCATTCGGCACCGACGCCGGCGAGAACCCTTTCGAGAAGCCGCCCAGATCGCTCGTCGTCGAAGAACGCGCGGTGGCGGACCTCGACGGCGTATCTGTACGAGCGGGGAAGTCCGCGAAGAAAGCCCGCCAGGGTGCCGAGGTCGGTCGGAGCGAATGATCCCGGCAACTGGACCCAGAGGGCGTGAGCGCGAGGCCCGAGTGGCTCGATCGCCTCCAGGAACGACCGAAGTTCCTCCTCGACTCCGGTGAGGCGGCCCTCGTGCGTGATCGTCCTGGGCAGCTTGACCACCAGGCGGAAGTCCGGGCCGGTCTGCCGCGCCCACGACTCCACCGTGCTTCTCGCCGGTGTCGCGTAGAACGTCGTGTTGCCCTCCACCGCGTTGCACCAGGTCGCGTAGGCCCGCAGGCGTTCTCCGACCGGGAGCGGATGAGGCAGAAAACGCCCCTGCCATGACTTGAGAGTCCACATCGCGCATCCCACATGAAGCCGCATGACCTCGACGTTATCCAAGGCCGGTAGGAGAAAGAACCGGCAGCAGGGCTGGGAGGACTCCCCATCCGGGTGGACGATCAGTCGGGCACCCGTGAGGACCGGGCGACGGTTGCCAACTGGGATCGGGAGGTGATCCCCAGCTTGGGGAACGCCTTGTAGAGGTGATAGCCGACGGTCCGCGGGCTGAGGAAAAGCTGGGCGGCGATGTCGCGGTTGGAGGCGCCGTTGGCCGCCAGCCGTACGACCTGGCGCTCCCTGGGGGTGAGCACGCTGAGCGGGTCGTCGGCCTTGCGCGGCGCTGCCGGAACGTCTCCGGTCGCGCGCAGCTCCACCCGGGCGCGCTCGGCCCACGGCTCCGCGCCGAGCCGGTCGAAGATCTCCAGTGCGCCGCGCAGTTGCGACCGGGCATCCGCTCGCCGCCGTGCCCGTCGTAGCCACTCGCCGTAGGCGAGTCGCGTCCTCGCCTGCTCGTACGGCTGACCGGCTGCCTCATGGCAGCGCACGGCATGCGCGAAGTGCGCCTCGTCCCCCTCGACGAGGGCACGGCAGCGCAGCGCGATCGCGTTGGGTGACGGCTGACGGACGTGCCGCGCCCAGGCCAGGTATCGGGCGAGCGGCTCCTTCGCCCGCTCCGGCCGACCGGCGCGAACGGCCGCCTCGACCTGGTCGGCGGCGGAGAGGACGGCGATGCCCGTCAGTGAGATGGCCTCCAACTGCCGGAGAGCGGCGTCCGGGCGGCCCAGGCCGAGTTCGAGCAGGCCGAGTGCCCAGCGTCCGATGGCCGCGGCAAGGGCCTGTCCTTGGCCGTCGGCCCTCGCGATGCCCTCCTCGGCGGTCGCTCGGCACCTCTCCACGTCCCCTTGGTGGGCGAGCACCCATCCGAGAGAGCACATGAGGTGACTGACCCGGTGCTCATGGCCCAGGTCCACCGCCAGTCGCAGCCCTGCGTCCAGAGCCGCCCTGGCCTCGCCGTACCGGCAGAGCCACCCCTGCGCGAGGCCATGATCCTGGAACGCGAAGGCGAGCCAGCCGATCATTCCGCTCTTCTGGCACTCCGCCACGATCTGACCGGTGATCTCCTCGTAGTGGACGGCACGGCCCAGCGGAAGGCACAGAGAGGCTGTGAAGGTCAGCCCGGGCACCCCCAGTCCGGCGAGCGCGTGTCCGTCGACCGCCTCGCCCATGAACCTGGCCCCCTCTTCGATGTCACCGCTCAGCAGGCGGGTCAGCCCGAGTGCCCCGCTGACCAGTGGCGAGCCGGTCTCGGGAAGCGCGCGGAGGCTCGCGGCCGCCTCCTCGGCCAGCCGTGCGTCACCGGCGAACCAGGCGCAGCGGACGGTCTCCACCAGTAGCCAGGTGGCCCACTCCGAGGAGCGAGCCGCCACCCGGGGAACGCCGTCCAGGATGATCCGGCCTGCTGCGAGCGGTGTGCCCAGCTCGAATTCGCGATGGGCGCGCACCTGGATCAGCGCGGTGATCACATCGGGGTCGTCCACATCGGACGTGACCCTGTCGGCGAGCGCGGCGGCGCGGCCCATCAGTCCGGCGTCACTCGCCGCCAACGAGGCGGCGGCCAGCCGTCCGGATCGTCGTACCGGATCGGCGGTGAGCTCGGCGGCTCGCTCGTAGGCGGCCGCGCTCGCGGCGTAGCCGCTGCGGGTACGTGCCCGTTCCGCCGCTTCCCCCAGCTCCCGTGCGACTCCCTCGTCAGATCCGAGCACGGCGGCGGCCAGGTGCCACGCCCGCCGGTCGGCCGCATCCACAGCGGCCGAGCCGGTGAGGGCGTCGGCGAGGGCCCGATGTACGGCAAGGCGCCGAGTGACCGGCGCGCTCTGGTAGGCGGCCGACCTGATCAGGGGATGACGGAAGCCGATGGTCGTCCCCCTTATCTCGATCAGGCGGCTCCGCTCGGCTGACTCAAGGCCCTGCAGGGAGGCGCCCGCGGCCGCCACCGTCTCAAGCTCGCCGGAACCGTCCGCCGCCGCGATCAGCAACGCGGTCCGCGCCGGCTCGGAAAGCGCGGCTATCTGTCTTTGGAACGCCTCCCGAACTCGATCGGCGACGGGCATCGCACCCACCGGCGACAATCGTCCCGCCCGCTGTTCCGCGGTGAGCGCGGCAGGCAGCTCGACAAGCGCCAGGGGGTTGCCGTCCGATTCCTCGATGAGACGTTCTCGCACCTGCGGTGGCAGGTCGGCGGGGAGCAGGGCGGCGGCGGCCGCACTGTCCAACCCACCCAGCCGGAGCTCGGGCAGCCCCGCGGCGTGGAAACCCGCGCGGGCGGCGAAGATCATAACGACACCTTCGGCCTCAAGGCGGCGGGCGGCGAACACCAGCGCGTCGATGGACGCCCGGTCGAACCACTGCGCGTCGTCGATGAGGCAGAGCAGCGCGCCATCCTCTGCGAGTTCGGAGAGAAGACTCAGCGTGGCCAGCCCGACCAGGAACCGGTTTTCCGGCGCGATGTCGCCCAGGCCCAGGGCTCCGCTGAGCGCGGCGGCCTGCGCATCGGGCAGTGCGCGGATCCGGTCGAGCCCGGTGCGAAGAAGCAGATGAAGCGCGGCGAAGGGCAACTCGGCCTCGGATTCGATGCCGACACCGCGCAGCACTCTCATGTCTTCCGCTCGCGTGGCGGCATAGCGCAGCAGCGCCGACTTACCGATCCCCGCCTGACCCCGAATGACAAGGGCCCCGCTCTGGCCGGCCCTGGCCTCCGCCAGGAGCCGTTCGATGTCCGTTTGTTCGCTGGATCGCCCGTACAACACGGTCAGGAACCTACCGTCACGATGACTGATTCGGGGTGGCGCGGACCTGCGTAACTTCGTGATCACATGCACGTCAGCACCACGAGGGGATCTTCGAAATGGCCACCATCGCCGGCACCGTCAGGACCACCGACGCCAAGCTGCTCCGCTTCGCTCTCAGGCTGGACGCGATGGGCACGGGCGCCAACGGAGCCGTCTACGTCGTCGTCGCGGCGATCTTCGGCGAGATGTTCGGCCTCCCCGCCGTCTTCCTCTACCCGATCGGCGCGTTCCTGGTCGCTTTCGCGGCCGCCGTGTTCTTCCTCGCCTCGCGGCCGACGGTGAGCAGGGCCGCCGTGGGCGTCGTGATGGCCGTCAACATCGCCTGGGTGGCCGCGAGCGCGGAACTGCTCATCGCCGGCTGGTTCCCGCTGACCGGTCTGGGCACCGCGCTGGTGATCGCACAGGCGGTAGTGGTCGCCGGCTTCACCGGCCTGCAGTTCGCCGGCCTTCGCAAGGCCGCGTGAACCCGCCGCGATCCAACAGAGGCCGGCGTCGTGTCCCGGCCGATGCTTGACAGGATCCGAGGCGCAGCGGCTCGCGCGTACGTTCGCGACCCGCGGGGTCACAAAATCATTGGACAGCGCGTACCCCCCGTGGCGATCGTTGGAGGCATGCGACAGGAGGAGATCTGGGACGTCGACACCGCCCGGCGCTATGACACGCCGGGCATCGGCATGTTCGCGCCCGAGGTGCTGGGGCCGGCCCTGGACCGCCTCTCCGAACTCGCGGGCGACGGGCAGGCGCTCGAGTTCGCCATCGGAACCGGCCGTGTGGCCGTCCCGCTCACCGAGCGGGGGGTGCCGGTCACCGGCATCGAGCTGTCACCTCCGATGATCGACCAACTGCGAACGAAAGTGGACGAAGCGACGATCCCGGTAGTCGTCGGCGACATGGCGACCGCCGTCGCCCCGGGGAAGTACACGCTCGTCTACCTCGTCTACAACACGATTTCGAACCTGCTCACCCAGGCCGAGCAGGTCGCGTGCTTCCGCAACGCCGCCCGTCACCTCATACCCGGCGGCCGGTTCGTGATCGAGCTCTGGGTGCCTGAACTGCGCAAGCTCCCACCGGGTCAGCAGGCCACGGTGTGGCATTCCGGGCCCGGCTACATCGGTCTGGACACC
Source organism: Streptosporangium sp. NPDC049248 (assembly GCF_040678965.1). Lineage (NCBI taxonomy): Bacteria > Bacillati > Actinomycetota > Actinomycetes > Streptosporangiales > Streptosporangiaceae > Streptosporangium > Streptosporangium sp. NPDC049248. The sequence goes on from NZ_JBFAQY010000018.1 coordinate 66,280, forward strand.
TACGACGTTCTGCGTCAACACGTCGTGTCGCACCACTTCACATTCGACGAGAGCAGGCAGGCCCAGCTGTTCCGCAGCCCGCACCGCTACATCTGGCCGGCCGAACTCGACCTCATGGCTCAGTTGGCCGGATTCGAGCTGGAGAGCAGGCACGCGGACTGGGCCGGGGCCGACTTCACCGCCGAATCGCGTTCCCACGTGTCCGTCTACCGCATCCCGCCGGACCACCAGCGTCGTCCGAGTACGCGACAGCGGACCTGAGCCGGCCCCCGCATCGCCCACCATCGACGCCACCGAACACCTCGTCCGGCGTGGCCTCGGCGACGAGTTCCCGGTGGATGCCCGGTCAGGCGGTGGCGCTGTGCTCGCCGGCCGGGCTCTTGAAGGTCTCGCCGTACCGGCTGAGCCGGGTCTTCTCCCAGGAGAACCGCTGACCCGCGGCGGTACAGAATCCGGCTGGAGGGGAGAGCCTGCACCAGGTGCCGTCGGCTGCGCTCACGCGACGGGCTGATGGTCCGCCCTCGGCTCGATGGTCGCGGACAGATCCGTACGGAGCGCGTACGGCACGAAGAGGCCCAGCACGACGACGGCGAGCCCCGTGGCCAGGACGAACACCGTCCGCACGCCCCACAGCTCCGCCGCGACTCCGGCCAGCGCCGCGCCGGCCGGAATCACCCCCCAGCTGAGCACCCGAGACGCGGCGTAGATACGCCCCAGCAACTCCGGCGGCGACAGGTTCTGTCGGATCGTGGCCACCAGGATGCGCCAGATGCTCGACCCGGCCCCAGCGATCACCGCCCCGGCGGCCACGGTCCACACCGGCCCGCCCAGCGCCACAGGCGCCACCAGCAGAACGGTTCCGGCGGCGTCGACGATCAGCAGCCTGGTCACCCCGAACCGGCGCCGCAACGGCTCCACCACCGCCGCCGCGAGCAGTCCGCCCACGGCCATCGCCGTCAGCACCAGGCCGTACTGGGCCGCGGTGAGGCCGAGCGGGCCGGGGCTGACCGCGTACACGACGAGCAGGGCCGTCGCGACCGCCCAGGGGATGTTCATCACGGCGGTGAAAAGGGTCAGCGTTCGCACCACCGGCTGCCGCCACAGGTACCGGAAGCCGGCGACCACGCCGCCGCCCCCTGAGATTCGGGTCCCGGCGGGCGCCCGGCGCAGGGCCATCACGGCGATGCCCGCGACGGCCAGGGCGTAGAGGGCCGCGCTCGCACCGGTGGCCAGAACGAGGGTGAGGCTCGCCAGCAGGCCCGCGAGCGGTGGGCCGGCGAGCTGGTTGGTGACGTTGATGGTCGCCTCGATGCGTGCGTTGGCTCTGTTGCGGCCGGCGGGCTCGACGACCATGGGGATGGTCGAGGTCAGCGCGGTGTCGACCAGCGTCTCGGCCACGCCGAGCAGCACCGCCACGGCGAGGAGCAGCGGCAGCGACAGGGTACCGGTGAGGTGACCGACGGTGAGTCCGGACAGCACCAGCGCGCGGACCAGGTTGACGCCGCTCAGCAGTGTCCTACGGTCGACCCGGTCGACGATCCAGCCGGCGTGCAGGCCGAAGACCGGCCATGCCAGGGTGAGCGCCACCGTCACGGCCGCCACCCCGCCGGGCGAGGCGTCGACGGCGATGGCGAGCAGTGGCAGGACGAACAGCGCCATGCCGTCGCCGAGGTTCGCGGCGCCGGTGCCGAACCACAGCGCGTTGAACGACCGACCCAGCGGCAGCGGGAGGAGGCGCATCTGTTTCTTACCTTTCAAATACCTTTGATCGGTCATAGCGTGGCCTATGTCACCTGACCTGTCAACGGGATTTGATCGGTGAGATACTCGTGCCGTGACTGCCATCGAGCTGGTTGGGAACGCGCTGTGCCTGGACTTCGCCAACACGGTCAACGCTCGTCCGGTGGCTCGGCGAGACTGGCTGGGCACCCCGGAGGAGGCTGTGACCTGGGCCGCGGCGGCGGGGCGTCCGATCGGGGAACCGGACGGGCTCGCGGCGGCCCTGCCGGATGCCCGCGAGCTGCGCGAGGCGGTGTTCCGGGTGTTTCAGCCGCTTGCGCAGGGAGGGCGGGCGCCGCGGCCGGATCTTGATGTCGTCGTCGCGCTGCACGGTGACGGCATCGCCCATGGCCGCCTGGAGGAGGCCGGCGGGAACTTCCGGTTCTCCTGGGGGGCACCACGTACGCTGCGAATCCTGCTCTGGGAGGTCGCGGCCTCGGCGGTCGAACTGCTCACACACGGGCCACTGGATCGGCTCGGTGAGTGTCCGTCGTGCTGCTGGCTGTTCCTGGACGTCAGCAAGAATCGTCGCCGCCGGTGGTGCAGCATGACCACCTGCGGCAGCCGCGACAAGTCGCGGCGCTACTACGCGGGGCGCTCCGGCTGAGGGCATCGGCCGGACACGCGGCCACCACGCCAGGATTGTGAAGTGTCGGCACGGGTATCACGCGGCCGCCGACGGGACGCGTGGGATGGCGGAGTCGGGGTCGGTGCCGGCGAAGACCAGCCCGATGACGAAACCCGCGACCTCCTCAAGCCGGCGTGCGCGATCCAGCGACCCCAGCACGGCCGGGACTCCGCGTCGGCGGCATCAGTGACAAGGTGTTGACGGATGCGTTGCGTCGCCTGATCGCGAACGGGCTGATCGACCGCCGTGCACACGCCGAAGCCCCGCCGCGTGTCGAGTACGCCCTGACATGCCTGGGGCAGAGCCTGGTCGACGGTCCGATGAAGGCTCTCGGACGTTGGGCGACCGAGCACGATGACAAACTTCTCGACGCTCAGGAGAGGCACCTGCGGAACATCACCGAAACGCGTGTCGGCCGACCATGATCCAAGGTGTCACTGGAGCACCGGGAGATCGGAGACAGGGCGTTTCAGCTCGATACCGGTTCATCGGGGAAGCTGGATCGCGTTCTTCACGTGGTCCAGCGGACTCTCCCCGGAGGAGATCTCCTCCGACTGGTCGCGGTTGTTCTCCACGAGCGCCTGGTTGAGTTCCACCCACGGTCGCATGCGCTCCTCATAGGCGGCGAACGCGGCCTCGTGACCCGACCGGGCCAGTTCGGCGGCCAGGACGTACGCGCCGACCAGTGCCAGGCTCGTACCCTGGCCGGACAGGGGTGAGGCGCAGTAGCCGGCGTCGCCGAGCAGCGTCACCCGGCCGGCCGACCAGCGCTCCATCCGGACCTGGGCCATGGAGTCGAAATAGAAGTCGGGCGCGTCCCACATCGCCCTGAGCAGCCGAGGCACCTCCCAGCGCGCGTCCGGGTAACGCTCGGCGACCAGTCGCTTCTGCGCCTCGACGTCACGGTGGTCGTACGTGACGGGCTCCTCGGCGTGGAAGCCGAGGTTGACGCGGAGTTCGGTGTTGTCGCGCACCGGGTAGATCGCGCCGCCCGTGTTCCCGTCGTTGAACCAGGTCTGCCAGTTCTCCAGGCCAAGACAGTTGTCCATGGAGAAGATCGACAGGTACGTCCCGAGGTGGTGCACGAACTCCTGCTCGGGACCGAACACCAGACGGCGGACATTGGAGTGCAAGCCGTCCGCGCCGACCACGAGGTCGAAGGGGCGTGCGCCCGCCCGCTCGAAGACGGCCCGCACGCCACGCTCGTCCTGGGCGAGCGAGGTGATCGAGTCGCCGAACAGGTACTCGACGTCGTCCTTCGTGCTGTCGTGGATCAAGAGGCTCAGGTCCTCGCGGAGCAACTCGACGTCGTCGCTGTCGAGGCGGCCGCTGGACATCGCCATCTCCGTGGAGCGCCACAGCTCGTTGCCGTCGCCGTCGAGCATGGACATGCCGTTCATGCGGGTACGGCAGCGCCGCACGTCGGAGAGGATCCCCATGCGCTCGACGACGGTGAGCGCGGTGCCGCGCACGTCGATCGCCTGACCGCCGGGGCGGAGTGCGGGAGCGCGCTCGACCACGGTGACGGTGAAGCCGTGCCGGCTCAGGAAGTAGGCCAGGGCGGGACCGGCGACGCTCGCGCCGGAGATCAGCACAGAAGTCATGGCTCCTTGGTATCCCCGGCGGTACCCGAACGCCCAACTGTGCTAGAACAGATGCAGCTTCAACCGTCATATCTGTTCTAGGACAAATTATCGTGGAAGCTCCCTACCAGCGCATCGCCGCCGACCTCCGGCGTCGCATCCAGGCGGGCGAGCTCGCCCCCGGCGACAAGACTCCGTCCACCCGCGCGATCGCGCGCGACTTCGGGGTCGCCCTGGCCACGGCGGTGCGGGCGCTCGCCGTCCTCAAGGAGGAAGGACTGGTGGAGGGCAGGCCCCGGTCGGGGACGGTGGTGGCGGCCACTCTGAGCAGGCCGCGGCGACATCCCGGTGCGGTGGAGCTGACCCGGGAGCGGATCGTGCGCGAGGGGATCGCGATCGCCGACGCGGAAGGGCTCGGCACCGTGACCGTTCGCGCCGTGGCCGCGCGTCTCGGCGTCTCGGCCGCGGCGATCTACCGGCATGTGCGCGGCCGCGACGACCTGGTACGGACCATGGCGGACCTCGCCTACGGCGCGGAACGCTACCCGGACGTGACGCTCGGCCGGCGGGACCGGCTGGAGATGGTCGCCCGCACGTTGTGGCGGATCTACCGGCGACATCCCTGGCTGCCCCACCTCGCCCCGCTGGGGCGTCCGCTGCCACTGCCCGGCGTACTCAGGCACGGCGAGCAACTGCTGCTCGCGCTCGACGGGCTCGATCTCGATCCGGCGACCGCGATGACCATCGATGTTCTGCTCTACGCATACGCGCAGGGGCTCGCCGTGCATGTCGAGCGGGAGGCACAGGCGATGTCGGCCACGGGCCTGTCCAGCGAGCAGTGGCTCGACACCCAGGGCGGCACGGTGAACGCCGTCGTCGCCGCCGGACGGGCGCCGTTGCTCGCCAAGCTGATCGGTGAACTCGGCGCGGACGGCTACGACTTCGACCTCGACAGGCTCTTCGAGTTCGGGCTCCAGGCGCTCCTCGACGGCCTCGGCATCGGAAACGCCGACTGATGATCCGGCTGTCTCCGCGCTCCGGTTCCCCGGAGACGGCTCGATGAGTGCCACGTTCCTCAAAGCAGGTGGATGACGCCGGGGATGGCGTTCGGTCGAGGTCGCGTTCACCGGCGCCTGCCGCCGGCCCGCCTCATATAGGCGAATTCCATTCAGAAGGCCAGCGGAAGACTTCCTGGACCGACTTCGGCGGCTCGGCCACGATGAGGGGCATGACGAAGAACGGACCGGCGCGGCCGCCGACGGCGAGTGGAGGAGCAGGTTTGCGCCTGAACTGGGCGGCAGTGGGCGCTCTGGCGGGTGCGGTGGCCGCCGTGGTCACGCTGGTCGCCTACCTGATGCCGCCGACCCCGCCTCCGCAGCCCCCGTCCGACGCGGTAGTCACCACCTCGCCTCCGCAGCCCCCGTCCGACGTGGTAGTCACCACCTCGGCTCCGCAGCCGTCGTCGCCGGATCCGGTCACCACCGGGCACGCACCGCCGACCCCGAGCCCCCCGCCCGAGTCCAGCGCGCCCCAGCCGCCGGCGCCAAGCACCACGCGAGCGGTGCCGGTCGCCTCCCCGCCGGTGTCAGCGGTCCGGCCCGGGGGCTGCGACGAGACGACGACGGCGCTGACCGCATACCGCCGGAACGCCGGGACCACCAGCAGCAGCCAGGCGGCCGCGGCTCGCCAGACCTACCTCGACCTGATGGGCGCGGTCCTCGACGCTCAAGGAGCGGTGGGGGCGACGATCAGTCGACTGGCCGCCGAATTCCAGGAGCTGAACTTCCGGCTGACCGGCATGACCGGCGGCGATCCCAATCAGGTGATCGCGGATATCAACACGGACCTCGCCGAGCTCAAGAGGCTGTGCGAATCCGGCTGACCTGACGACACGTCACAGCCGGACTGGCCCGCGGCGGCCGCGGAGCAGCGGGGGCCGGTGGGTCCGCGCCTGAGCGCCGTTCCCACGTGCTCATCGCCTCCGCCGGCGCATACCCGACACCGCGGCCCTCCCGATCGACATCCCGCTACGGGCGACGCGCCCTCGACTCATTCAGCGCAGCAGGACGCCCGACGGCAGCCTCGGCCGGCGGCGTTGCTGTATTTCGCCGCTGTACGGCACGGAAAAGGCCACTTCCCGATCACGGAAGGTAGCCTTTGACATGGGTGGAACCTAGGAGATTCGAACTCCTGACATCCTGCTTGCAAACGAGCGCCGGTCACGACGTAGAGAGCTCCGCACCCTGCTCAGACGGCAGATAGCGACCGGTGAAGTGTGATCATGTAAGGCAGCGTTGCTGTACCTGCTGCTGTACACGGCATCCCGGCCGGCGGCCCGCTCTGTCATCCGATGGCAAGCCGGCCCAGATTGCAGGCCGCCAAGCCCGAGCGCCGGAGGCGGCGCGCCGGCCTGATTTTCCGCTCTCAGGCGGAGCGATCACCTGCTCGGCCGATCGAGAGCGTGGTCAGGCGCGTCTGCGCGGTGGCCGGGATGTGTCGGCGTGTGGCGATGTTGCTGCCAGCGCTGGAGGTTGGCCGCCGTATCCGACGGTTTCCTGGCGCGTCACACCAGGAAGATCAGCTCGATTCCGACCAGCACGTCGAACACGCCGCACCACTCGGCGTAGGAGCGGGTGACGACCTTGCCGCGCCACAGGTGCACGAAGTCCCAGACGCCGTGCACCAACCATCCGGCCGCCACCACGTATCGGCCGATCTCAGGATCGAGGGCCAGCCCGGCCAGCGCTAGCGCGCCGAACCCGATTACGCCGATCGCCTGGATCCTGAATTCGCCGGACCGGCGCGAGTGTCCATCGATCATGCCCCAGACCAGCACGACCAGTGCCAGAGCGAGCAGGACGGTGGACGGCGCGACCAGATCCAGCAGCCGCGCCCCAAAGATGATCACCGTTCCGACGCCCAGCAGCGGCCACGACAGCGCGGGTCGGCCCAGCTTGGCGACGACGAGATACAGCAGCGGCAGGGCAGGCAGGATCTGCGCGAAGCTCCTCACCTCGCTGCTCAGGTCGCTGCCGCTGCTCAGCGTGAGGAACATCAGTCCGATGGCGACGGCGATCGGCCAACGATCCTTGAGCACGTGGATCCAGCGCTTAGGGGCGGGTGCGGTATTCGCGGCTTGCATCAGAGGCCTCCTTGATACGGGGGTCAGGTATAGATGACCTCCAGGCTCGCCGACACGGGCATCTTCTCGGTAGCGCCGAAACCGCATGTCAGAGGATGGACATGTCATGTGATCGCATGACATTTGTCATCATGAGGTGGCGGCGAGACATAAAGGGCTGACGCGGTGGATTGCTGCGACAATGGCCGCGTGCGTGACGTGCCGGTCGATCCTGGAACGAGGCTGACGAACTTCCGCCGCTACACCTGGTGGAGTCTCATCGGCGTCACCGCGTTCTTCCTGGCCTTCAGCGTCAAGAACCAGATCATGGACACAGCGGTGCCGGTCATGGTCCGACTCGCCGCCGTGGCCACCTTGGCGCTGACGGTGGCGGCCATCGCGGTGTCCACCAGCCGTCGGCTCCCGCGCATTCCCCTTGAGTCCCCGGGCAGACCACCGCCGGTGAGATGGCTGGTGGCCGGAGGTGCGGGCGGGACGGTACTGGGCGTGATCCTGCTCGCCCTGCGGGACTACGGGCTCTGGTCGTTCGGCCCGGCCATGATGGTCTCGATCATCGCGACGTTCTTACCCGGTCGGCGCCCGTGGCTGCTGATCACTGTCACGGCGGCAGGCGCGGCCGTTCTGGGCGGGGTCACAGCCGCGCTGTCGGGGCAGGGATCGGTGTTCGCGACGGCGTTCCCTGCCGGACTGGTGCTCTTCACCGGCTGGGTCACGCTCGGGATGTTGTGGGCATGGGACGTCGCCGAGCAGTTGAACGCGGCCCGCCGGTTTTCAGCGGAGCTGGCGGTAAAGGACGAGCGGCTGCGTTTCGCCGCCGATCTGCACGACATCCAGGGCCACCACCTGCAGGTGATCGCGCTCAAGAGCGAGTTGGCGGCGCGGCTGGCGGAGGCCGACCCCGCGCGGGCGGCCGCGGAGATGAAGGAGGTGCGGCGGCTGGCCGCAGACGCGTTGCGGGACACTCGTGCCGTCGTCCAGGGGTATCGCCGCGTCACGCTGGAGGAGGAGATCGGGAACGCGACCAGAGTGCTTGCCGCGGCCGGAATCGACGCCCGGATGGAGCTCGACCGCGCCGCCGTTCCCGGCCTTCTTCCCGATCCGGGCCCGCGCCTGCTGGGGCTCGTGATGCGGGAGGCGACCACCAACGTGCTACGCCACAGCCGCGCCCGGCACGCCGAGGTCGGCTACCGGATCATCGGCGGCCTGGCCCGCCTCACAGTCGCCAACGACGGCGCGCCCGATCATCCCGGCACGGGGCGGGAGTCCGGTCCGGGTACCGGCCTGCAGACACTCGCTGAGCGGCTGCAGGCCGTCGGGGGCGAGCTGACCTGGCGGCGCGACGACGACCGTTTCATCGTGACGGCCTCCCTGCCGGCGGAGACAACCGGCCAGGAATCCGCGAACGCTCGAAATGCCGCGGCGGCCACTGAACCGGAGGCGCGATGATCCGGCTGTTGATCGCCGACGATGAGGACCTGATCAGGGGTGCCCTGACGGCGCTGCTGGAGCTGGAGGAGGACCTGACCGTCGCCGCCGAGGCGGCCACCTCCACCGACGCCGTGCGCTTGGCCCGCGAGCACAAGCCCGACATCGCCGTACTGGACCTGGAGATGCCGCCGACCGACGGCCTGCGTGCCGCTCAGGAGATCAGGGCGGAGTCCTCCATCAAGATCATCCTGGTGACACGGCACGCCCGCCCGGGGGCGCTGCGCCGCGCGTTGTCGGTGGGTGTGAGTGGGTTCGTGCCCAAGACCACCCCCGCGACGAGGCTGGCGGAGATTATCCGCGACGTTGCCGCCGGACGGCGCTACGTCGATCCCGACATCGCCGCCTCGGCCCTGACCGAGGACGACTGCCCGCTCAGCGACCGGGAACTGGAGGTGCTGCGGGCGTCCCGGACCGGGGCCTCGATCAGGGAGATAGCCGCCCAGGTCCACCTGGCGCCGGGCACGGTACGCAACTACCTGTCGGCGGCCATGGCCAAACTCGGCGTCAGTTCCCGCCACGCCGCCGCTCACCGCGCCTGGGAAGAAGGCTGGATCTGAGGATCATTCGATGGACTTGTCGGGGACGTAGGAGAGCCTGTCGGGAGTTGCTGACGGCGGAAACGTCGCGGACTCGAGCACCCTGGCCAATCTGGCGTCCCATGGATCGAAAAGGCCACTTTCCGATCACGGGTAGTGGCCTTTGCCCTGGAGCGGAGCCAAGGAGATTCGAACTCCTGACATCCTGCTTTGGTGAAAACGAGAGCCAGATGTTTGTCTGTGTGAGAGCCGGGATCGCACTCATATCGGCCAGTTCGGGAGCCACTCCGGCCTACCTCGTCACCGAGTATGGCCGTCGCTCGCCCCACCTCGGCCCCTCGCTCCCGAATGTGTCCCCAGCCGCCAGGTAGCTGATCGCAGGTCCTCGGTCGTTGCCAGTCACTCTGATTCCGGAGACGTCGTGGGAGTGGAGGTCCTTGGCTTGGTTAGGGGTGGAGTTGCCTGGGCCCTTGTTATCGGGATTGGGGCCGTAGTCCGTCGAGGATGATCTGGGCGATGTGTGCGGAGCGTTCGTGGCTGGTGTCCGCGTCGGCGTGTCGGATCGCGGCGAAGGCGCCGGCGACGATTGCCATCACCTCGTCGACTGTCACGTCGTGGCGTACGACGCCGGCGCGATGGGCGCGATCGAGCAGGTGTGCGACCTGGTGCGTGAGGTCGGCAGCGGCGTCCGGAGCGGCGTTGCGCAGGTCGAACTCGGCGGCCGTGAGCGCGCTCTTCACCGCCGCGTTCTCCGCGCCTGAGGCCATCATCCGGGACAGCAGCGTGAACAGGGCGGCCGGATCGTCGGTACCGGCGAGCGCTTCTCCCTCAGCGACCAACTGCCTGATCTGGTCGATCGCGACGGCGAGGTACAGCGCTTCCTTGGCGGGGAAGTGCCGGTGGACGGTGCCGGGACCGACACCCGCGCGGCGGGCGATCTCGTCGAGCGAGATGCCGAGGCCTTGTGAGGCGAACAACTGCTGCGCGGTCCGCAATACCTGCTCACGATTGCGGCGCGCGTCGGCCCGTAGCTCCCGGTCGTTCACGGGAGCCGTCGGTGGCTCGGCTGGAGTGTGCTTAGGCGTTCGACTGGACATCTCACGCCTAGCTTAACCGGGGCGTCGCCCCGTATGCTGCCCGTATATAAACGGGGCGAAGCCCCGCTTATGCGGTTGCGTCGTTTCGCCATGAGGCAGGCCCCACCGAACACGAGGAGGTCCCTTCGATGACCACACGCGAGGAAGCCAGCGCCCTGGTGCTGCGGATGCAGGAATGCTTTAACACCCGGCAGTTCGACCAGGCCGCCGATCTGTTCACCCCCGACTTCCTTAACCACCCGCTTGGCGCCACCGGGTTCGAAGCGGGCAAGGAGGCCTGGGTCCAGGTCGTTGCCCGGTTCCCGGCCATGCGCGTTGTCGCCGACGACATCCTGATCGACGGCGACAAGGTTGCCGTCCGCTCATCGGTTGAGGGGATGGCGGCCCCGGGTAGCGACGTCCGGCCCGTGCTCATCGAGATCTTCCGTATTGACAACGGCCGACTCGCGGAGACCTGGGGCGTCACCGAGGGCCCGGACCCACGTCACTGAGGCCCCGCGGTCTCGCAAGTTCCTCCGGCAGATCAGCCCCGCCACGCTGACGCTACCCACATCAGACTGGCCAGGCGGCGACAAGACAAGCGTCCCAGGCCCCGTGCTGGGGACTGGGGCCCTCACGTGCTCAGTGTCGGGATTAGCGCTAATCCCGACACCCTAGCGAGGGCTCCTCAGCGTAATCAGAACCTCATCCCGGGGGCTGGGGACACACTCGGGAGCGGAGGGCCACCTCCAGGTAGTCGTCCCTCGCTCCACCTGGACCTGGGACATCGCCGACGGCGACTATCGAGGAAGACCAGGGACCGTCATCGCGCCGGCCTGTCCGCCGGGGTGACTCTCAAACTCACCAACACGGCCCTGCGGCCGACGTGGCCACAAGAGCCAGTGACCGACATTCGGCTCTCGTTTCGGCCTACAGATCCAATGAGACCGACGTGTGCGGTGGTCAGGTAAGCCGAGCGCTGGGCTCGGTGCGAGGGCCGGTCGTACGGCGGCGCATGCCGTCCTTGATTCATATGAGCGCTGCAGGAAGAACCCGGAAAACAATCACACCGGTCTGGCCGTCTCCGGTTCCGGAGTCGACCGCGTCCCGGTGGAATGAAAATTTCACCCGTCACGCCGGTATTACGGCTCTGCAGGACTAATCCCCGACCTGGTGGCACGCCTGGCCCACCCTCGCGAGAGCTGCCATGACAATAAGTTAACGCCGGGCCGAATCAGTGGCTCTCAATCGCCTCTCTGGACGCCTGGAGGCCCCGACAATAATCTCCTGTGTGCTCCGCCGACATCACGAAGAGATGAGGTTGGAATTGGCACATTCCACAGCACGTCGTGCGGCCGGCTCTGTCGCCATCGTCATCGCGACACTCGCGGCAATCCTGGTGCCCGTCACTCCCGCGCACGCCGCCTACGGCCCAGACCAGACCGTGTCCATCACGGTGACCTCGAACGCCGGCCCGTCGATCATGCTCGCCCAGCTGACCGGCACGCTGGCGTTCGACGACGGGAACACGAAGTTCAGGTACGCGCTCCGGCTGTGCTGGGGGAGCGGCTCCTACCCCATGCCGAACTTCTACGTCTCCGTCAACGGCAGCACCGTCCTCTATCCCACCCAGACGGGCACGGCAGCCGCTCCCCCCGGGTGCCAGTTGTCCCTATTCCTCTACGACGGTGAATACACCCACTCCACTACCCTGACGAACGTCACCTTGTACGTGACGGGCGGCTGGTTCTATCCCGGCAACACTTACAACAGCCGCACCAAATCCGTGACCTACGACAACCCCTACAACTGAGCCGTCGGAAAAGCCGCGAGCACACCGCCACCCGGCGTACGCAACCGGGACACAACCCCGTCCGCACAGCGTGCGCTCTCGCGCTGGACCACTTCTGGAAAGGCACCGTGCGACCTCGCCGAGACAGCGTGTGCAGACAGCTTGCCGACGCCGAAATACCGATACACGAATTCCAGTGGAAGAGAGATCGTAGTCACTCGGACAGTCACGCACTCTCGCCAACGACCTTCGGCGAGAGTGCGTTTGAATTGGTGGAGCCTAGGCTGACATCCTGCTTGCAAACGGGAGCCAGTCGCGGCATTGAGGGCTCTTTGCCCTGCTCCATAGGCGGTTGCGGCTCGGCTGCGTGTGCCTGCGCGAGGTGATGTCGCGCCCTCGCGAACCGCGCTTTCACCGAGAACACGTAGGCCAAGTTCATCGATGAAGGACTGAACGTGACCCGCTTGACTCGAAAATGCACGGATTCTTGCCCGGACTTGTCCAGATACGGCAACCGAGCCAGAATCAGTTCAGCCTTCAACTACTTGGTTGGAGAGTCACTGCACGGATGAGGAGAGGCATGAAGCGCACCACCTCCATTCTCGTCGCCACCGGCGTCCTCGGTGCCATGCTCACCGGCATCAGTCCCGCGTCCGCAGCCACCTCCGCAATCGACTGCGCCACGGGCGGGTACACCCGGGTCCTGAACAGCTACGTCCCCACCAACGTCGAGAGGCCCGCGGTGGACGGTCGCAGCTACAACATCGGCGGCCCGTCGGCGTACACGTACGAGGTCTGCCTCGACATCCCGGACACCTCGACATTCACGATCGAGGTACGGATCTGGTCCAACGGGTCACAGAGTGTGTTCGTGGACGACCGGCCCGGGGACAAGGTCTTCCGCTACTCGCTCGGCGCCAACAGCTTCTGGCAGGTCTACGGCACGTTGACCGGGCCCGGCAGCACCTACCTCTACTACACCTGGCACGAGAAGCAGATCCCGGCCTGACGCGGAACGGGCCGGCCACCTCACTCAGCGAGGTGGCCGGCTCTACCGCTCTCAAGCGGCCCAGAAGCCTGCTTTATCCCGGGTTGAAATTCCACAGGCTCCCGATCTCTCAAACGGCTCGGTGAGCAACTGGATTCGTCGCCGTCAGCGTATTTCGCTGCTGCACGAGATCGCACAGGCCATTTCCTGATCACGAGAGGTGGTCTTTGACGTGGACTGGAGCCTAGGAGATTCGAACTCCTGACATCCTGCTTGCAAATCGGTCCGATCTCGGGCTGTGCAGGCCATGAGCTGGGCGGAGGGCTCCCCGCGAGCGACCGTGACTGACCGCCGTTGACCGCCCTTAATGGCCCGCCAATGGCCCGGCAGGCAGCCGGGCCGATCTGCTCGGCGACCGTCCCGGTCAGGCGCACGACCAGCAGTAGAGCTGCTGGCCATGTTCCTTCGCGCGGCGGGACAACCCGATGAGATCCTTGGCCACGGGCATCAGATACTCCAGGTCGGCCGAGCTGAAGTGTGAGAACTGCTCGCTCTTCGCCCAGCGCTCCACCACCCTCGGCAGGTGCGCGTCGTCGGCGCCGGCGAGCAGGTCACGCACGTTCACCGACAGCTCCTCGATACTCACGCTGCTGAGGTAGGGCGAGTCCTCGGGCAGGGCGTCCCATTCCTCGTCGGTCTGCGGGAACGGGTCGGGATACGAGGAGGGGTACAGGCGCACCGTGGCAACCAACTCCGTGGACAGGTCGACATTGGCGATGAGCGCCGCCAGCTCGTTCAGGGTTATCGACGGGTCGAGCCATTTGGTCTCCATGGCGTCGAACTCGGGGACGCCGTACTTAGCAGGGTCGGCGACCACACGGCCATGCTCCGGCTGGATGATCGCCGTCTCACGATCCGCAGCCCGGTAGTACTCACAGAAGCCCATGCGAGTGATCCTGGTCCGGCACACACAACAGGGCAACTCTCGTCAACGACGTCGTCGTCGTATTCCTGGCATCCTGCTTGCAAAGACGCATACCGATCTTGTTCGACCTGCGAAGACGCAGCTCCGTGCCCTGATCGCGTTCCCCGTGACTCCCCGCTGTTCCCCCTTGTTCTCCGTCCCATCGGGCACGCGACGGGCACGGCGGTACCCCCTTCGAGACGGTCTCCGGCATTGCGCCGCGCCTCCCCGCATGGGTACGGCTTGCCATAGGCGATCGGGAACGACGCCGGGGATGCTGGATAGCACCGGAGACCGTCACCGCCCTGTGTCCCAGGGACATAGGGCGACCCAGAAACCTGCGGATTAAAAGAAGTCAATTCGATCAAGGTCAGAGGCTCTAACCTGCGGTCGCGGTATCCGTGGATGTTCGCTGAGTTCCGACGTCGTTCACGCTCTTGGCTGTACGGCCAAGGCTTCCGAGCCGCTGCTTGTCAATTAACTCGCACGCTTATTCCGCTTTCTGGTAGGAAACCGGCATGGTTACTGGAGATCGCGTACAGCTGCGCGCCATCGAGCCGTCGGACGCCGAGACTCTGTGGCGCTGGCATAGCGACCCTGAGGTCATGCGGTGGATGGATGCTCCTTATCCGCCGTCGCTGGCTCTCACCAGGAAGCGGCTTGAGGAGCGCGGCCCCGACTCCTACGGCAACCTGAACCTGATGATCGAGACACTCGACGGCCGGACGATCGGTATCGTCGCGCTACGGGAGGCTGAACCCGAGATCGGCGATGCCAAGCTCGATATCTATCTCGGTGAGAAGGACACCTGGGGCCAGGGGTACGCCACCGACGCGATGCGGACGATCTGCCGCTATGGCTTCGGCAAGATGCGGCTACACCGGATCTCGCTGACCGCAGTCGCCGAGAACGAGGCGGCCCGCCGGGTCTACGAGAAGGTGGGCTTCGTTGAGGAGGGGCGCATGCGTGAGGCGTTCCGGCGCGACGGAAAGTGGCACGACAAGGTCATCATGGGTCTGCTGGAAGACGAACTCCGCTGAACCTGGCGCGAAGGCCAGGGCAGGCTTTCGGTGAGCCGGGGCCGAGGAACGAGGTCCCGGATCGTCGATCGCCCCTCGCCACGTATGGCGGCCGACCACGATGAGACGATCGTGAGAGCTGCATCTGGGCGGCGGCGCGTCGCTGGGGTCGGCGAGTGCATCGGCTGTGGCGGGTGCGCGGGCGGCTACGGCCCGGGGCGCCGGTCGGGACCGGCCTCCAGGCCGCACGCCCGGTCGGCGAGCGGCAGAGGGCCAGGTACGGCGGCGGGCAAGCGGACGGTGGTGATCCCCGAGTTGATCATCGAGGACCTGCGGGCGCACGTGAAGAACTTCACCCAGGACGGCGACAAGGGACTGATCTTCGCGGGACCGGATGACGGTCCGCTACGGAACACCAACTTCAACCGCCGGGTCTGGGCTCAGGCACTCAAAGACGCGGATCTTCCGAAAATCCACTTTCACGACCTTCGGCACACCGGGAACACCCTCGCCCCGAACGCCGGGGCGTCGATCCGGGAGCTGATGGAGCGCATGGGTCACTCCAAGCACGCGGGCCGCGATGCTCTATCAGCACTCGACGTACGAGCGGCAGCGGGAGGTGGCACGGATCGCCCGTGGGGCACTTGGGAAGGGATCGGGCACGCAACGGGCACGGGAGCGAAAGAAGGCCGAATGAAGATCAAAGCCCAGGTTACGGCAACCATGCCCGACCTGGGCTTTTTCGTGTCCGAGAGGAAGTGGAGCCTAGGAGATTCGAACTCCTGACATCCTGCTTGCAAAGCAGGCGCTCTGCCAACTGAGCTAAGGCCCCGAGATTCAAGCCGCTGCATGGGAGACGGCCTGCTTCAGTCGTACACCGTAGCAACAGGACCGGCTCCTACGCCACTTGGACCGGGTAGGGCTCGGCATGTCGCGTCGAGTAGGAGGGGCGGAGGTCGCGAACGGTCCCGGAGCACGAGATCGGCCCTGGTGATGGACCTCATTGAGCGGATCGGGCCGGTGGCGCATGGGCTTGGGCTGAGCGAGCGGGGCTGGATCGTGGAGTGGGATGGCGGGCGGTATGTCACGGGGGCGGGCCGTACTCGCCGTGCCGGTTCAGGGGGCGGTACGGGTACGGCGGGTGAGTTCCGTCTGATCGGTCAGGGCAGTGCTGAGCCGGTCGGGGCAGCCGCGCTGGAGAAAGCACTTGGCGCCGGCCTTGGACTCCTGGGTGGTGAGGGGCCGGTGGCGCATGGCGATCCAGCGGCCGAGGACAGGGTCGTGGTCGATGTACCAGCCGGGGAAGGTCCGCCGCAGCACGACGAGCGAGGGCTGGGGGTCGGTTTCGGGGTTGGTCACGGTGGGGGCTTCTGTCTGGAGGGCGCGGGCGGGCCGGGTGGGCGGGCCCGCCCGCGTCACGCACCGCGTTTCGTACTCACGCGGCACGTGTTCGACGGCACGGCGGCCCCGGAGCGGGGAAAGGATGGGGCCGCCGTGCCTGCTCAGCGGCGGCCGGCGATGGCCGAGGGGGAGGTGAGTTCCCAGCGCCGGACGAGCGAGGTCGTCTCGGCCTCGCGCATCTGGGTCTTCAGGCCCTCGATGGTCCGGTCGCAGATGATCAGGGGTTCGGGGGTGGACCAGGTGGCGATGGCGTGGAAGAGGCGGCTTCCGGTGCCGTACAGCACGGACCAGCCAGGCCGGGTGATCTCCAGCATGGCGGCCTCGGCGCGAGCCTCGTGGTCCCAGGTGTAGTGCGGGACCGAAGCGGTGGCGGCTTGACCGTCGCGGTGACGGCCCCGGGCACGGGCCAGACAGCGACGGATCATGAGATCACCCGCCCGGCCTGCTCCCGCTCCCGCATCTCCAGGGCAAGAGCCGCTGAAGCAGGGGCCTCCTGTTCTTGTGCCGCCTGCTCCTTCGCGACCTGTTCCTCGGCCTCGCGGGCGAAGGTCTCCTGCCGGTCGGTCTCGGCGCGCAACGCCTCCAGGGTGTCGCCGTCGACGGTCCGTTCGGCTCCGGCATGGGTGGCGACCGGGGAGAAGGGCTGCTCCCGGCTGGCCCACAGCCGTCCGGCATCGCTGAGGATCAGCCGCCAGCCGGGGATCGTGGTCTGGGGGCCGGTGGGCTCTGGGGTGGTGGAACTACCATCTCGCACTGGTTGGACCTCGATCCGATCAAGGGCCCGTCCGGTCGCTGTCAACAGTGGGCGGGCCCGCTCTGTGGAGCAGGGAAGGATCTGGAGGGGTACGCCGTACCGGCCAGGGGGCCGGTACGAAGACAGGGCGAGCAGTGCGCAGGTGGTTGTTCGCCTCGGGCGGGACCCGAGGTGGCGCCGGTAGCCGAATCGGGACACCTCAGTGCGGGCGAGGCTGGACGGACGTGTCGATCGCAGACGACAGCGCGACCGCCTGGACGACGACGCCGGTACGGCAGGCACGACGGGCGCGGCCTGCCCGGGACAGCGCTGGACGGGTATCGGCGGGATCCCCTCGGCCGGGGCCACGGGGGCGGAGGGCTCGAAGCAGGGCAGCGAGCGGTCTCCGGTCCGGCGGGCCCGCAGGCGAATGTCCAGCAGGTCGCCGGAGGGCTGGACGTACTCATGGTCGGCGGGCCGGTCGGGGCAACCGTGCGCGTAGGGGGCGTGCCCGCAGACGGCACAGCCCATCGGCATCGGCGGCACCTCGGCGAAACAGCCGCAACCACCGACCGTCTGTCTGTGAACGAGAGCACTAAGGTTGCTCACGGGTCAGGACTACCTTCCTGATCAAGGGACCCGTACGGCGTTGCGAGCGCCTGCGGGTCCCGTTTTTGTACTTGGTCAGAGGCTACGCGGTAGAGCATAGCCATGTATAGCAATGCATGGCTTCCCATAGATTTCAGCAGGTCACCATAGCCATACGGTGAAGTCATGAGCAGCGTCTCGCCGTTCGATCCAGAAGAGGACAGCCCGGAATATGTGTATGTCCGGCTGGCCAATCACATCCAGGCGTTGATCGATGCCGGTGACCTACGGCCGGGTCAGCGGCTCCCGGCAGAGCGTGATCTTGCCTCCGAATATGGAGTGGCGTACCTGACGGTGCGGCGCGCGATGCGGGAACTGCGCGGGCGTGGCTTGATCAGAACCGTGGTCGGAAGAGGGACGTACATCGATCCGCAGGCAGAACCCTCGCGTCCGGACGACGTTCCACCCGCCGGCCGATCAGCACAGCGGTGATCGCAGGGGAGATTCGCTGGAACGACTTCCTGCTGGGCATCCGCACCGGAGAGATCTAACCGAACACAAAGGCCGCACAGCCGAGGTCGCCTGGGGGCTGCCCAGTCGTGCGGCAAGGGGAACGTTCGCGCGATCTCCCGGAGGGCGGGAGTCAGCTCACACTCAACCGGATTGAACTCGTATCGGATCTACGGCCGGTCAGTGGGCTGCGGCAGCCAGAGGGGTTTCGGTGGAGGTGGTGCCGAGAAGGAGTTTGGGGAGATCCACGATGGAGTCGAGAATGTGGGTGGCTCCCCCGTTGAGGAGGCGTTCCCTGCTGTGGACGCCGGTCAGGACGCCGGCGACCACCGCCGCGCCGGCACGGCGGCCGCAGAGCATTTCGCTCTCGGAGTCCCCGACTACGGCGACCTGGCGTACGTCCTCGATGCCGAGTCGCATGACCGCGGCGAGCACCAGGTCGGGCATCGGACGGCCACGGCCGGTGTCCTCGGGGCACAGGGCCAGATCGATCCTGTCGGACCAGCTCAGGGCGGCCAGCACGCGGCCGAGCGTGACACGGCTGAAGCCGGTGGTGAGACAGATCTTGACGCCGGCACCGCGGAGCTTGTCGAGTGCCTCGACGATTCCGGGCAGTGGAACCAGGCCCGCGCGTCCGATGGCGCCCTCGTAGGAACGCTCGAAGGTCAGGTTGGCCGCCTGGGCCTGGGCCTCGTTGTCCGGGAAGATCCCCCGAAAGACATCGATCTTGGAGCATCCCCGGGACCGGTGCACGTGCACCATGGCACGAGCGTACGCACCGGTCCCGGGCACGATGCCCTGCGTGGCGATCGCCTCGGCGAACGCCCGCTCGACCATGGCGACGTCACCGATCGTGGTGCCTGCCAGATCCAGGCAGACAAGCCTGATGGGTTTTACGCCATCTTGGGCAAGGACCATGAAAGCACCCGAATCGGTAGCCGCGTCTGTCAGTTCTCGCTGCCGGTGGCTTCGGTCCACAGGTCGAGCTCGGCGCGGTCGGCCTGCACCTTGCGCCAGACCAGCAGCCCCCCGAGGGCGACGAGCGCCAGAACGAGCAACTTCTTCACGGTGTGACCCCACTTCTTGAGAAGTCTCACCTGCCGGGGTGAGACAACGCCCGGTTCGAACGGTTCCCTGCAGCCTAGCAAGGGATCGGGCCATGACCCGGCCCGCATGACAAGCGTCACAGCCGATCTACGCTAACCGGGTAATTGCCACTATCATCCCGCACGACTCGCGACCTGATGATCACAATCTGCCATGAATCCTGTTGCAAAACCGCCTGCGTTCTTACGATAACCCCCGGAGTGGGCCGCTCCATCCGCCCGAAGGTTCCGGTCACCGGCCGCCAAGAAGCTTTCTGCCCGGACATCGCGGTGACCAGCGTGTCCGCTCGCTCCGGCGCGATTATCGGGGGCGTGAACGTCCCAAACCCTCTGGCTATGAATCGGTCAGCCGCCCTGAACAAGATCGGCGTAGTCGGGGTGGCGGTCTATCCACTCCCTGACGAACCAGCAGAGAGGCACGACCTTGGCCTCTTCGGCGCGGGCCGCGTCCAGCGCGGTGCGGACGAGTGCGGCCCCCACCCCGTTGCCCTCGTACGCCGGCTCGACCTTGGTGTGGGGATAGACGATAACCCCGTCACGCCGGACGAGTTCCAACCGCCCCGCGCGCCTGCCGTCCACCGTCGCCACGAAGGAATCGCCACCGGGGGAGAGCTTGACGTCCACCTGCATGGGGGTTCTCCTTTGCCGGACCGCCGTACGGCGGTCTCTTGGTCAGCCGATTCCGCGAGACGTTCATTCCCGTGCGTGCGGATCTCCGGCGGACGCGATGGCCGATCGGTTTCCGTGCATTGAAACACGAAACCGGCAAACCATACCAAAATGCGCCCAGCTGAAGGATGATGAGAGCAGGCACCGGCACCGCCGGTTCCTCATGACGATCAGTCGACATGCCTGCCGTCGCGGCAGATGTCGACCGACCCTCATGTCCCGTCCAGAAGGTGATCACAATGGTAGGTGAGGTCAGCCACGGCTCACTGCGCGTTCTCTTCACCGATCTGCCGGTCGGCCTGCGCTGCGAGGGAGAGATCGACCTCTGTACGCGGCACATCCTGGTGCGGGCCCTCGCCGTGGCGGCGGAGCGCACCTGCGGCGATCTGCATGCCGATCTCCAGGGTGTCGACTTCGTCGACGTGGGCGGCCTGCGGGTGCTGGCGGAGATCGCATCCGGGATGGTGGGCGACCGCAGACTGATCGTCAGAGGTCTCCGGCCGCACGCGTGGCGGATCGCCGAGATCTGCGGCTGGTCGGAGGTGCTCGACGACAGGTCCAGAGAAGGTATCCGTCAGTGGGATAACAACTGATCACCCCTCGGCTGTAGCGTAAAAGTGCTCTAGAGAAATTCGGAGGATCTCAAGCCGAGCACCTCCGGATCGGCCCGGTCGGCTCCAGGCTTGAGGCACCGGCCGCCTTCCCTCCCCCGACCGTCCACAGAGGTGTAACCCGTGAGCGCTGCCGTCCGCGTGACCGATGTGTCCGACCCCTCGGTAAAGGAGATGGTCCTGCTGAGCCTGGCCGGCGAGCTCGACTACACCAATGCCGAGCGGTTCCGTCACGACCTTCGCCAGGCCATCGGCCAGGACCGGGGTGACCTCGTCATGGACCTGGCCGATCTGACCTTCTGCGACTCCACAGGAATCCAGGAATTCCTGAACGCCCGCAAGATCGTCCAGGATCGCGGAGGCAACATCGTCCTGGCCGGCCCGCACCCCCGCCTGCAACGAATCCTCCACCTGACCGGACTCGCCCAGGCCTTCGGCATCCAGCCCACCGTCGCCGACGCTGTCAGGGCACTGCGAGCCCCGGATATTCACGGCGGATGACCGTCGTAAGTTGGCAACGATCGGGCAGGTGTCTAGCATCGTGTAACTCATCTGCAACGCCCTGATTCTGGAGCAAGTCGGCTCGTCCCCCGGTGACTGCCAGACAAGGCGACGTCAAGGGGGTGTCGTGATCGGCGACCACGGCCAGCACTGGTCGATCGACGAGGATCTCAGCGCGTTGCGGGAACGTCTCCACCATTACGCCACCCAGGCCGGCATGCGGGGCGAACGTCTGAACGACCTCCTCCTCGCCACCAACGAGGCGGTCATCAACGTTCTGGAGCACGGCGGCGGCAAGGGCACGGTGGACGTCTGGCAGGACGAGACCCACCTGACCATCGACGTCACCGACACCGTGGGGATTCTGGCCACCGAGCACATCCCGGCGAAACGCCCCACGGGCACCGTTCGAGGTTTCGGCCTGTGGCTGATGACCCAGCTGTGCGACGAGTTCACCATCGAGCGGATCGCCGTAGGCTCCCGGGTCCGCCTGCGGATGAACCTGCGTTCACCGGCGGCACGGAGCAGGACGCTCAGCCAGGAGGATCCCGGCCAGGAGGAGGTCCGGGCCGCGTTCTGAGCCTCGATCGTCAGCCGACCGATCGGGCATCACCGCTCGCGAAGGGGACGCACCGGGGCCGCCCCCACGACCGTCGACCGGCTTGAGCGAGCCGTCCGGACCTCGCCACGGCCGAACCGGAGGGGATCGCTCGTACGCAATCCTTGACCACCCGCTGGCAGAAGGGCGATGCTCCGCCCCGATGTCCGCGATACGCTCGTTTAGCCAGGTCAGCGCATTACCTCGCGGTTTTCCCTGACCGTTCTCCCCGAAACCGTGGCGGCCGCCGGCGACACGTGAGGACGTGCCACGGCATCGCTCCGAGGCCGGGTTCACGGTAGACCCGGCCCGCGGACTCCCCTCGCGCCTTGTTCAACCGTGTTCGGGCTCGGAAGGGATGGTCCTGATGAGGGTTGTCGTCGACCTGGCGCGCTGCCAGGGGTATGCGCAGTGCGCCTTCCTGGCCCCGGACACGTTCCGGATGCAGGGTGAGGAGGCCCTCGCGTTCCACTCCAGCCCCGACGACGCGCAGCGGGACCAGGTCCTGCGTGCGGCCGCGGCCTGTCCGGTCCAGGCGATCCTGGTCGAGACATCTGGGCCGTCATGAGCAGCGAGAGAAGCCTGAAGGCGTTCAGGCGTGACGGCCGCATCGTGATCGTCGGCGCCTCCCTCGCGGGGCTGAGAGCCGCGGAGGCGCTGCGCGACGAGGGCTTCACCGGATCACTGACCCTCATCGGGGACGAGGCATGCGAGCCCTACGACCGGCCTCCGCTCTCCAAGCAGGTCCTGACCGGCTGGGTACCCGCGGACGGCACCGCACTACCCCGGCGCCGCGAGATCGGCGCGGAGTGGTTGCTCGGTGTGGCCGCCTCGGGACTGGATCTCGCCGGCAAGCGGGTGCGGCTCGCGGACGGGCGGGAGATTCCCTACGACAGGCTGCTGATCACCACCGGTGTACGTGCCAGGTCCTGGCCCGACGAGGCCGAAGCCGCACTGGACGGCGTGTTCGTGGTCCGCACCCGCGACGACTCCGGCCGCCTGCGGGAGCGGCTGGACGCCGGGCCCGGCCGGGTACTCGTCATCGGGGCCGGGTTCGCCGGTTCCGAGATCGCCTCCATCTGCCGCGAGCGCGGCATACCGGTGACCGTCGCCGAGGTCGCCGAGGCCCCGCTGGTGGGAGCGCTCGGCAGCATGATCGGCTCGATCGCCGCGGGCCTCCAGCGTGCTCACGGCGTCGACCTGCGCTGCGGTGTCAGGGTCACCCGGCTGGAGGGCGACGGGCGGGTGCGCCGCGCTCACTTCTCCGATGGAGAGACGATCGACGCCGACGTGGTGGTGGTCGCGCTCGGCGGTGTGCGCAACACCGAGTGGCTGCGGGACTCGGGGCTGGCCGCCGGTCGCTGGGGGGTGGCCTGCGACTCGGGGTGCCGGGCGTTCGACATCAACGGCCTGGTCACCGATGACGTCTTCGTCGCCGGGGACGTGGCACGCTGCCCGCACCCGGTCTACGAGTACCGGTTCCTGTCGCTGGAGCACTGGGCCAACGCGGTGGAGCAGGCCCAGGTCGCGGCGCACAACATGGTCAGCCCTCCGACAGACCGCTGGCCGCACCTGTCCATGCCGACGTTCTGGTCCATGCAGTTCGGCGTCAACATCAAGTCCGTCGGCGTTCCGGTCATGGCGGACGAGGTCGTCGTCACCCAGGGGTCGGTGGAGGAGCACCGGTTCGTCGCGGCCTACGGGTACCGCGGCAGAGTCACCGCGGCCGTCAGCTTCGACAACGCCAAATGGCTCGACCACTACCGGCGACTGATCGAGGCGGCGGCCCCCTTCCCGCCCTCCTGCCCCACCCCCGACCAGCCCGCGGACATGAAGCCGGTCCCCGCCCGCTTCCCGGATCCCGTCGTCATCACCCACGGAGCCACCGTCATGGTCACCGGCCACGAGCCGAGCGAGCGGCGCGTGGCGTTCGCCCGGCCGGGCTGTTGAACCCGGGCAAACCCTAGGAGAAGCGGTCATGACAGTCGCTCAGGCGCCCAGCACTCTCCAGCGGATCCTCGACTACTCCAGCCGGGCCGACCCGTACCCGCTCTACGCGGAGCTGCGCAGGAGGCCGGTGGCCCGGCAGGAGGACGGCGACTACGTCGTCAGCACCTACCGGGAGATCAGCGCGCTGCTGCACGACCCGCACCTCAGCTCCGACGCGCACAGCCTCGAAAACCCGGGGCCGGCCCTCGCCGAGCGCGGGGACCCACCGGCGTTCATCGGCCTCGACCCGCCGCGGCACGACCGGCTGCGCCGCATGGCGATGCGGCACTTCGGCCCCCCGCACTCGCCCACGCTGGTGAACGACATGCGGTCCGACCTGACCGCCGTCGTCACCGACCTGATCGAGAACCTGGTGGGCAGGGACCAGATCGACATCGTGGACGACTTCGCCTACCCCTTCCCGGTCACCGTGATCTGCCACCTGCTCGGCGTGCCGCGCGAGGACGAGCCGCGATTCCACCGGTGGGTCGAGGCGATCGTCGCGCTGCTCGACTTCGACCCCGCGACGGACCCTCAGGAACGCCTGCGGGAGGGCACGCAGGCCCGCAAGGACCTCAGGCACTATCTCGCCGAACTCCTGCGGAGCCGCCGCGGCCGGCCGCCGGGCGACGACCTGCTGTCCCGGCTGGCGAGCGACGAAGGCCCCGACGGGCGCATGACGGACGAGGAGATCGTCAGCACCGCCAACCTGCTGCTCATCGCGGGTCACGAGACGACGGTCAACCTGATCACCAACGGCGTGCTGACCCTGCTACGCCACCCAGAAGTGCTGGAGCGCCTGCGCCGCGAGCCCGAGATGATCATCCGGACGGTCGAGGAACTGCTGCGCTACGAACCTCCGGTGCACATCATCCCCTGGCGGGCCGCCTACAGCGACCTCACCGTCGCGGGCGTCACCATCCCGAAGGGCTCGCGGATCACGCTCATGCTCGCCTCCGGCAACCGCGACCCCGCGTACTTCCGCGACCCCGACCGGTTCGATCCCGACCGGCGGGACAACCGGCATCTCGGTTTCGGCAGTGGCATCCATCTGTGCTTCGGCGCCCCCCTGGCCCGGCTGGAGACGCAGATCGCGCTGAACGGGCTGGTACGCCACCTGGAGAATCCCCGGCTCGTCGCCGACCCGCCCCCGTACCGGCAGAGCGCGGTCCTGCGCGGCCCGCGCCACCTGCTGGTCAGGCAGGGATGACACGTGGTCACCGGCTCCACATCCCGACCCTCACCGGCACCCCGGATGAGGCGTGCAGTAGGGGGGCGCCGTCCGGAGCTGCGAGCCCGCCCGCCTGGAGGAGGTCCTCCTCCAGGCGGATCAGCCGGGCGTGGCGCAGCGGCCAGTCGGGGTGCTCGATCTCGGCGTGGACAGTCCGGCCCGCGACCGTGGTGAACAGCCGGTAGCGGGCGGTCAGGAAGTGCGCCAACTCGTCGCGCTCCGACTCCGCGAGCGGCGGACCGATCTCCACGTCCGCGTCGCATCGTGCGCCCACCGGCCCGGGGCACCGGCGGCGGCAGCGGTAACCCTGACGCTCACCGTCCGCGCGGACGGACATGCCGGACCAGAAGTAGGGCAGCCGATAGGCGACCCGCGCGCCGAGCACGGCGAGCAGGCGCCCGGCGTCCAGCGACAGGAACCAGACGCCGTCGCGCCCCTGGTCATCTCGTACGTACGTGCGCACGTTGGTCTCGGGGAATCGCGACAGCCACGGCAGGGCCGGCGAGTGCGGTATCCGTACGTCCTCCATCAGGAAGGTGGTGAGGCCGACCCAGGCGGCGCCGTCGAAGGTGTGCACCGTGAGCCCGGCCGGCAGCAGCCGCTGGATCTCGGCCGGCGGGTACCGCCAGTGCATGAAGGTCATCTCGGACCAGCGGTGGTACATGACCGGCCGGGCCACGCGCGGGGACGGTGGAGCCTGCATGGTCTGCTCCCTGTCGGGTGAGGACGTCACGTGATGGCGGCCGGGACGGTGAGGTTCCTGAGCCAGGTCTCGTCGCCCATCATGTGCCGACCTTCCCGGTTGAGACCCGCCCATGCGCCGCCGACCGAGGCCGGCTCACGGCGGGTGGGTTCCCGCTCCCCGGCATCCGCTCGCTTATCTTGGCCATGGCGCCGCACACCTGCCCCACGCCATACCCGCAGGCGGGTAACACTCGTCTCGACTCTCGACAGGGAACAGTTCATGATCTTCATCGCCGTCAAGTTCACGATCCGTCCCGAGCGGGCCGAGGAGTGGCTCTCGCTCGTCGACGACTTCACCCAGGCCACCCGCAGCGAGCCGGGGAACGTCTTCTTCGAATGGTCCAGGAGCGTCGAGGTGCCCGGCCAGTTCGTCCTGCTGGAGGCGTTCGCCTCGCCCGCGGCGGGCGAGGCGCACGTGAACTCGGAGCACTTCAGGACCGCCATGGCCTGGATGCCCGAGCTGATCACGAAGACGCCGGAGATCATCAACGTCGAGGTGCCCGGCGAGGGCTGGTCGCGGATGGCGGAACTGTCACCGGCCCAGGGCTGACCAGAGATGATCATCGATCGTTGACGGCCGCCAGTCGCCGAGACAGGCGCGGACGGTCCGCCCAGCCGCCTGTTCGGGGGTCAGCTGGGGCCTGTTCTCGGGAACGGGCCTCGCGGCCCCCGGACCGACATTGCGGTACTCGCCGAATCTGGCGTCCTGCCAGGGATAACCGGCGCTCATGTTCACGTACGGAGCGGTGACGTCGATCCCGGGGCCGATCCAGGTCTCGCGCACGGTCAGCATCGGGACGGCGGTCGGGTCGCTGCTCGGGCGCCAGGGGCGTGCGAGGCCGTAGGCGCCGTCGGGGGACTCGCCGGTGATGCGGCAACCGGTCGCCAGGTAACCGTGCGGGTTCGCGGCGGCGGTGCTCGGGGCGAACACGAAACCGTAGGGCCGAAACGGCACGTCGCGGACCAGGGTGCGCAGTTCACACCGGTCGAAGACCGCGGTGGCCCGGCCGAAGACGAAGTCGACGTCGCCTTCGACCTGGCAGCGCAGGTAGTACTGCCTGGCGAAGGCGGCCAGGCTGAGGGTGTCGGCGTAAAGCGTGTCCTGATGACCGAGGAAACGGCACGCCTCAAAGAACGAACGGTCGCCCATCACCTTCACCGCGACGGCCTGCGTCGCGGTGATCTCCGGGTGGTCGGCGCGCAGCCAGTCATTGGCGAAGGTCAGATAGGCCGCGGTGAAGCCGTCGGCCTGGATCGTGGTGGTGGCGCTGCCGCTCGTGCCGTACGTGCCGCCGGAGGGCCTGGCCGTTCCCGCGGCATTGTCGAAGACGATGACGACGTCGCGGGCCCGGCGGGTGGCGCCGACGAGGGTCAGGCCGGTCTTGGCCTGGGCCACCAGGACCGTCTCGCGGTAGGTGCCGGCCGCGATCACCAGGGTCCAGCCCTGCCCGGGAGCGTCCGGCGTCGCGTCGACCGCCGCCTGGACCGCGGTGTGGTCACCCCGGCCCTGGGAGTCGACGTACAGCGTGCGCTCGTTCAGCCTGCGGAGCGGTGAGCCGTACGGCCCGAACGGGCGCGCGGGGTTGGTCCCGGCCGCGGCCCGGGTGGCCGGGACGAGCGCGAGGCCGAGGGCCGCGGCCCCGGCCAGCATCTGACGTCGGCCGAACGACGGACTCTGGGGCGACATGGTCACACTCCCGTGGTCACACACGTGAACAGCTTCCACATACAAGACCATCTGCAAGTTAGAGAGACTTGACAAATGTGTCAATGATGGGAGTTCGGCGCCATCTGCACTCTGCGCTCCGCCCTGTCTCCACCGGATATGGGTTGATTTCCCGTAAGATCCCGTTTTCGTGATGACCTCAAAGATCGGGGGATCTGGGATGTTGACCCGCAGGGACACGTTCAGGCTGCTCGCGGGCGCCGCGGCGGCCGGGGCCGCCACCGCACAGGCACGTCCGGGATTCGCCGCCGCCACGTCAGGCCGGGTGACCGCCCCCGTCTGGACGGTCACCGGGAAGAGCGCCTCGGGGCTGGCATCCTTCGACAGCACCCTGAAAAGTTTCATGCAGGCACGTGCCATCCCACACGCGTCCCTGGCCGTGGTGCGCAAGGGCAAGCTGATGCTGGCCCGTGGCTACAACTGGACCGCGGACACCACGTTCCAGGCGGGCCCCACCTCGCTGTTCCGCGTCGCCAGCCTCAGCAAGCCGGTCACCGCGACCGCGGTGACGAAGCTCGTCCAGGACGGAAAGCTGAGCCTGTCCGCCCGGGTGGCGCCGCTGCTCGGCCTGAGCACCGCCGCCGACACCCGGCTCGGCGACGTCACCGTGCTCCACCTGCTGCAGCACCTGGGCGGCTGGAACAGCGCGATCTCCTCGGACCCGATGTTCCAGGACCGCGCCGTCGCGAAGCTGCTCGGGGTGTCCCTGCCCGTGAGCCAGGCCAACGTCATCGAGTGGACCGGCAGGCGCCCGCTCGACCACGCCCCCGGAACGAAGTACGCCTACTCGAACTACGGCTACCTGCTGCTTGAGAAGATCATCGAGAAGATCAGCGGCCTGTCGTACGCCGACTACGTACAGCAGAAGGTCCTCGGCGCCGTCAAGATCAAGCGGATGGCGCTCGGCAGATCCGCGAAGAGCCAGCGGCGGTCGACGGAGGCTCCGTACTTCTCCGGGAAGACCGGAACGACGGTGCTCGACACCTCCGGCGCCGTGCTGCCCGCCCCTTACGGGAGCTTCAACATCGAGAACATGGCCGCGCACGGCGGCTGGCTCTCCTCCGCCGTCGACCTGGCGAAGTTCAGCACGATCTTCGACGGCACGGGACCGCTCACCGCGGCGTCCATCACCAGGACGTTCGCCAAGCCGTCCATCGGCATCAACGCGGACGGCTGGTACTACGGTCTGGGGTGGAACGTGCGCCCGGTCACCGGTGGCATGAACACCTGGCACACCGGGTCGCTACCCGGCACCTCGACCCTGATGGTCCGCAGGTACGACGGGCTGAGCTGGGTGGTGCTGTTCGACCAGCGTGACGACCCCTCGGGCCTCGGCTACGGCGACATCGACTCCCTGATGCACAAGGCCGCGAACGCGGTCACCACCTGGCCGACCACCAACCTGTTCTCCACCTACGGCCTCTGAGCCCGATGCCGCCTCCCTGGGCGAGCCCGTATCCCAGGGAGGCGGCCCGAACCGGCTCCACGACAACCGCACGGTGCCTGATCCGTCGCGGTCACCGGCCCGTCCGGTCGACACGCCTAGTCCGGCAGGCGCCTGCTCCGTCCGCGCCGCCGGGAGAATCGCCACCCGGTGAAGGTGAGGCCGGCGCCCGTCACGGCCACCCCCGCGTAGATCCAGATCGGGATCGACCCGCCGCCGGAGGCGTCCGGTGCGGGAGTGGCGACGGCCGTCGGGGACGGGAGCGCCGGGGGTGGGGTCGCGGTACCCAGGGCGGTGACGAGTTCCGCTGCGAGCGACTCCCCGCTCGGCAGGCCGTCCCCGGCACGCAACGCGGCATCACCCGGGCTGACCAGCAGGTTACCGGCGCAGAGCGAGGTGTTCAGGGCCACCCCCGGATCGGCCGTGAGCAGACCTGACTGGCCGGTGGCGGCGAACACCAGGTACCGCGACCCGGTGACGAAGTTGTATCCGCACGCGGCGCTGTCGGCGTTGGTGGCCACCTCGAACTCGGCGCTCGCCTTCCCCTTGTAGATCTGGTCGGCCCGGAAGGTGTAGACGACCGGCGGTGGAGTACCGAGCGGGTCTCCGCCGACCCGGCGGGCGGCCACCACCGTCCCGGTGAAGACGGCCGCCGCCCCCTTCACCTGCTCGGCCGGTTCGAGGGGAGCGCAGGAGCA
Organism: Streptosporangium sp. NPDC049248; assembly: GCF_040678965.1. Taxonomy (NCBI): domain Bacteria; kingdom Bacillati; phylum Actinomycetota; class Actinomycetes; order Streptosporangiales; family Streptosporangiaceae; genus Streptosporangium; species Streptosporangium sp. NPDC049248. The sequence goes on from NZ_JBFAQY010000018.1 coordinate 95,824, forward strand.
GGCACATGCCGTACCGGGAGCGATCACGAGGGCCCCGGCCAGAAGCAGCAGAACGACTGACAGCCGATGTCTCATGCCCTCATGACGTATCCCTCCCCGCGATGGTTCGATACCGGTGCCTCCGGCCCATCGCTGGAGGGTCCCTCGGAAGCCGGGGATGACGGCTGTTCACCTCCGGAGCCTGGACGATCTCCAGGAGGCTCCTGCCGCACCGCTAACCGGCTACGGCTGCGTCAGCGCCTCGGTGGGCGACAGGCGGGAGGCGCGGATCGCCGGGTACAGGCCGGCCAGCACGCCGATGACCAGCGTGGCGCCCACCCCGCCGAGCACCGCCCACACCGGTATCACCACGGACCACGACACCGAGGTGACATACCCCGCCGTGACCGCCACGCCCAGCAGCGCGCCCGCGATCCCGCCCAGCGCCGACAGCAGCAGCGACTCGGCGAGGAACTGGGTGCGGATCTGCCCCCTGGTCGCCCCCAGGGAGCGGCGCAGGCCGATCTCACCGCGCCGTTCCAGCACCGAGATGACCATGGTGTTGGCCACCCCGACCCCGCCGACCAGCAGTGCCACCCCGCCCACGCCGAGCAGCAGCCCGGTGAAGGCCGCGTCGGCGGCCTGCTTGGCGGCCAGCGCGTCGGAGGGACGCGACACGTCGACCTCGTTGGGGGCCTCCGGGTTGGCGGTGGCGCCGAGCACCTGAGCCACCGCCTCCACCTGCGCGTCCCGCGAGCGGGTGTAGACGACGGTCGGGCGGCCGTCGAAGCCCAGCCTGGACTCGGCCACCGGCCAGCCGACCAGCGCCGCGGTGTCCAGTTCGGGCGCCAGCGGCGTCGGGGCCAGGATGCCGACAACGGTGAACCACACCCCGCCGACCATTACCTGGGTGTCCGGCCCCGCGTGGCCGATCCCGAGGCGTTGCGCGGTGATCGCGCCCAGCACCGTCGCCGGATAGGAGGCGGTGGCGGCGTTGAGCCAGGTACCGCTACGGACCTCGACCCCGACGGTGGCGGGCAGCCCGGTCCGCACGGCGTAGGTCGCGATCCCGTTCGTCTCCGCCTTGGGGATCTTTCCGGTGCGGTAGACGTCGGCGTCGGCCACCCGTCCGATGGCCGAGACCGACTCCACCGGGGCGATCCTGCCCACCATCGCCTCGGCTTCGACCGGCAGCCTGGCCTGCTCACCGGTCATCGTCGTGCCGGGCGAGACGGTCAGCAGGTTGGTGCCCAGCTCGGACAGGGTGCGGTCCAGATCGGCACGCGAGGAGGAGGAGATGCCCACCACGGCGACCATCGCGGAGATGCCGATGGCGATCCCCAGCGCGGACAGGAACGCCCGCATCGGCCGGGTGCGCAGGCCCACCACGCCCACCTTGAGCACATCGCGCGGCCACATCCTGGCCGGTCGCAGCGCCGGTCGCAGCGCCGGTCGCGGCACCTCGGCGGTCATCGCCCCACCTCCGGGACCGTGGCCTCGGGCCGCGCGTTGTCGAAGGTCACGCGACCGTCGCGCATCCGTACCCGGCGTGGCAGTGACTCGGCGATCTCCCGGTCGTGCGTGATGATCACTACGGTGGTGCCTCCCGCGTGCAGGCCGCGCATCAGCTCCATCACCCCGGCCCCCGAGGCGGAGTCGAGGTTGCCGGTCGGCTCGTCGGCCAGCAGAAGCGGGGGATCGCCCGCCACCGCCCGCGCCACCGCGACACGCTGGCGCTCACCACCGGACAGCTCATGCGGCTCATGGTCCATCCGATGGCCCAGCCCGACCCGCTCCAGCGCCGCCGCCGCCCTGCGCCGCCGCTCGCCCGGCCGCAGGCCGGAGTAGAGCAGTCCGTCGGCCACGTTGTCCAGCGCCGTGACGCGCGCGGCGAGGTGGAACTGCTGGAAGACGAAGCCGATCCGGGTGGCCCGCAGCGCCGACAACCTGGCGTCACCGAGCCCGCCCACCTCGTAGCCGTCGATGCGCACGCTGCCGGCGGTGGGCCGGTCCAGGGTGCCGAGCACGTTGAGCATGGTGGACTTGCCCGAGCCCGAGGGGCCCACGATGGCGACGAGTTCGCCGGCGCCGATGTCCAGTGAGACGCCGGCCAGTGCGGTGACACCGCCGGGATAGATCTTCGTCACGTCGCTCAGCGAGATCACTTCGGCACCCCCACCGCGGTTCCCTCGGTGATCCCGTCACCGGAGATCTCCACCCGGCCGGCCGCGAACAGGCCCGTCGTGACCGGGACGTAGGAGGACGTCGAGCCGTTGACGACCTCGACGCCGAAGCCACCCTCCCGCAGCGCCAGCAGCGCGGCGACCGGGACGGTCAGCACGTCCTCTCGCCTGCCCGCGGTGAAGGTGACGTCGACCGAGGCCATGACGTAGGCGGCGGCCGCCTTCTGCGCCTTCCCGCCGCGCAGCTCGACGACCACCTCCACGCCGGTCGTGGGGCTCTGGCCCTGACCGCCCGGCTTGATCACGGTGGACACCTCCTCGACGCGACCGCCGATGGTGGTGCCGTCGGGGAGCGTGACGGTCACCTTGCCGCCCTTTCTGGCCAGTCGCCGCTCGGAGGCGCCGAGCTCGACGGTGACGGCCTTGGCCGTGCCGGAGTAGGTCAGCACCTTGCGTCCCGGGCCCGTCGGGTCGCCCTCTCCCGCCTGGAGGCTGTCGACGCGAACCGCGCCGGGAGCGAACATCACCCGGCCGAGTTCGACCTCGCCGCTCTCCTGCAGGCCCCGGTCCTCCTGCCACCGCCTGACGGCCTCGGCGGTGGAGTAGGTGTACTCGCCGTCCACCGTGAAGCCGGTGTAGCCCAGTGCCTTCAGGTTCCTCTCCAGCTGCTTGACGTCGGGACCCTCGTCGCCGATCCGCATCGTCCGGTAGGCGGGCAGCGTGCCGTACATCAGCACGACCGGTTTGTCGTCCACCCGATACAGGGCTCTGCCGCGGGTGACGCGGTCGCCGGTGCCCGGCAGGCGGGTGAGGGTACCGGGCAGCCGGTTGACGGCGGTACCGGTGGTGCCGTAGCCGAGCGCGCCGTCGGCGGTGTGCGTGTCGGTGAGCGTCTGCCTGGTCACCGGGACGGTCTTGGGCGGCAGCCGGGTGGCGGGGGAGTCCGCCGCGGTGCCGTCGCCCATGCCGAGCACGCCGGCGGCGACCGCGCCGCCCACGGCCAGGGCGAGGATCGCCACGGCGATCTTTCCGCCGCGGCGCGCACGGCGCCGTGGGCGGCTCTCCTCAGCGGTCACCGCGGGCCACCGGCCGCCATGATGTCCTGGCACTTCTGCTGGGCGGCGGGGAAGTCAGGGTCCTCACCGATCTCGGGGGTGATCATGATGCCGCGCTGGCCCGGCTTGGGATCGGGGAAGCCCTCCAGGCCGTTCTCGCGCATGCAGGCCGCGTAGGCGCGGCCTCGCTCCTCCGCCTCGGGGTCGGCGGCCCCGGACCTGTCGCCCTGTGGGCTGAACTCCTGACATGCCCGCATGGCCTTGTCCACCGTGGACCTGTCGACGCCGCCGTCCTTGTCGAACTTGAGCTGGATGCGGCCACCCTCCGGATCCTCCATGGGCACGCCGTTCTCCCGCATGCACTGGGCGAACCTCACGCCCTTCTCCTCCCGGCTCAGGGTCGGGGCGGCACTGCTACCCGCCTGTTTGGCCCCGCCGCCGGCCGAGGCCACCGTGCCGGTTTCGGGAGCGGCGCCGCATCCGGTCAGGATCAGGGCCATCAGCAGTGCCACCGGCGCATGGTGCGTCCGCAGTCGCATGGTGTCGTCTCCTCAAGAGCGCGGCCGGAGCGTTTCCGGCCCTTCGGGAGGTGATGCAAGCGGGTGCGGTGTTTCCCCGGCGTTTCCAGGAACGCTCACTAACGTGGAGGAAACACCGGGGCGGCCACCATGGGGGCATGCGAGTTCTGGTGGTGGAGGACGAGCCGTTGCTCGCCGAGGCGATCGCGGAGTGGCTGCGTGAGGAGACCCACGCGGTCGACGTCGCCCTCGACGGAGCGGCGGCGCTGGAGCGGGCGGGCGTCAACGACTACGACGTGGTCGTGCTGGACAGGGATCTGCCGGCCGTACACGGCGACGAGGTCTGCCGGGAGCTGGTCGAGGTGGGAGCCGGCGCACGGGTGCTGATGCTGACCGCGGCCGCCGAGGTCACCGACCGGGTCGAGGGCCTGTCACTGGGCGCCGACGACTACCTCAGCAAGCCGTTCGCCTTCCCCGAACTGGCCGCCCGCGTGCTGGCGCTCGGGCGCCGGTGCCGCCCCGCCACGCCGCCGGTGCTGCGCCGCGCGGGCATCACCCTGGACCCCGCACGTCACGAGGTGTTCCGCGACAGCCGCTACGTGCCGCTGGCCAGGAAGGAGTTCGCCGTGCTGGCCGAGCTGCTGCGTGCCGACGGCGCGGTGGTTCCCGCCGAGTACCTGCTGGAGAAGGCGTGGGACGAGTACGCCGACCCGTTCACCGGCGCCGTCAGGCTCACCATCCTCAAGCTGCGCCGCAAGCTCGCCGACCCCCCGGTCATCGAGACCGTCACCGGAGTGGGGTATCGCATCCCGTGAGGTCCCGGACACCGCTGCCGCGCCGCGTCACACTGCGGGCCCGGCTGACCCTGATCTACGGCGGGCTGTTCCTGGTGGCCGGGATCGTACTGCTCGGCACCGTCTACATGCTCTTCAACCAACAGCTCACCTCCAAGACGAAGGTCATCACCATCGGACGCCCGACGTCCGCCACCGACGTCATGTACGGCCCGTCGTCGGCCGCCCTGCTCGACGCGGAGCAGGCGGAGCAGTGGATGAAGCAGCAACAGAGCACCCTGCACGAGGCCGCCACCACCTCGATGCTCCTCCTGGGCGGCATCGTGCTGGTGGTCGTCGGCGGCGCCGCGGCGGGTTTCGGCTGGCTGGTCACCGGCCGGGTCCTGGCCCCCCTGCACCAGGTGACCGAGACCGCCAGGCGGATCGCCGCGGCCCCCGCCGCCGACCGGGGACTGCACGAGCGGATCGCGCTGCGCGGGCCCGACAACGAGGTCAAGGATCTGGCCGACACCTTCGACATCATGATCGAGCGGCTGGACCGCTCCTTCGACGGGCAACGGCGCTTCGTCGCCAACGCCTCCCACGAGCTGCGCACCCCACTCACCCTGGGCCGGGCACTGGTCGAGCTGGCCATGCACCGCAAATCGGCCTCCGAGGACGTCAAGCAGCTCGGCGAGAACCTACTGGAGATCAACACCAGGCACGAGCGGCTCATCGTCGGGCTGCTGCTGCTGGCCGGGTCGGAGAACGAGATCACCGAGCGGCTTCCCGTCGATCTGGCCGACGTGCTCAGCCATGTCGTGGCGCAGTGCGCGCCCGAGGCGGGGCAGGCCGGGATCGAGATCACCGAGCACGCGGGGGAGGCGCTCACACTGGGCGATGCCCTGCTGCTTGAGCGGATGGTGCACAACCTGGTGGAGAACGGAGTACGGCACAACGCCAAGGAGAGCGGTTGGGTACGGGCGACCAGCCGTGTCAGGGCCGACGGCAGGGCCGAGGTCGAGGTGAGCAACAGCGGGCCGACGGTGCCGCCGTACGAACTTCCCGCGCTGTTCGAGCCGTTCCGGCGGCTGGGCGCCGAGCGCATGGTCACCGCCAAGGGGGCGGGGCTGGGCCTGTCCATCGTGCGCTCGGTGGCCCGCGCGCACGGGGGTGAGGTCGCCGCCCGCCCGCGAACCGGCGGCGGCCTGGTGGTGACGGTCACCCTGCCGGGCGGTGGCGGGCCCGGCTGATTCTCCGTGTGCCGCGGCCGGATCGTCACCGGGCGAGCGTGGTCTCCCCGCATGCCGGGATCCGGGCCGGCGTGCGACTCACCGGCCACCCCTCGGCGCGCGCGAGTTCCGCGTATCGGGCGGCGTCGCGCACCGCGGCGCCGCCCGGATCATTGTTGAAGTACACATGGACGTCGCGGCGCTCATCCCATTCCCGGCGCAGGCGGCGCAGCCAGGAACGGAGTGAGCCGTCGCCGTAGGAGGGCCAGGGGTGCGCTCGGCCCTCGTGAAAGCGCAGATAGGCCCAGTCGGCGGTCCGCCACAGGGGGGTCTGCGGGCGGCCGAGCCGGTCGGCCCAGCACAGGGCCGCACCGTGGGCCGACAGCACCTCGCGGACGGGATCGCTCCACCACGACACGTGCCGGAACTCGACGGCGACCCGCAGATGGGCGGGAAAGCAGCGAAGGCATCCGGCGAGCCTGCCGAGGTCGGCCGGCAACGTCGGTGGAAGCTGCAGGAGGATCGGCCCGAGCTTGGCTCCCAGGCCCTCGGCCGCCGCCAGCAGGCGCTCGACGGGCTCCTCGGGATCCTTCAGCCGTTTGACGTGGGTGAGGAAGCGGCTTGCCTTGATCGCCATGACGAACGCGTCCGGGGTGCGATCCCGCCACTTCTCGAACGTCTCGCGCGTCGGCAACCGGTAGAAGGTGTTGTTGTTCTCGGTCGTCTCGAAGCACTCGGCATACCGCTCCAGCCACAGCCGCTGGGGCAGGCCGGGCGGGTAGAGCCCCCCGCGCCAGTCGGCATACTGCCAGCCAGACGTCCCCACCAGCATCATGACAGCTCAGCCCCGTCGGTTCCGGCCCTCCACGAGCAGAATCTGCCCGCCACCGCGGCCCCCACACGGGCCGCCGCCCGCCTTCTCCGAAGGCTCGTTCGACCCGCGCCGCACGTGGCGCGGGCCGGCGTCCGGTCATGACGCGGAGGTCTCGTCGATCTGCACGAACGTCTTCGAGGCCAGGAACGGCTTGATGTGCTCGGTGGCCACCGCGACGTGCGCGGGATGGGAACCGTACGCCCTCCAGGAGTCCTGGGAGTCGAAGGTCATCGTGAACATCAGGTGCGCGTTGCCGGGGGTCAGACCGGCGTCGGTGGAGACCTTCGCGCCCAGCAGCCCGGGGATCTGGCCGGGCAGCGCGCTCAGCGCCTCGACGATGGCGGCCCGGTGCGCGGCGGTGGCCTCGTCGGTGAGGGTCAGCATCCCAACGTGAAAGAACATGACGGCTTCCTTAGGATCAGAGGTGCTCGGTCGGGGATTCACAGCCCTCGATGCTCCCTTCCGGAGCACCGGTCCGCGTGGATGTGGCGAGCGCGGCGGACGCGGCGAGGAGTTCGGCCTCCGCGAGTTGCCCGGACAGGCCGAGCAGGTCGGTGAAACGCGACCACTCCGTACCGGTCCGGTCGGACCTGCCGGTGCTCCGGATGGCCTGGTAGGTCTGGGCCGCGGCCTGCGCGGCGGCGAGGATCGGCGCGACGGGATAGATCAGCAGAGCCACCCCGCACTCCTGGAGGATCCGGGTCGGCGGCAGCGCGGAATGATCGCCCGCCTCACTGAGATTGACCATCAGTGGGGTGCCGGGAACGGCGGCGCGGATGGCGCGTAGCGACTCCTCGGTGTAGGCACCCTCGACGAAGACGAGATCGGCACCGGCTGCGGCGTAGGCGCGCACCCGCGCGAGCGCGGATTCGAGGCCCTCCACGGCCAGCGCGTCCGTCCGGGCGATGACCAGGATGGAGCGCCGGCGGGCGACGGCCATCTCGACTTTGGCGACCATCTCCTCGATCGGGACGACCTGGCGGCCGCTCATGTGCCCGCAGCGTTTCGGCGCGACCTGGTCCTCGAACTGGACCGCCGCGGCACCCGCCTGTTCGAGCCTGGTGACGGCCTCGCCGACCTGGAGTACGCCGCCGTAGCCGGTGTCGCCGTCCACGATCAGCGGAAGGTCGCTGGTCGAGGCCATCCGGCGTACCTGCTCCGCCATCTCGGCCAGGCCGAGGTAGCCGAGATCGGGCCGGCCGAGGGCGACGGCCGACACCGCGGAACCGGAGACGTACGCGGCCGCGAAGCCGGCCTGCTCCACCGCCCTGACCGTCACACCGTCGTGGGCGCCGGGCGCGAGAACCGGCCCGTGGCACAGCATCTCGGAGAGCCGGCGGCCCGCGGGACGGTCCCCCTCGCGTACCGCGTGCAGTTCGCGCGCGAGGCGGCCGAGGGTGATGCGCAGCGAGGTGAACATCGCCGCCCGGCGAAGATGCTCCCGCTTGTCGAGCAGTTCCCGGTCCATGGCGGACAGCGACTCGGCGCGCGCCTCCCGCTCGGCGTCGTCGTCCTCGCGCATCGAGTCGTAGTTCCGCTGCGCGGTGGCCTGGACGTGGTTGAGCGCGGCGTCCCGGCGCAGCTCGCCGTAGAGCCGGGCGACATGGTCGGCGTCGGTTCCGCCGAGCGCGGCGTCGATACAGAGCGCCGCGGCCCACGCGTCGTGGATGCCGCTGTTCATGCCCATGCCGCCGAGCGGGTTGTTCACATGGGCCGCGTCGCCGGCCAGCAGGATCCGCCCGACCGCGAACGTCGCGGCGGCCCGCATGTTGACCTTGTAGATCGAGGCATGCGGGATGTCGTACGGATCCGGGCCGGCCGCGATCCGCTGCAACCGGTCCTGCATCGCCGCCGCGGACAGAGCGTGCTCGTCGCTCTCGGAGTCCCGCACCGGGAACAGCGCGCGCCAGTGGTTGGGGGTGCGCAGCAGCACGCCCCACTCTTGTGGATCCGAGATGTACGACACGTACGCCAGGTCCGGGAAGTCCGCCCGGAAGTCATGGGTGGTCGACAGGACCAGAAAGCGCTCGTCGTAGGTGCGTCCCTCGAAGGAGATGCCCAGCGACCTGCGAATGTTGGACTGTGCGCCGTCCGCCGCGACCAGCCAGCGGGCGAGGATCGGGCGGTCGCGGTCGGTGTCCGGCAGGAAGATCCGGGCGTGCCGGTCGCCCTGCTCGACCCGCTGGACCGGACTGGAGAACCGCAGGGTCACGTTCGGCATCGGCAGGAGCCTGTCGCGGATGATCCGGGTGAGGTTGTTCTGCTCGCTCTGCAGGCGGTACGGGTACCTCGTCTCATCGGCCAGCAGGGACATGTCCATCTCGGAGAGGACGGCGCCGGTCCGCTCCCGGTACTGGAAGACGGGCGCCTTGAGGCCGACCTCGTGCAACTCCTCCACCACACCGAGCTGTTCGAGCAGTTCCAGGGACGACGGGTGGAAGGTCGAGGCCCGGGACTCCTCGGCGAGGTCGGGCCCGGCCTCCAGCACGAGCACCTGATGGCCGAGCTGGGCCAGTTTCAACGCGGCGACCATGCCGACCGGCCCCATACCGGCGACGACGACGGTGTTCATGTCGTCCGTGCCCTGGGCGACCTGCTCGTCGGCAGCAGAGGAGTCATTCATTTCCATAATGTGGTAATGTCCTCACCATATTGTGGGATGAAATCTAATAAAGATCCTGAAGGTACGTCAATCTCGCATTGTGCGAACAGGTCGGTTCGGCCCCGAGGAGAGTGCATGACGGAGCAGTCGGCGCACCGGGTCTCGGGCGCGGGCAGCGGGCGGAAACTGCTGCAGACGTTGCTCTGCTTCACCGAGGCGCACCCGACCTGGACGGTGGCGGATTTGGCGGCGGAACTCGACCTCGCCACGACCTCCACCTATCGGTACGTCGCCCTGCTGAGGGAGGTCGGGCTGCTCGACCGCGCCTCCGGGAAGTCGTACCGGGTCACGGACCTGGCGCTGAACCTGGGACGGGCCTGCGAGGCCGCACGGGCGCCGCTCACCGAGGCCGCCCTGCCCGTCATCACCCGGGTACGCGATGAGATCGACGAGACGGTCCTGATCGCCCGTTCCGGCGGCGAGGCGGCCTACTGTGTCGAGCGCGCGGAGTCGCGTCGCCCGGTGCGGCTGCAGTTCGACAAGGGACAGCCGATGCCGCTGCACGCCGGCTCGATGTCACGGATCCTGCTCGCCTCGATGAGCCGCGCCGAACGCGCCTCCATCCTCGCCGGAGTACTGCCCGGCCTGCCACCGGCCCGAGCCGCTCTCCTGTCGGACGAGGAACTGGACCGGACTCGTCTGCGCGGCTGGACCGAGAGCTTCGAGGAGGTGGACGAGGGCATCTGGGGCACCGCGGCCGCGATCACCTCCCATGGAGCCGTGGTCGCCTCGATCGGCACCGCGGCCCCGATATTCCGAACGGACCGGGCGCGTCGCGACCGCATGATCGAGCTCGTCCGCGCCGCCGCCTCGGAGATCTCGCTGACCCTCTCGGCCGACTGAACCACTCGTTCCTGCGGCGTGATTCCCACCCTTGATAGAGAGCTTTGTAGCTATTTGCTGCCTCTGTCCATTGCCCACCGCGCGGCGCTTCGACCGTTCCCACGCCTGACAGCACCAGCCGCCAGTACTCCGACTCGACATCCAACCTGCGCTTGGGTCCTCGCCTCACCATCAACACGCCCCTCATGATCAGGTGTGTTGCGACAAGCACTAGAACCCAGGCGTCGTCGACAAAGCCCTGATCATGCCCGTTTCACACCAGGGCGGCTACCGGGATAAGCACCCACGGTGGGAGATCGGGGGCGGCCGACGCCGAACCTCTCGACGATCCGTTGGACGGTGTGACATCCCGCGGGCAGGGCTCATCAGGTCATGAGGGGCTGAGCGACCTCACCGCCCTCACCCATCTCCGCCTGGATGTTGAGCTGACCGGCCTTCCCGGCTCGCTGGGCGACCTCACCGCCCTCAAACATCTCCGCCTGGATGGCAACCTGCTGGCCGGCCTTCCCAAACCGCTGCGCCGCCGCGCCAAGACCCCGCAGTAGCACCGACCATCGACGAGCCCGTCCTGACAGCCGCTGAGAAGAGAACCGCCGACTGACCCGCCGATCCTTTCTCGGGCGGTGGTGCGGATCCCGCGCAATGGCCGGATACGGCGGGCGCCGGGTGCGGCGCGCGGCCCTGAGCCCCGCCGCCGTCCGGGACCGGCCCCAGGCCGCATGCCCGGATGGCCGACGGGTCGCGCCGCCGCCTTGGCCCCGAAACCGGGGAACTGCCGCCCACCTGGGATCTCTTCCTTGTCAGGACTGTCCACGACATGATCATGGGATCGCGCCGCCCTCCTGACCAGTGCTGGACGGCCGTGGATGTGAGCCGCCGTGTGCCCCTGTCGCGGCACACATTAACCTGGCCCGCTCACTGAGGGACGATCCGCACGCGATCGCTGTCGCCGTCGGAGAGGAACGAGGCCAGCGCGCGTCCCTCCTCGGCCACCGCCGTGCGGCCGGCACGGGAGAAGCCGCTCAGCGGGGCGACGACCACGGTGCCGGCCTCGACGGTCCAGGTGCCGGCCACCCGGCCGTCGACCAGGACGACGCGAGCGCCGGCGACCGACAGGCCGCGGTGGGCGTCGTCGATGATCCGGCTGCGGTCGTGGTAGCCGAGGATCGTGTTGTCGAACGCCGGCAGGAACCGTACCGGCGCGGGCGTGTCCGGGTCGGGCCGCGGTCCGTCAGGCAGGTCGAGCAGTTCCCGGCCCCGCTCGTCGCGGAAGGCGACCAGCTCGTCCCGGATCGCGGCCACCGCGGCGGGCAGCCCGGCCAGGCCGGACCAGGCGCGCAGGTCGGCCACGGCGGCGGGGCCGAACGCCGCCAGGTAGCGCCGTACCAGCTCCTGCCCCACCGGGTCGGAGCCGTCCTGCGCCAACGGGTCGATGTCGCGCCCCAGCCAGGCGGAGAGCAGCATGTTGCGCACTCCCCCCTTCGCCCGCCACAGCCCACGCGGCGGAAGCTGCGCCACCGGGACGAGGGCCGCGATCAGCATCTCTCCCAGCGCCCGCGGCCCCGGCTCTGACCAGCGGTCGGCCAGCGCCCGTACGAGCTCTGCCATCGAGCGGGGCTCACCGTCGGCCATCACCGCCAGGCCCGCCGCCGCGAGCTCATCGAGATCCACCCCGGCCAGCTCGCGACGGTAGGTCCCGAGCACCCGCCGGCGCAGCATGAGGTCGTGGCGGGCCCGCCAGGCCAGCACGTCCTCGGCGGTCAGCAGGTGGACGGTGCGACGCATGAGGTGGGTCCGCACCACCCCATGCCCGGTCAGCAGCTCCGACAGCACCGCAGGGTCGAACGCGCGCAGCCGCGACCAGAGCCCGACGAACGGCTCCTGCGGCTCCTGCGCCTGCATGCCGCACAGGTGCGCGACGGCGTCGAGCACCGGCACGTCGGCGCGATCGAGCAGCAGCTGCCGGGCCAGCGTCGCACGGTTGAGCGCCCGGGTGTCCAGAACGGTCATCGGGGTCACGCCGCGGCACGCCCGTCGGCCGCCCGCCGGCGCAGAGCCGCCCGCGTGACGGCCAGCGGGTCGTAGGAGACGTCGAGCGGGCCGATGTCGCCGCCCGGGGGCACGATCTCGTCGATCCGGTCGAGGAGGTCATCGCCGAGGACGGTGCCGGCACCGGCCAGCAGGTCGTCGAGCTGTTCCAGGGTGCGCGGCCCGATGATCGCCGAGGTGACCCCCGGATGGGTGACCGTGAACGCCATCGCCATGTGGGTCAAGGGGATCGCGGCCTCCTCGGCCAGCAGAGCCAGCCGTTCGACGGTGTCGAGCGTACGCTCGTCGGACATGTGCCTGGGCACCCAGGCCATCCGTCGCTCGGGGACCCGCGCCGTGCCGCCCTTACGGTAGCGGCCGGTGAGCAGTCCCATCCCGAGCGGGCCCCACACGAGGGTGCCGAGGCCGTAGCGCTCGCACACGGGCAGCACCTCGCGCTCGACGCCGCGGTTGACGAGCGAGTACGGCGGCTGTTCGGTGCGGAAGCGGGCCAGGCCGCGCCGTTCGGCGACCCACTGGGCCTCGACGATGTCGGTGGCGGGGAAGTTGGAGGTCCCGATGGCGCGTACCTTGCCGCTGCTCATCAGGTCGGTGAGCGCGGACAGGGTCTCCTCGATGTCGGTCCGCGGGTCGGGATGGTGGATCTGGTAGAGGTCGATGTGGTCGGTCCGGAGGCGGCGCAGCGAGTGCTCAACCTCGGTGATGATCCAGCGCCGGGAGTTGCCGGCGCGGTTGGGATCGTCGCCCATCGGGCCGCTCACCTTGGTGGCCACGACGATGTCGTCGCGGCGGCCCTTCAGCGCCTTGCCGACGATCTCCTCGGTCTCGCTGTAGGAATAGACGTCGGCGGTGTCGATGACATTGATCCCCGCGTCCATGGCCCGGTGGATGATGCGTACGCAGTCGTCGTGGTCGGGATTGCCGACCCGGCCGAACATCATGGTGCCCAGGCAGTAGGGGCTGACCTGTATCCCGGTCCGGCCCAGGGGCCGCATCCTCATTCTGGGGTGTTCCCTTCGCTTCGATCGACAGAAGGCCGGTGAAGGCGGGGGAACGGCCCCCGCCCCCGTGATCAGCCGTTGTACGGGCTCACCACGTCCAGGACCCAGACGACGCCGAAGCGGTCCTTGAGCATCCCGTACAGCGGAGCCCACTGCGCGGGCCCCAGCGGCTGCACGACGGTCGCCCCGGCGGACAGCTTCTGCCAGTACTCGGTGATCTCCTCCGTGCTCTCGCCGCGCACGGAGAGGAAGAACGAGTTCTCGCCCCGGTCCCACGGCAACTGCGAGGGCACGTCGTACGCCATGACGTGGAAGCCGTTGCCGGCGGCCACCTGCCCCCACATCACCTGATCCGCCTCGGCGGGGTCCTGCACGTTTCCCGCATCCTTGTACGTGACGACGGCGACGTCGCCGCCGAACACGGACTGGTAGAACTCCAGCGCCGCGCGGGCGTCGCCCCGGAAGTTCAAATGCGCCACGGACTTGACGGACATGCTCGACCTCTGATCTCTGCTCATTGTCTCCGGACGCCCTCAGGCGAGCCCGGCCTGGACCACCGGCCGCGGACTTGCTCGGCCGGGGACAACAGTCGCAGGGAAAGTGGCCAGGGTGTGTCCTCTTCTTGCGGCAAGATGGATGACATGCCGAAAACCTCAGCGCGGCTGCTGGCGCTGCTCTCGCTGCTCCAGACCCGCCGGGACTGGCCGGGAGCGCTGCTGGCCGAGCGGCTGGACGTCAGCTCCCGCACCGTACGCCGTGACGTGGACCGCCTGCGCGAGCTCGGCTACCCCATCACGGCCTTCAAGGGGCCCGACGGCGGGTACCGGCTCGACGCCGGCACGGAGCTGCCCCCGTTGCTGTTCGATGACGAGCAGGCCGTCGCCCTGGCCATCGCCCTGCAGCTCGCCACCGCCAGCGGCGCCGACATCGAGCAGGGCGCGGCGCGCGCCCTGCACACCATCTGCCAGGTCATGCCCACACGGCTGCGCCACCGCATCGACACCCTCCAGGTCACCGCCGTCGAGCGGCCGGAGCTCCGGCCGGACCCGCAGATCGACAGCGGCGTGCTCATGGCGCTCAGCGCCGCCGTCCACGCCCGCGAGGAGCTGCGCTTCGACTACGCGTCAGGAACGGACGACGGCGGCGCGCCCGCCCCGCCGCGCCGGGCACAGCCCCATCACCTCGTCACCCGGGGCGGGCGCTGGTACCTCGTCGCCTGGGATCTCGACCGCGAGAACTGGCGCACCTTCCGCGTAGACCGGATCACCCCGCGCATTCCCACCGGGCCCCGCTTCACACCGCGCGAACTGCCCGGGGGCACGGTAGCCGCCTTTGTGACCGCCAGATTCCGGGGCTCCGACGGCTCCTCCACCGACTGGCCGTGCCGCGGCGAGGTGATCCTCGACCTGCCCGCCGCCGCCGTGTCCCGCTACACCCGCGAAGGGGTCGTCGAGGAACTCGGCCCCGACCGCTGCCGGCTCGTCCTGGGGTCATGGTCGTGGACCGGTCTGGCCTCCGCCATCGGCGGGTTCGACGCCGACATCGAGGTCGTCGGCCCGGCCGAGCTCAAGGACGCCTTCGCCCGCCTGGCCCGCCGCTTCGCCAGAGCATGACGTTTCCGGACAACGACTGTCGGCGCAGCCCTACGACGAGGAGGAGACCAAGGGAACGTGGTCACTCACTCGAAAGATCAAAAAGCCACTTCCCTCAACGGGAAATGGCCTCTGAGTTGAGTGGGGCTACCAGGACTTGAACCTGGGACCTCTTCCTTATCAGGGAAGCGCTCTAACCGTCTGAGCTATAGCCCCTCAGCGCGCACGAACGGCCCCGCACCCGCTTCGCGGAGGCGAACCCGTCCGTTCGAACTGGGAAAAGCTTACCCTGTTCCGGCACCTGCTTGCGCCATGTCCCCGACCGAGGAAGAACGGAGACATGGCTCAAGATCGGCTATTCGGCCTCGCTGAAGGTGACCTCCACGCCCCCGACCAGGTCGGATGCGACGTTGTAGATCACCGCGCCGAGGGTGGAGAGCGCGGTGATCAGCACGACGTTCACCGCGCCGATCAGGGCGGTGTAGCCCAGGATGCGGACCGGCTCGAACCAGGAGGCGACGTCGACGCCACTGGTGGCCTTGCCGTCGGCGGTCGTCAGCTGGTTGACCGTCTGGATGATGTTGTCGAACACCCCAAGCCCTGACAGCACCATGTAGAGCACCGCGACCGCGATGAACAGCACCACGAAGCAGACGAGTGACACCACGAAGCTGAACTTCATGGCCGACCACGGCTCGACCCTGCGCAGCACCAGGTGCGCCTTGCGGGGCGACCTGGGAGCGGGAATGTCCGAGGGCTTCCTGCCGGACGCGTCCAGTGGCGGCTGGGGCGACGACAGGCTTCCGGGCGACCATGGCTGCTGACTCGCCGGCGGGCGGTTCTGCTGCCCTCCCGACGGAGGCGGAGGCGGAGGCGATGAGGGTGACTGTAACGGCGGCGCGGATGGAGGTGGGGATCCTGGACGGATCCGCACCGTGGTCTCGGCCTGCTTGCCGTCCTCTGTGGTCGTCACTTTTTTCCTGCCCTTGGGGTCGTCGGCTACCGATTCATCGGTTTCCGGCGCGGGCGCGCTACCGTTAACCGGTGACGAGGCCGCCTCGGCGGTCTTGTCCATTTTCTCCGTCACCTGGTCGCGTGTCGACGAGGAGGCGGGGCGCGAGCCCGGCTCGCCCTGAGAACTCACGGGTTATCCCCTTCCCCGTTCCCCTCGGTCTCCACCGGCACCTCGGCGTTTTCCTCGGTCTCCAACGACTCCGCGTTGCGGGCCAGAGCCACGACGCTGTCCCCCTCTGCGAGATTCATCAGTCGAACCCCCATCGTCTGGCGGCCCGACTGCTTGATCTCCCCGGCGCTCGTCCGGATAACCCCTCCGGCGGACGTGATCGCGAAAACCTCGTCCTCGGGCCTGACCATGACCGCGCCAACCAGCTTGCCACGGGCGCTAACGATCTTGGCGGTCAGGACGCCCTTTCCGCCCCTTCCCTGGATCGGGTACTGATCCACAGGGGTGCGCTTGGCGTATCCGCCCTCGGTGGCGATGAGCACGTTGTCGCCGTCGGCGATCCGGTTCATCGCCAGGAGCTCGTCGCCCTCGAGGAAGCGCATGCCGATCACACCGCTGGTCGCCCTGCCCATCGGGCGCATGGCCTCGTCGGAGGCCGTGAAGCGGATGGACTGGGCACCGCGGGAGACGAGCAGGAGGTCGTCCTCCTCCGACACGAGCCTGGCTGCGATCACCTCGTCATCTTCGCGCAGGTTGATCGCGATGAGGCCACCCGTGCGCGGCGAGTCGTACTCGGACAGGCGCGTCTTCTTCACCAGGCCACTGCGGGTGGCCAGCACGAGGTAGGGGGCGACATCGTAGTCACGCAGGTCCAGGACCTCCATGACCACCTCGTCCGGCTGCATGGCCAGCAGGTTCGCCAGGTGCTGCCCGCGCGCGTCGCGGCCGGAGTCGGGGAGCTCGTACGCCTTGACCCGGTAGACGCGGCCCTTGTTCGTGAAGAACAGCAGCCAGTGGTGCGTCGTGGTGACGAAGAAGTGGTCGACGATGTCGTCCTGACGCAGCTGCGCGCCCCGCACACCCTTACCGCCGCGCTTCTGCGCCCGGTAAAGATCTGTGTTGGTTCGCTTGGCGTAGCCGCCGCGGGTGATCGTGACGACCATGTCCTCCTCGGCGAGGAGGTCCTCGATGGACATGTCGCCCTCGTAGGCGATGATCTCGGTCCTGCGCTCGTCGCCGTACCGCGCGGTGAGCTCGGAGAGCTCGTCCTGGACGATCGTGCGCTGCCGCTCGGGCGAGGCGAGGATCGCCTGGTACTCGTTGATCTGCGCCATCAGCGCGTCGTACTCGTCGGTGATCTGCTGGCGCTCCAGAGCGGCCAGCTTGCGCAGCTGCATGTCGAGGATGGCCTGCGCCTGGATCTCGTCGATCTCCAGGAGCGTCATCAGGCCGCCCTGCGCCGCCGACGCCGAGGGCGACTGCCGGATCAGGGCGATGACCTCGTCCATCCGGTCGAGGGCCTTGAGCAGCGCGCGCAGGATGTGCGCCCGCTCCTCGGCCTTGCGCAGCAGGTAGCGGGTCCGGCGGACCACGACCTCGATCTGGTGGGCCACGTAGTGGCGGACGAACTGGTCGATCCTGAGCGTGCGCGGCACGCCGTCGACCAGGGCCAGCATGTTGGCGCCGAAGGTGGTCTGCAGCTGGGTGTGCTTGTAGAGGTTGTTCAGCACGACCTTGGCGACCGCGTCGCGCTTGAGCACGATCACCAGGCGCTGGCCGACGCGCGAGGAGCTCTCGTCGCGAACGTCGGCGATGCCGGTGATCCGGCCCTCCTTCACCGACTCGGCGATGGTCAGCGCGAGGTTGTCCGGGTTGACCTGGTAGGGCAGCTCGGTGACGACCAGGCACTGGCGGCCCTTGGCGTCCTCCTCGACCTCGACGACCGCCCGCATGGTGATCGAACCACGGCCGGTCCGGTACGTGTCGTCGATGCCGCGCCGGCCGACGATCAGCGCGCCGGTGGGGAAGTCCGGGCCCTTGACCCGGGCGATCAGTGCTTCGAGGAGCTCCTCGTCCGTCGCCTCGGGGTTCTGCAGGGACCAGACGATGCCCGCGGCCACCTCCCGCAGGTTGTGCGGCGGGATGTTGGTGGCCATGCCGACCGCGATGCCCGCCGCCCCGTTGACCAACAGGTTGGGGAAGCGCGAGGGCAGGACCGTCGGCTCCTGGGAGCGCCCGTCGTAGTTGGGGATGAGATCGACGGTGTCCTTGTCGATGTCACGCAGCATCTCCATGGCGATGGGCGCGAGCTTGCACTCGGTGTAGCGCATCGCCGCGGGCGGGTCGTTGCCCGGCGAGCCGAAGTTGCCCTGCCCGTCGACCAGCGTGTAGCGCAGCGACCAGTGCTGGGCCATCCGCACCACGGTGGCGTAGATCGACGCGTCGCCGTGCGGGTGGTAGGAGCCCATGACGTCGCCGACGACGCGGGAGCACTTGAAGTAGCCGCGGTCGGGCCGGTAACCGCCGTCGTACATGGCGTACAGCACCCGGCGGTGCACCGGCTTCATGCCGTCGCGGACGTCCGGCAGGGCGCGCGAGACGATGACCGACATCGCGTAGTCCATGTAGCTGCGCTGCATCTCGGACTGGATGTCGACCGGCTCTACGCGGTCTACCGGAGGGCCGGGCGGAGTGTTGACTTCCGTCACAGGTCAAGATCCTTTTCTGGTACGGCTACCGCTACACGTCAAGGAAACGGACATCCCGGGCGTTCCTGATGATGAAGGAGCGGCGCGCCTCGACGTCCTCACCCATCAGCACGCTGAACAGCTCGTCGGCCTGGGCCGCGTCGTCGAGGGTGACCTGCAGGAGCAGGCGGGTGTCGGGATTCATGGTCGTGTCCCAGAGCTGGGCGGCGTTCATCTCGCCCAACCCCTTGAAGCGCTGCACGTT
Organism: Streptosporangium sp. NPDC049248; assembly: GCF_040678965.1. Classification (NCBI taxonomy): domain Bacteria; kingdom Bacillati; phylum Actinomycetota; class Actinomycetes; order Streptosporangiales; family Streptosporangiaceae; genus Streptosporangium; species Streptosporangium sp. NPDC049248. The sequence goes on from NZ_JBFAQY010000018.1 coordinate 114,501, forward strand.
GTCACGGGGCCGGGGATCGGGCTTGCCCGCGTCGATGCCGGCCTGGATGACCGCGTCGCGCTCCCGGTCGGAGTAGGCGTAGGAGGCGTCCTCGCCCTTCCTGTCCCACTTGATCTTGTAGAGCGGCGGCTGGGACAGGTAGACGTGCCCCGCCTCGATCAGCGGCCGCATGAAGCGGAACAGCAGGGTCAGCAGCAGGGTCGTGATGTGCTGGCCGTCGACGTCGGCGTCCGCCATCAGGATGAGCTTGTGGTAGCGGAGCTTGGTGATGTCGAACTCGTCGTGCACCCCGGTGCCCATGGCGGTGATCAGCGCCTGGACCTCCTGGTTCTGGAGGACCTTGTCGATCCTGGCCTTCTCGACGTTGAGGATCTTGCCGCGGATCGGCAGGATCGCCTGGAACTTCGAGTCACGGCCGCCCTTGGCGGAACCTCCCGCCGAGTCACCCTCGACGATGTACAGCTCGCACTTCTCCGGATCGCTCCACTGGCAGTCGGCCAGCTTGCCCGGCAGGCCGGAGCCCGACTCCAGCAGCGACTTGCGCCGGGTCAGGTCACGGGCCTGACGGGCCGCGAGGCGGGCGCGGGAGGCCTGCAGGGACTTCGTGATGATGTCCTTGGCCTCGCCGGGGTTGCGCTCGAACCAGTCGCGCAGGTGGTCGTTGCAGGCCTTCTGGACGAACGACTTGGCCTCGGTGTTGCCCAGCTTGGTCTTGGTCTGGCCCTCGAACTGCGGGTCGGCCAGCTTCACCGAGATGATCGCGGTGAGACCTTCGCGGATGTCCTCACCCGCGAGGTTGTCGTCCTTGCCCTCCTTGAGGAACTTCTGCTCGCGCGCGTAGCGGTTGACGATGGACGTCAGCGCCGCGCGGAAGCCCTCCTCGTGAGTGCCGCCCTCCGCGGTGTTGATCGTGTTGGCGAAGGTGTAGACCGACTCGCTGTACGAGTTGTTCCACTGCATCGCGATCTCGACCGCGATGCCGTCCCCCTGCTCCTCGAAGTCGATCACCGATACGTGGGTGGGTTCCTTCTTGGAGTTGAGGTGCTTGACGAAGTCGGACAGACCGCCCTCGTAGTGATAGGTGACCTCTTTGGGGTCGTCCTCGATGAAGTCGGGGCGCTCGTCCCTGATGGAGATCGTCAGGCCCTTGTTGAGGAAGGCCATCTCCTGAAAGCGGCGCGCGAGAGTCTCGAAGTGCCAGGTCGTGGTCTCGAAGATGGTCCCGTCGGCCCAGAAGGTGATCGAGGTGCCGGTCTCGTCGGTCTCCTCGCCCTTGATCAGGGAGGTGGTGGGCCGGGTGTCGACGTAGGTCTGCCGCCAGTGGTGGCCGTCGGTGCGGATCTCCACCTCGAGCCTGCTGGACAGCGCGTTGACGACGGAGACGCCCACGCCGTGCAGTCCTCCGGAGACCGCGTACGACTTGTCGTCGAACTTGCCGCCCGCGTGCAGCACGGTCAGCACGACCTCGACCGCGGGACGGTTCTCGCCGGGAACGTTGCCGACCGGGATACCTCGGCCGTTGTCGACGACCCGCACGCCGTTGTCGGCGAGCAGGGTGACCTCGATCCGGTCGGCATGCCCGGCCAGGGCCTCGTCGACGGAGTTGTCGACGACCTCGTAGACGAGGTGATGGAGACCGCGCTCGCCGGTGGAGCCGATGTACATACCGGGACGCTTACGGACCGCCTCAAGTCCTTCGAGAACAGTGATTGAGCTAGCGTCGTAGGACAAGTGCGAAATCCTCCTGCCGCGGACACGCGGCAGGGAGACAAACGTGTAGCCCCGCCGTGCCCGTCACCGTCGTGAATGCCCCGATGCGTCCACCCAGGGGAACCGGCACACGCGCCGGGGGTGACACGCAAACGGACGTGTCCGGAATTCGATTTCATTCTAGCGGCTCAGAGCACATCATGTGGCATTGACGGCCCCTGGAATGGCCTGTCGCGTGACGATCATCGTCTTGAACATCCCCCTACGGGGGCGGGGTTCGTCGCGCCAGAAAGGCTGCTGATCCGTTTCTGAGCGCCGAGTCAGCCGTACGTGTCGCCCGGACCGCGGCTTCCGGTGACCCGCAGACCGCCGCTGGAGCGGGGACCGTTCTGCGGTCCACGGACCTTGACCCGTTGCACCGTTCCGTCCCCTAGCTCCTCATTCAACCTTCTTACCAGGGTCCTTGCCAGCAGACGCACCTGGGTGGCCCAGGCGGTGGAGTCGGCGACGACCACGACCTCGCCCTCCGCGAAGGTCTCCGGCCTGGTGTGGGCCGCCATGTCCGGGCCGACGATCTCGTGCCAGCGGCCGAAGACCCCGCCGATCGCGGCGGGCTGCTGCCAGCCCCGATCGGCGAGCAGGTCGGCGATGGCCCTGCCGAAGAGCTGGGGATCACCCGCGTCCCTGCGCGGCCCGGACGCCCGGCGGCGCGGCTCCCTGCGGGGGAGCTGCCCTCGCCTGGCGGCGTCCGACTTGGCCTGGGCCAGTTTCTCCCTGGCCATCGCCGCCCCTTTGGCGGCCGCGCTCCTCGCCGACCCGGGGACCGTGGCGTCCGCCCCGTCACCGTTCGATCCAGGCTCTGCGTCATCGGGCACGGGCCACACCCCCCTCTGTCACGTCGAACCGGCCGCCGGCCAGCTCCTTCGGCACGTCGTCGGGGACCGCGGCGGTGATCAGCACCTGCTCGGCGGGGGCGACCATCTCGGCCAGGCGGCGCCGACGCCTGTTGTCCAGCTCGGCGAAGACGTCGTCCAGGATCAGGACCGGGTCGCCGCCGTCGGCCCTGAGCAGGTCGTAGGCGGCCAGCCTGAGCGCCAGCGCGTACGACCACGACTCGCCGTGGCTGGCGTAGCCGCGCGCGGGCAGCTCCCCCAGCCCGAGGAACAGGTCGTCGCGGTGCGGGCCGACGAGGGTGACGCCACGTTCGAGCTCGGCGGCGCGAACCTCCAGCAGGCCGGCCCGCAGCCGCTTCACGAGCTCGGCGCGGTCGGTGCCCGCGTCCACCGGCAGGGTGCCGCGGTACTCCAGCCTCGCGGGGGCGGAGTCGGGCGCGAGCGAGGCGTACGAGGCGGCGACCAGGGGGCGCAGCGTCTCGACCAGCTCCAGCCTGGCCGCGAGCAGCTCGGCACCGTGCGTGGCCAGATGGGCGTCCCAGACATCGAGGGTGCTCAGCGGGTCTCCCGCCCCGGCCTCGGCGAACGCCGCGTCGCTCTCGGCCCGCCGGGTGCTCCGGCCGCGCCCCCGCCGGGCCTGCGCGGCCGTGCGCAGCAGGGCGCCGCGCTGCTTGAGCACCCTGTCGTAGTCGGCGCGCACCCCCGCGAACCTGGGCGCCCTGGCCACCAGGAGGTCGTCGAGGAACCGGCGCCGCTCGGAGGGGTCGCCCTTGACCATGGAGAGATCCTCGGGAGCGAACAGGACGGTGCGCAGCAGACCGACGACATCGCGGGTGCGGGAGACGGGCGAGCGGTTCAGCCTGGCCCTGTTGGCCCTGCCTGGATTGATCTCCAGCTCGATCAGCGCGCGCCGGTCGTCGCGGACCACCACCGAGCGTACGATCGCCCGCGCCGCGCCCTGCCGGACCAGCGGCCCGTCGCCTGCGACCCGGTGGCTGGCCTGCGTCGCCACGTAACCCAGCGCCTCGACCAGGTTGGTCTTTCCCATGCCGTTGGGCCCGACGAAGGCCGTGACCCCCGGTTCCATGCCGAGATCGACGGTTTCGTAGGACCGGAAGTCGGTCAGGGAGAGATGGGCGACATGCACCCCAGGAAGATTAGTCGGCCCCGTCCGCCGTCGTGGCCCGCACGGCTCGCGCCCCGTGGAAAAAGCCCTGCGCCCGAGGAACCGGCGCTCCGTTCCCGACGGAGGTCGCGAACGTGCGGCCGAGGTTGCCGGGGCGGCCTTCCCGAGCCGGGAGCCGTGGCGGATCCGCGCTTTTGGACGGGGAACGCCGTGCTAGCCGGCCGCCTCGACCGGGGGGACGACGTCGGCGCCGGGGGAGTCGGCCCCCTTGGCCGCCGAGCCCGCCTTGGAGGTGACCGCGTGGCCGCCGAACTGGTTGCGCAGGGCCGCGACGACCTTCATGGCCGGTGAGTCGTCCTGGCGGGAGGCGAACCTGGCATACAGGGCGGCGGTGATGACCGGCAGCGGGACCGCGAGGTCGACGGCCGCCTGGACCGTCCAGCGGCCCTCGCCGGAGTCCTGCGCGTAGCCCTCGAGCCGCTCCAGGGCGGGGTCCTCCTCAAGCGCGCGGACCATCAGGTCGAGCAGCCAGGAGCGGATGACGGTGCCCTGCCGCCAGCTCTTGAAGGCGCCGGGCACGTCGGTCACGATGTCGGAGGCCTCCAGCAGCTCCCAGCCCTCGGCGAAGGCCTGCATCATGCCGTACTCGATGCCGTTGTGGACCATCTTGGCGAAGTGACCGGCACCGATCCTGCCCGCGTGGACGAAGCCGTCCTCGCTCTCGGGCTTGAGGGTCTCGAAGATCGGCATCGCCCGCTCGACGTCGGCCCCGTCGCCGCCGACCATGAGCGCGTAGCCGTTCTCCAGCCCCCAGACTCCACCGCTCACGCCGCAGTCGACGAACCCGATGCCCTTCGCGGCGAGAGCGGCGCCGTGCTTCTGGTCGTCGGCGTAGTGCGAGTTGCCGCCGTCGATGAGGAGGTCGCCGGGGGCCAGCACCTCGCCGAGCGCCTCGATCGTCGCCCGGGTCGGTTCCCCCGAGGGCACCATGACCCACACCGTTCGCGGCGTCCGGAGCCGCTCCACGAGCTCCTCCAGGCTGGAGACGTCGCTGACCTCGGGATCGCGGTCGTAACCGACGACCTCGTGGCCGCCGCGGCGCAGGCGCTCAGCCATCCTGCCGCCCATCTTGCCCAGCCCGACCATGCCGATCTGCATACGAGCACTCCCTTCAGGGTTTCATCGTTCACCTACGTCAGACGCGCCCGCGCAAGCCTCACCAGCTCGGGGTTCCCGCCTACCGGATCACCCGTGGGACCGTGGAGGACGTCCTCCAGGCCGATGCGCGTGGCCAGTCCCAACTGCCCCGCGAGGTCCAGGAGAATCCAGGTCGGCTCCTCCTCCCCGTGGAGCAGCCGCGATCCCGGTACGCCGAGCCCGGCGAGGCGGTCCAGGACCGCGTGCGCCCGGAGGACGGCCGTGTCCGCGGGGCCGCCGAGGATCTCCACGAGCACCCGGGCGCACTCCAGTCCGCTCGCGGCGAGCGCGTCGGCGTCGTCCACGGACCAGACCCCGGCCTCCACGTCCACCCCGAGCCGCCGCAGATCATGCCACAGGTCCCGGAAGCCGGGTTCGGACAGGTTCACGGACGCGAAGTCCGGCAGGTCTCCGGGGGCGAGCGCGGTCCAGCCGCGGACGGCCTCGCGCCGCGCGTCCACATCCCCGCCGGTCATCCACAGCCCCGTGCTCACCCCCACCGGGAGCCCCGGGCACGTCTCGCGCACCGCGCGCACCGCCGCCCCGATGTGGACGGCGCTGAGCGACTCGCTGCCCCCCTCGTCACGCGGATGCATGTGAACAGCGCCCGCACCCGCCTCACGGGCCTCACGGGCCGCCTCAGCGAGCTCCAGAGGTGTCAGGGGGAGGGCCGGGTGGTCGCCGGGCCTCCTGGCACCGTTCAGGCACGCCTTGAGCCACGGTGTGCCTGAACGGGGCACTCCCGTCGTCAACTGGAGAGCCGGATGGGCATGATCAGGTAGCGGTAGTCGGGAACCTCTCCGTCGTCCACAGGCTTGCCGCCGGTGAGGATGGCCGGCTTGGTGGACGTGGTCATCTGCAGGCGGGCCACGTCGGAGTCGATCGCGCCGAGGCCCTCCAGCAGGAACTGGTGGTTGAAGGCGATGTTGATGTCCTCGCCCTCGAACTCGACGGGGAGCACCTCGACGGCCTGCGCCTCGTCGCCGCTGCCCGCCTCCAGGACGACCTCGTCACCGCGGAAGGCGAGCCGTACCGGCGTGTTGCGCTCGGCGACCAGGGCCACCCGCTTGACGGCCTCGACGAAGGCCGCCGTCGGCAGCTGCGCGCGGGCCGAGAACTCGGTGGGCAGCAGCGAGCGGTACTTGGGGAACTCGGGGTCGAGCAGCCGGGTGGTGGTGCGGCGCCCCGCGCTGGAGAAGCCGATCATGCCCTCACCGGTGCCTCCCGCGGAGCTCATCGCGATCTCGACCTCGGCGCCGGTACCCCCCAGGGCCTTGGCCGTGTCCGCGAGGGTCCTGCCCGGGATCATCGCGATCGCCGAGAAGTCGGGCTGGTCCGGCTGCCACTTCAGCTCCCGCACGGCGAGGCGGTAACGGTCGGTCGCCGCGAGGGTGACCGTGTCCCCCTCGATCTCCACGCGTACGCCGGTGAGCATCGGCAGGGTGTCGTCCTTGCCCGCGGCCACGGCGACCTGGCTGACGGCGGAGGCGAACACGTCGCTGCCGACCCGGCCGGCGGCCGGTGGCATGGTCGGCAGCGAGGGATAGTCCTCCACAGGCATGGTCAGGAGGGTGAACCGGGCGCTGCCACAGGTGACGACCGCCTTGGCGCCCTCCACCACGAAGTCCACGGGCTGCGCGGGGAGCGCCCTGGTGATCTCGGCGAGCAGCCTGCCCGAGACGAGCACCACGCCCGCCTCTCCCGTCTGCAGTTCGAGGGTCACCTCGGCGGAGACCTCGTAGTCGAAGCCGGAGAGCTTGAGTTGCCCGTCCTCAGTGACCTCGAGACGCATGCCGGCCAGCACCGGCACGGAGGGACGCGCCGGCAGGCTGCGCGCCGTCCATGCGACCGCCTCAGCGAGCACGTCTCGGTCGACCCGGAACATCACGTGGATCTGCCTCCTGTGTATCGAGCGCCGTCCGCTCGGTGCCTGGGGTTCAAGTGTTCACTGTCTCGAGCCTGCGCTCTCCCGGAACCCCTCTTATGGCTCTTGGGTTTCCTAGTAGAGATACAAGTGGCCATCGTATTAGGGGGTGTGGATACTGTGGAAAGCCATCGTTTCCGCAGGTCAAGTGCGGTTTTTTCATCCACCGGGGCTGTGGGCGCCCGCTGTGGACAACTCTTGGGGCTGGGGAGAACCGCGGAGTACCCACAGGCCGTCCCCAGATTCGGTGCGCTCTGTCCACCGGTTATCCACGAGGTTTCCCCAGGTTATCCACCGGGTATGAGGTCGGTTTGTCCTTGTGGAAAACTCTCTTCACAGGGCGTCCCCAGGTTGTCCACGGGTTACCCACAGGTTGTCCCCAACTTCTCCCCAGAGTTGTCCACAGTCCCGAACAGGGTTCGGACCGGCCCGTTTGCTGATGATCATGAGTGAACGTCCCGGAGCCTTTCCCGCCCCCGCGAATCGTTGATCCACAAGGTTTTCCACAGCCTGTGCATCACGGGGTGAAAAACCTCAGCCATTGCGCGACTGCTGCTTGATCCTGGTGGTGAGTTCGTTGACCTGGTTGTAGATCGAGCGGCGTTCGGCCATCAGGGAGCGGATCTTCCGGTCGGCGTGCATGACCGTGGTGTGGTCGCGGCCGCCGAACTGCTGACCGATCTTCGGCAGCGACATGTCGGTCAGCTCCCGGCACAGGTACATGGCGATCTGCCGGGCGGTGACCAGCACGCGCGAGCGCGACCCGCCGCACAGGTCGTCGATCGACAGGCCGAAGTAGGCGGCGGTGGAGGCCATGATCGTGGCGACCGTTATCTCCGACCCGGCGTCCTCGGTGATCAGGTCCTTGAGCACGACCTCGGTGAGCTGCAGATCGACCGACTGCCGGTTGAGGCTGGCGAACGCGGTCACCCTTATCAGGGCGCCCTCCAGCTCGCGGATGTTGGTGGAGATGCGGCTGGCGATGTACTCCAGCACCTCGGGCGGTGCGGCCAGGCCCTCCTGGATCGCCTTCTTGCGCAGGATCGCGATGCGGGTCTCCAGCTCGGGCGGCTGGACGTCGGTGATCAGACCCCACTCGAACCGGTTGCGGAGCCGGTCCTCCAGCGTTACCAGCTGTTTCGGCGCCCGGTCGCTGGAGATGACGATCTGTTTGTTGGAGTTGTGCAGGGTGTTGAAGGTGTGGAAGAACTCCTCCTGCGTCTGCTCCTTGCCCTCCAGGAACTGGATGTCGTCCACCAGCAGGATGTCCACCGCCCGGTAGCGGCCCCGGAAGTTGTCGGCCTTGTGGTCGCGGATGGAGTTGATGAAGTCGTTGGTGAACTCCTCGGAGCTCACGTACCGCACCCGCGCGCCGTCGTACAGGCTCTGTGCGTAGTGGCCGATCGCGTGCAGCAGGTGGGTCTTGCCCAGGCCCGAGTCGCCGTAGATGAACAGCGGGTTGTACGCCTTGGCCGGCGCCTCGGCCACCGCGACCGCGGCCGCGTGGGCGAACCGGTTGCTGGAGCCGATGACGAAGGTCTCGAAGGTGTACTTCGGGTTCAGCCGGGCGGGCTCGCCCTGCGTCCGGCTCCCGCGGCTGTCCCACCTGTTCTGTACGCCGCCCCCGCCGGGCACCGCGGGCGCGCCGCGGTCGAAGGAGTCGGGCTCGGGACGCGGCGAGGGCGCGGTATAGCCGCCGCGGTTGTATCCGGGGCTCGATTCCCCCGGCGCGGGAGCCTGGGACGGCTCCGCGGGGCGGTACGGCTGGGAGGATTCCTCACCCTGCTGGTAGGGGTAGGAGAACGGCTGGGCCTGTGGATATTCGGTGGACGGCTGGGCGGCCGGGTTGCCCCCCTGGTAGGGGGGGTGGGGCACCGAAACCCCGTGGTGCTGGGGATTGGCCGGTTGTGCATAACCCTGCTGGGCCCCGCCGGCCTGTGCATAACCCTGCGGTTGCGCCTGGGGATAAGGGTCCTGGCGGGAGGCGAGTCCGGGTTCGGGGCCCGCCGCGCTGGGGTCGACCATGACGGCCACCCGCATCGGGCGGCCGAACTCCTGGGAGAGCGCGTGGCTGATAAGCGGACGAAGCTTGTTCTCCAGAACATCTCTGGCGAAATCCGTGGGCGCGGCGAGCACCACCGTGTCGTTCATGAGGCCGAAGGGCCGGGTCATGTTGAGCCAGACCCGCTGCTGAGACGGGACGTTCTCGTTCAGGGAGTTCTCCAGCGCCCTCGCCCAGACCGCGCTGAGGTCCGTTCCGTCCATGGCTCTGCCCCCCTCCTCCCGACGCGGCCCCGCCGGCCTACCGCGATCTGTTTATCCACATCGATGGCCGCCGGAAGCACCGGATCTCGCCGTTGTCCACACGCCGGGCGTCCCGTGGCACCTTCGTGGGCACCGTTCGATATCCACATCGAATCCACAGGCTGTGCACAGTCTGTTACCCGCGGTCCGACGCGTCCTCGCAGTGGAGAGAGGGTTTGGAAGGGCCGAGGGTAGCCCTGTCCACAGCTGTGTACAAGACGTTGTCCACAGCCTAGTGGCAGTACGGGGGGACAGAGTGCACATCCTGTGGACGGCGGGGCGCCAGTGGAAAACGTGCCTGTGGAAAGGTGGATAACCTGTGTTCGCGTGCTCCAGGATGTTCTCCGGTTTGACCTGGGACGCGCCTGCCCCGTAACGTACGACGGTCGGCTTGCCACGCGGCGGCTATTTCGCATGCCCCGCATCCGGCAGGCCAGCCACTGTCGAGCGTCCCCATGTGCTGGGGATGCGTCTTGAGCCTGGAGCCCACTCGTGAGCAAGCGTACTTTCCAGCCGAACAACCGCCGTCGTGCGAAGACCCACGGCTTCCGGCTCCGCATGCGCACCCGCGCCGGCCGTGCCATCCTTGCCGCTCGCCGTCGCAAGGGCCGCGCCGAGCTCTCCGCCTGACGCATCCGTTGCGCCCGGTCCGCCGGGCCAAGGCAGCAGAGCCCGTCGCCCGTCGGCAGCGATGCCGACGGGCGACAGGCGTACCTGCCCAGGGTCACGAAGGTCTCTCGTGTTGCCGTCCGGGTCCCGCATGCGCCGGGGCGACGATTTCGCCGGCGCGATCAGAAGGGGAAGCCGAGCAGGCCGCCCCACCCTGGTCGCGCACTTTGGCATGCGCGCGGACACTGACGATCCTCCCCTGGTCGGATTCGTGGTGAGTCGCGCCGTAGGAGGCGCGGTCATCAGAAATCGGGTCAAACGTCAGTTGCGACACCTCATGCGAAACCGTCTCGACCGGCTTCCGCGAGGTAGCCTGCTTGTTGTACGCGCCAATCCACCGGCCGCGTCCGCGCGAAGCGAGCGCATTGCCGCCGAACTCGACGTCGCGCTGGATCGTTTACTCAGGCGGCTAGAGCCCCCGGGGGCTCGCATGGATGGGCGATGATGACGGCGCAGCAGATCGCCGGGATTTCTCCGGCTGCCAGGATCCTGATGGCTCCGATCCGGTTCTACCGGGCCTTCGTGAGTCCTTTGCTGGGTCCCCGTTGCCGTTTCCACCCCTCGTGCAGTGCCTACGGCCTCGAAGCCGTGGCCGTTCACGGCGCGCTACGCGGCACATGGTTGACGATCCGGAGAATCGGGCGTTGCCACCCATTCCATCCCGGAGGCTTTGACCCGGTTCCCCCGGGCCGGTCCGACGAAACGCAAGGGAGCTAGCTCGGTGGAGCTGTCCTGGCTGAACTGGCTTTACACGGCCGTCGCCCAAGTGATCACCTGGATTCACGAGGGCTACAGCACCTTCATCCCGAGGAACAGCGGGCTCAACTGGGCGCTGACCATCATCACGCTCACCGTGCTGATGCGGCTGTTGATTTTCCCGCTCTTCCTCAAGCAGATGCGCTCTTCGAAGAAGATGCAGGAACTGGCGCCAAAGGTCCAGGAGATCCGCAAACGCTACAAGAACGACAAGCAGCGGATGAACCAGGAGGTCATGGCGCTGTACCAGGGGCAGGGCGCCAACCCGCTGGGTGGCTGCCTGCCGATCCTGGCGCAGTTCCCGATCTTCATCTCGATGTTCACCGTGCTCCAGGCCATGGCCAACAGCCCGGTGCCCAAGTTCGGCATGACCCAGCAGCTGATGGACAGCGCCAGGGCGGCCCACATCTTCGGCGCGCCGATCCCGGCGACCTTCTTCACCAGTGCGAACGACATCATCGCGCTGAACGCCGACCCCATCATCACCAAGGTCGTTCTCGCCGTCTTCGTGGCGATCAGCTCGCTGACCACCTTCCTCACCGTCCGGCAGAGCGTGACCCGCTCGATGGCCCAGATGCCGGACAACCCGATGGCGCAGCAGCAGAAGATCCTGATGTACATCTCGCCGCTGTTCGCCATCTTCTCGCTGAACTTCCCCTTGGGCCTGATCCTCTACTGGGTCACCACGAACCTCTGGACCCTCGGCCAGCAGCACTGGTTCTACAGCCGCAATCCCTCCCCGGTGGTCGACGCGAAGGGCAACGTCACGACCCCCGAGCCCAAGCCGAGCCTGCTGAGCAAGGTCAAGAAGACCGCCCCCGAGCCCGAGGCGCCGGCCGCGCCGGAGCCGAAGGTAATCCGCCAGCAGCCCACCCGCCAGCCCCGCAGCAAGCGGACCGGTAGCAAGAAGTCCTGACGTCTCATCCCGACAGCACGAAGGAGTGGCCGGACGTGACCGAGGCCGAGGCCGAGAGGGAGCCCGTGAAGGCGGCTCCCGATCTCGCCGCCCTGGAGCAGGAAGGCGAGATCGCGGCGGATTACGTCGAGGGTCTGCTTGACATCGCCGACATCGACGGCGACATCGACATGGATGTCGAAGGTGATCGCGCCGTGGTGTCGGTGGTCGATATCAAGGGTGGTGATCTGGTCGGCCCCAACGGCGAGGTGCTGGAGGCCATCCAGGAATTGACACGCCTCGCGGTCCACCGCCAGACGGGTGAGCGGTCGCGCCTGATGCTCGACATCGGTGGCTACCGCGACCGCCGCCGAAGCGAGCTGAGCGAGCTCGGCACCAAGATCGCTGCGGACGTCAAGCGGGATGGCGAGCCCAAGTCGCTGCAGCCGATGACCCCGTTCGAGCGGAAGATCGTGCATGACGCCGTCGCGGCGGCGGGCCTGCGGAGCGAGTCCGAGGGCGAGGAGCCCCGCCGTTTCGTGGTGGTCCTCCCCGCCTGACGACGGCGGATGGGCAGAGGCCGCCGCCCCTGGTTCTTCCAGGGGCGGCGGCCTTTTTCGTGGCCTGTTCCGTACGATGTCGGCGGTGGCATACGAGTTTGGGGCCCGCGCCGTGCGGTGTCGTCGAGGCGGGCCGTTAGCCTTAAGACCGGCCTGACCCCGACATTTCCGAGGGAAGAGTGAGCGTCGAGTGAGTGACCAGATCCCTGAGCCGCCCGTGGTCGCGCACGAGGTGTTCGCCGGTGACGCCTGGGCCAGGGCGGAGGCGTTCGCGGAACTGCTGGCCGGCCCCGGGGTGGTGCGCGGGCTGCTCGGTCCGCGAGAGGTGCCGCGCATCTGGGACCGCCACCTGCTCAACTGCGCGGTGGTCGCCGAGGCCGTGCCCGCGGGCGCACGCCTGGTCGACATCGGTTCCGGTGCCGGACTGCCGGGCCTGGTCCTGGCGATCGTACGACCGGACATCACCGTCACCCTCCTGGAGCCGCTCCTTCGCCGGACGGTCTTCCTGGAGGAGTGCGTGGAGTCGCTGAAGCTCGGCAACGTCGAGGTGTTGCGCGGCCGGGCGGAGGAGTTCGCGGGCAGGCGGGAGTTCGACGTCGCCTCCGCCCGAGCGGTGGCACCGCTCGACCGCCTGCTGAAATGGTCGCTTCCCCTCCTGCGTGAGGGGGGCGAGCTGCTGGCCATGAAGGGCGAGCGCGCGGCGGAGGAATTGGCGGACGCCGAACGGCAATTGCGGTCGAGTGGGGTTCAAACCGCTGAGCTCACCTCGGTCGGGCACGGTAAGGTCGAGCCGCCCACAACTCTCATCCGGGTGGTCGCCGGTCGAGCTCCAGAAGGAGCGCGGAAGACCGCTCGCCGGAAGGATCGCGCCTCGCGAGGCAGGTAGCGCGAGGCCAGTAGACAAACCGAGCAAAGCGAGTACGAGGCCAGTGGACGACCGTACAGGTGCGATTGCCAGCGCGACGAGCGGTCTCGGCTGGCCCGAGAATCCGGCCGCTTTGCCACATGGACGCCTTTCCGGTCTGGGTTGGCCGGCACCGGCTCCCGGTGCCGTAGTCAGGCCGGTTGAAAGGACGACGACCGTGACCCAGACCCCCCTTAATCCCGGCGACTCGCCGCTGGTACGAGAGGCACTCAGCTCAGTGGTTTCACGTGAAACATCGACCCGGAAGACCGCCGCCGCTCCTGGAGGTTCCACCGGGGTCCGAGATGGAGATTGGCCCCGCCCTCCCAAAACCCGGATCTTCACCGTCGCCAACCAGAAGGGCGGCGTCGGTAAGACCACCACGTCGGTCAACCTGGCGGCCGCGCTGTCCATGCATGGCCAGCGGGTGCTCGTGGTCGACCTCGATCCACAGGGCAACGCCTCGACGGCCCTGGCAGTCGAGCACCGTGGCGACGTACCGGACATGTACAAGGTGCTCGTGGAGGACATGCCGCTCGCGGAGGTGGTGAAGGAGGTCCCGGACATGCCGGGCCTCTACTGTGCTCCCGCCACGATCGACCTGGCCGGTGCCGAGATCGAGTTGGTCTCGATGGTCGCCCGTGAGGCTCGTCTGCAGCGCGCGCTGACCGCGTACGACGCCGTTGAGTTCGACTACATCCTCATTGACTGCCCTCCCTCGCTCGGCCTGCTCACCGTCAACGCGCTGATGGCCGCCAACGAGTTGCTGATCCCCATCCAGTGCGAGTACTACGCGCTGGAAGGTCTTGGGCAGCTGTTGAGGAACGTGGATCTGGTCCGCGCCCATCTGAACCCCACGCTTGACCTCTCCACCATCCTCATGACGATGTACGACGGACGCACCCGCCTGGCCTCCCAGGTGGCCGACGAGGTCCGCTCCCACTTCGGCGCGACGGTGTTGAGCACGTTGATCCCCCGGAGCGTGCGCGTCTCCGAGGCCCCGAGCTACGGTCAGTCGGTCATGACGTACGATCCGGGCTCCAGCGGAGCGATGGCCTATATGGACGCCGCTCGTGAGATCGCTTATCGCGGTGTGGCCGTATGAGTACCGCGAATCCCGTGGCCGTGGCCGCGGACATGCCAGTGAGGGCGACATCTTGAGCCTCGGGAGGGGCAGTGAGTAAGCAGCCGAGAGGGCTGGGCAGGGGACTGGGGGCCCTCATCCCGACGGGCCCGGCCGTCGTCGCCGAGACACCCGTGTCGATGACCGTGACGATGGTCGCCCCGGAGCCGACGGTGCCGGAGCAGTCCGGCCCCAAGCCGGTCGCGGGTGCCTACTTCCTTGAGATCCCCGTCGACGACATCGTGCCCAATCCGCGCCAGCCCCGCGACGTCTTCGATGAGGAGGCACTGAAGGAGTTGGCCGCCTCGATCGGCGAGGTCGGCCTGCTCCAGCCGGTCGTGGTGCGTGCGACCGGCGAGGGGCGCTACGAGCTGGTCATGGGTGAGCGCCGCTGGCGTGCTTCCAAGCTCGCCGGCCTCTCCGAGATCCCCGCGATCGTACGGAGCACCCAAGAGGACAAGCTCCTGCTTGACGCGCTCATCGAGAACCTCCAGCGCGAGCAGCTCAACGCCCTGGAGGAGGCGGCGGCCTATCAGCAGCTGCTCGACGACTTCGGTGCGACCCACGAGCAGCTCGCCACCCGTATCGGCCGCTCCCGCTCGCACGTGACCAACACGCTCCGTCTGCTGAAGTTGCCGCCCGGCGTGCAGCTCAGTGTCGCGGCCGGCACGATCAGCGCGGGTCACGCGCGGGCGCTGCTTCGCCTGGACGACCCCGCCGCCCAGGAGCATCTCGCCCGCCGGATCGTTGCCGAGCTGCTGTCGGTCCGCGCGGTCGAGGAGATCGTCGCCGTGGGCGACACCAGGGCGGCTCCGGCACCGGCTCCGCGAACCCCTCGGGCGAAGCCCACCGAGGAGCCCGTCCTCCGGCAGCTGGCAGACCGTCTCTCCGATCGTTTCGAGACCCGAGTGAAGGTCGACTTCGGCCGCCGTAAGGGCCGCATCGTGGTGGAGTTCGCGACCATCGACGACCTGGAGCGCATCATCAGCACGATGGCCCCGGGATCGCTGCAGGTGCAGGAAGGGTGATTTCCGGCAGGGCCCGTGAGGGCGAGGTCAATGGCGCCTCGTTGTGAGCCGGTGAATCCCGGCCCCGGCGCCCCTCTCCCGGAGGATTTCCGACGAGAACGGCCTCCCTGTTTCACGTGAAACAGGGAGGCCGTTCTCGTGTCCCCGGTCGCCCTCCCTTGGCCGTCGTACGCCACCGCGACGGTCGAGTGAAGCCCTCCCTCGCCGCACGCGCACGCGCGCCCTCAGGGCCGCAAGGCTGCCGAGCCCCCGGCCTTGATGCCGGCGCGGCCCTCTGTCGCCGCGACGGAGACGGTGCCGTTTCACGTGAAACATCGAGCGTCGGCCGAGGCGGACGAGCAGGGGTACCCGCAGGGGACGACCGTTTCACGTGAAACAGCCGTCACTCAGGAGCCGGCCGTCCCCTGGACGGCGAGCCGGATGTCGGCGACGAAGGTATCGACATGCTCGGGACTGGTGTCAAAGGCGGTCACCCAGCGGACCACGTTCTCGGCCGCGTCCCAGAGATGGAAGAGGTAGCGCTGCTGCAACTCCGCGATGACCTTTTCCGGGAGGGCGGGAAAGACCGCGTTGGACTGCACCGGGTAACGCAGGGAGACGCCCGGGAGGTCGGCGATGCCCTCGGCCAGGCGGTGGGCCATGGCGTTCGCGTGGGCGGCGTTCTCGCGCCAGAGGTCATCGGTGAGGAGCGCGGTCAGCTGGGCGGAGACGAAGCGCATCTTGGAGGCGAGCTGCATTCCCTGCTTGCGTAGGAACGGCGTCGGGGCGTCCAGTTCGGGGCGGAGGACCACGAGCGCCTCGGCGCCCATGGCGCCGTTCTTGGTGCCGCCGAAGCTGAGCAGGTCCACGCCCGCGTCCGTGGTGAGGGAGCGGAGCGAGCAGCCGAGTTCGGCCGCCGCGTTGGCCAGCCGGGCGCCGTCCATGTGCAGGAAGAGGCCCCGCGCGTGCGCGAACTCCGCGAGCTCGGCGACCTCGTCGGCGGTGTAGCAGGTGCCGCACTCGGTCACCTGGGAGATGGAGATGACCCTGGGCTGGGAGTGGTGCGCATCCCCCAGCACCGACAGCAGACCCCGGATGTCGTCCACGAAGATTTTGCCGTCATCGGTGGGGATGGTGACCAGCTTGACACCGAGCACGCGTTCGGCCGCGCCGCACTCGTTGGTGTTGATGTGGGCGGTGACCGGACAGATCACCGCGTCGTACGGCCGCAGCGCGAGCCCTAGTCCCACGACGTTGGCTCCGGTGCCGTTGAACATCGGATAGACGGTCGCCTGGGGGCCGAACTCGGCACTGAAGGCGTCTTCCATCGCGGCGGTCCAGACGTCCTCGCCGTAGGCGGGAGCGTCTCCGGTGTTCGCTTCGAGGACGGCGGCGAGGACCGCGGGGTGTACGCCCGCGTGGTTGTCACTGGCGAAGCTCTTGGGAAATGGGGTGGAGGTCAGCACACGGCCAGCGTAGGGGGGACGGTCCGCTCACCGTTACGCCCCTGGTCCACCCCGGCCGGCTTCCCGCCGGCCTCGGGGCTCTCGGCGGCCCTCCACCGAACCGTCGTGCCTCCCGCGGGCCTCGATCGGCTGATGACCGGACCGCCGGTGTTCCCGTCGGGGTCGCGCTCCCGGCCCCCACCGGGGTCCCCGTCGCGCGCTTCGAGCATTCCCAGGAAGGCGGGCGGGGTCAGGCGCCGCGGGCGGCGGCCTGTTCGAGGAGGATCCGGCAGAGGGTGCCGAGGTCGTCGCCGGCGGCCTCCACGGCCATGGGGAGGGAGGAGGTCTCGGTCATGCCGGGGGCGACGTTGACTTCGAGGAAGTGCGGCAGGCCGTCCGCGTCGACGATCAGGTCGGTGCGGGAGATGTCCCGGAGGCCGAGGGCGGTGTGCGCGGTCACGGCCATCTCGGTGCAGGCCGCGGAGACCTCGGGCGAGAGGCGGGCAGGGGCGAAGAACTCGGTGTGCCCGGCGGTGTAGCGGGCCGCGTAGTCGTACATGCCCTCGTCGGGGACGATCTCCACGGGGGGCAGGGCCACCGGCCCGTTACCGAGGTCGACCACGGAGACGGCGACCTCGACGCCGTCGATGCAACGTTCGATCAGTGCGGTGTCGCCGTAGGCGAAGCAGCCGACCATGGCGGCGGGAAGTTCCTCCGCGCTGCGGACCATCGACGCACCGAGTGCGGAGCCACCTCGGGACGGCTTGACGAACAGGGGCAGGCCGAGGCGCTCCACGATCCGGGCCAGCACCGCGGAGGCGCCGAGGTCGTGAAAGGTCTCCTTGGGCAGCGTCACCGATTCGGGGGTGCGCAGACCGAAGGAGCGGACGACGGTCTTGGCGGTGGGCTTGTCGTAGGCGACCCGGCAGGCGTCGGGGCCGGCCCCGACGTACGGGACGGAGAGGAGTTCGAGCACCGTGCGGATGGCGCCGTCCTCGCCTGCCCCGCCGTGAAGGGTGACGAAGACCGCGTCCGGCGGGTCCGCGAGCACGGAGGGAACCAGTGACGCGTCGGTGTCGCGGGTCTCCACGGAGATGCCCGCCCCGCGCAGCACCTCACTCACCCGTCGCCCCGAACGCAGTGAGACCTCCCGCTCGTAGGAGAGTCCGCCCGCCAGGACGAGCACATGGCCCAGGTCACTCATCCGACATACCTCTCGTCAAGGCCCGCTCCGAGCCTGTTCTGTCGCTCTCGCCGCGCATGGCCCGGCCTTCCCGGCGGACCGGATCTATCGCCGCGCACCGGCACAGGAAGTCACCGTACGGTACCGGGCGGGAGGAGATCATGCCGGTAGGTGTCCCGTTGCCGCGGGACACCTACCGTGCGGCGTGGTCACGCGAGATCGGGGCCAGGGGTGTCGACCCCGATGCGGTCCGGGGACGAGCCGGTTCCGAACGTGTCGCGGACACGAAGTTCCTGTTCGATCACCCCGGCCAGGCGGCGGACGCCCTCGCGGATGCGGTCGGGCTCCGGATAGCAGTAGGAGAGCCGCATGTTCCGCGCGCCGCCGCCGTCGGCGAAGAAACCGGTGCCCGGCACGAAGGCCACCCGTTCGGCGACCGCGCGGGGCAGCAGCGCCTTGGAGTCGAGCCCCTCGGGGAGGGTGGCCCAGACGAAGAACCCGCCCGCGGGGCGGGTCCAGGTGACGCCGGCGGGCATCAGGGCCTCCAGTGAGGCGAGCATGGTGTCGCGGCGCTCGCGGTAGAGCTCTATGAACGTCTTGATCTGCTCGCGCCAGGGCTGAGTGGCGAGGTACTGACCGACGGCCAGCTGGGTGAAGGAGGAGTGCGACAGGACCGCGGACTCCATCGCCAGCACCAGCTTCTCGCGGACGGCGTGCGGGGCGAGCGCCCAGCCGACCCGGAAGCCGGGGGCCAGGGTCTTGGAGAACGAGCCGAGATAGACCACGCCTTCGGCGTTGTCGGCGCGGAGCGTCCGCATGGGCTCGCCGTCGAAGCCGAGCATGCCGTACGGGTTGTCCTCGACGATCAGCACGTCGGCACGCTGGCAGATCTCCAGGACCTGCTGCCTGCGCACGGCGTTGAGCGTCACTCCGGCGGGGTTCTGGAAAGTGGGGATCGTGTAGAGGAACTTGATCCGATTGCCCGCGCTGTTCAGGGCGTAGATGGTCTGGGCCAGCGACTCGGGGACGATTCCCTCGCTGTCCATCGCGACGTGGATGACCTTGGCCTGGTACGCGGAGAACGTGCCCAGGGCTCCGACGTAGGAGGGGCCCTCGGCGAGCACGACGTCACCCGGGTCGATGAAGATCCGGGTGATCAGGTCGAGTGCCTGCTGGGAGCCGACGGTCACCACGACGTCGTCGGCGACTGCCTCGATCCCCTCCATCCGCATGACGTCGCAGATCTGCTCGCGCAGGTGCGGGTCGCCCTGGCCGGAGCCGTACTGGAGCGCGACGGGACCGCGCCTGGCGACCAGGTCGGCGACCAGTTCCCCCACCACGTCCAGGGGCAGGGCGGTGACGTACGGCATTCCGCCGGCGAGCGAGACCACCTCGGGCCTCGACGCGACGGAGAAAAGAGCTCGAATCTCGGAGGCGACCATCCCGGTTGCTCGTGCCGCGTACCGGTCGACATAGGCGTCGATGCGCGATCCCTGGGTCGGAGCGACGGCCTGACCGTGATCTTTATCCTGGGGCACGGTCCACCTCCTAAATTGTGTGGCGCATAAAGCGCTCATATTAGAGAAACCAGGTTACGTCAGAGGTCGTAGTCGTCTGCGTGTGGGGACGGGACCTCCTGAAACCAAGACCCGCACTGAGCTACGATGCCAGCTGGAGACGCCGTTTTCGCGCGTTTTTCGCCATGGCTTGCACTCGTCTCGCCAGGATTGGGGCCAACAGGTGTCGCGTCGGCTGGCAAACGTCACCCTCGACAATCTCGACGACCTGCCGCGCCGCTGCCGCCGGTGCGTCTTCTGGGAGCTCGATCCCGTCAACGCGGATCGGGCGGTGAAGGCCGGTGATCCGGGGCTGGAGAAGGAGGCGTGGATCTCCTCCACGCTGCTGGAGTGGGGAAGCTGCGGCAAGATCGTCTATGTGGACGGGGTGGCCGCCGGTTTCGTGCTCTACGCGCCGCCGCACTACGTGCCGCGCTCGGTGGCCTTCCCGACCTCGCCGGTCAGCGCGGACGCGGTGCTGCTGATGACCGCGCACATCATCCCCGAGTTCTCCGGGGGCGGCCTGGGGCGGATGCTGGTCCAGGGCGTGGCCAAGGACCTGACCCGGCGCGGGGTGCGGGCGATCGAGGCGTTCGGCGACCTGAAGTGGGAGCAGCCGGGCGCCTGTCTGATGCCCGCCGACTACCTGCTCTCCGTGGGTTTCAAGACGGTCCGTCCGCACCTGCGCTTCCCCCGCCTCCGCCTGGAGCTCAAGAACGCCGTCTCGTGGCGTGAGGACGTCGAGGTGGCACTGGAGAGGCTTCTTGGGAGCATGAGTCCGGAGAGGGCCCTGCGGCCCGTCTGAGACCTTCTGGAGCCCGTACGGCGCCACCTTGGGCGTCCCCCGCGATCCGGAGGTCGAGGTCCGGCACGTCCGGCGCAGGTGAAAGCCCCCCGCGGTGAGGCGGGGGGCTTTCTGTGGGTGGGTGTGCCGCTCGGAAGCGGGTGATACGGCGGGCGCCGTGGGGAGCGGCCGGCCGCAGGGGGCCTAGATGATGCCCTCGAGCTCGCGAAGCAGCATGGCCTTCGGCTTGGCACCGATGATCTGCTTCACAACCTCTCCGTTCTTATAGACGTTCAGGGTGGGAATCTGGAGTACGCCATAGTTTGTGGCCGTTGCCGGATTCTCGTCGACATTCAGCTTGACGATGGTGAGCCTCTCGGCCTGCTCGCCGGCGATCTCCTCCAGGATCGGCGCCACCTGCCGGCACGGGCCGCACCACTCGGCCCAGAAGTCGACGATCACGGGCTTGTCGCTCTTGAGGACGTCGGCCTCGAAGCTGGCGTCGGTCACGTGCTTGATGGTCCCCAATGTCCTGCTCTCCCTCTGTGCCTGATGGGTGGCTGATGCCTGATGTCGGTCTCGCGGACCGGCGTCACACGCCGGCGTGCTCGGCCAGCCAGCGCTCGGAGTCGAGCGAGGCGGCGCAGCCGGTGCCCGCGGCGGTGATCGCCTGCCGGTAGGTGTGGTCGACGACGTCGCCGGCGGCGAAGACGCCGTCGAGGTTGGTGCGGGTCGAGGGGGCGTCGACCTTGATGTAGCCCTCGTCGTCGAGCTCCACCTGGCCCTTGACGAGCTCGGTGCGGGGGTCGTGCCCGATCGCGATGAACAGGCCGGTGGCCGCCAGCTCGGACTCCTCACCGGTCTTGAGGTTGCGCAGGCGCACCCCGCTCACCTTGTTCTCGCCCAGCACGTCGACGACCTCGCTGTCCCAGACGAAGCGGATCTTCTCGTTCGCGAACGCGCGGTCCTGCATGATCTTGCTGGCGCGCAGTTCGTCGCGGCGGTGCACGACGGTCACCGAGGAGGCGAACCGGGTGAGGAAGGTGGCCTCCTCCATGGCGGTGTCGCCGCCGCCCACGACCACGATGTCCTGGCCGCGGAAGAAGAAGCCGTCACAGGTGGCGCACCAGGACACACCGTGTCCGGACAGGCGCTTCTCGTTGGGCACGCCCAGCTCGCGGTAGCCGGAGCCGGTGGCCAGGATGACGGACCTGGCGTAGAAGGTGTCGGTGGCGGTCCTGACGACCTTGGGGCTGGCGGTCAGGTCGACCTCCACCACGTCGTCGGCGACCAGTTCGGCACCGAACCGCTCGGCCTGCTTGCGCAGCCCGTCCATCAGGTCGGGGCCCATGATGCCGTCGGGGAAGCCCGGGAAGTTCTCAACCTCGGTGGTGTTCATCAGGGCGCCACCGGCGGTGACGGACCCCTCGAAGACCAGCGGGTTGAGGTCGGCACGCGCGGAGTACACAGCGGATGTGTAACCGGCGGGACCCGATCCGATGATGATCACATTCCGGACGTCCATCACTGCTCGTGCCTCTCCCTCTGTCGATGCCACCGGCGTCAACAGATCCTAGGCGCAGCTGATTCCCGCCGGGCGCACCGACGGATTCGCAGGTGAAACGGGAAGGCCCGGCACGGAACGAATCCGTGCCGGGCCTTCCCGGAAAGGGCGAGGACCCTACCCGCGGGTCCCCCCGATCACTTCCAGCGTGCGAGGCCGGGCTTGCGCACGTTGTCGCACTGCGGGCCCACGACGTGGACACGCACGGTGTTCTTGGCCTGGTTCTGCCAGAAGAGCAGGATGTTGGCCTCCTGCCCGTTGTAGAACCCCTGGTCCACGGCGAAGGGTGACTTGCCGATCTCCGCCGAGATCTGCCGGACACACTTGTCGATCCCGGACTTGTCAGTCGTGCCGACGATGGTCGCGGGGCCGATGTAGTTGAGCAGCGAGCCGCGGAGCTCGGCGTCGGTGTAGTTCCAGTTGCTGTCGGTCAGCGCGTACTGGACCGTGTCACTCGGCGCGGGCTGGGCGACGAGAGGACTCGGGGCCGGGCCGGACGCGGTGAGCGTTCCGGTCGCCAGCACGGTCGCACCGATCACCGCGGCCGCGGCGCCCGCCGCCGCGGCGGGCATCGCCCACCGGCGCCGCCGGGTCGCCCGCCGGGTCACACCGTGACGTCTGGCCGGACCCGCTGGACTCACCGGGATCACGGTGCCGTCGTCGCCGACGACCCCCAGCCGCACGGCCGGCTCAGGCTCCTGCTCGGGAAGAGGCGCCCTCTCCCACGGCGCCGGTTCTGCGGGAGATCCCGTCTCCCACGGCGCGTCACGCATTATGTCGTCCCAGGCCGGTGCTTCCACCAGCCCCACTCCACCTCCACGGAAGCTCTCGGCCTCGGCGGCCAGCGCGCGGTCGATTCTCAGCGCGACTCCCATCGGCATCGCCGGTGTGGGCGTCGCCGCGAGCATCTCACGGACCGCTGCGAGGTCGGCGAGACTTTCGCCACAGGGATCGCAGATCGCGAGATGTTCGCGTACCTGCACGGCCGTGGCGGCGTCGAGGAGTCCCTCGGCCAGTTCGGCCAAGATCTCCAGGTCGTAGTGCGTATCACCCGTCACGAAGTTGTGCTCCCTTCGCGGATGAGACGCGAGACAGGTCTGATCGGTTCCGCAAATGGGAAAGAATCGGGGCGAGTTTCGCCCGGCCACGCGCGCATCGGCTCTTCACCGTGCCGCTCGGCACCTCCAGCACCTGGGCCGCGTCCTCGATCGAGTAGCCCATCATGTCCACGAGCACCAGCGCGGCGCGCTGGTCGGAGGGCAGCAGCTTCAGGGCCGCGGAGACCTCCATGGAAACCTCGCGCTCGGCCGTCTGGTCGAGCACCGGGGTGTCACGCTCCGCGGCCTCGACGAGTTCGTCGTCGGCCACCGGGCGTACCGATTTCCTGCGCATGCGGTCGAGGCAGGCGTTGACCACGATGCGGTGCAGCCATGTGGTCACCGCCGCCTCGCCGCGGAAACTCCCGGCCTTGCGGTAGGCCGAGACGAAGGCGTCCTGAACAGCGTCGGCCGCCTCGTCGGGGTCGCCCAGCGTGCGCAGGGCGACCGCCCACATGCGGTCTCGATGTCGCTTGACTATCTCACTGAAGGCGTGCGGATCCCCGGCGATGTGCCGGGTGAGCAGGTCGGCGTCGGACACGGGGGCCTTCGCCGTCTGCTGGTCCGCCGCTGGCGGGGTCTCGGGTGGGGAATTCACAAGGAGAGTCCTGCTATACCGGTCCGGGGAGAACACCACTACGGGATAGATGGTGCCACGGATTCTCCGATGATCTGCAATAAGCCGCGTAAAACAGATCAAATCGCACCGGTGTCACTTGATCGTGAGGACCTTTATCTCCTGTATCTGGCCGCGGAACTTGCCCTGGTAGCTGGGCAGCTTGGTGAACCAGACGAGCACGTAGCGGCCCTTCGGCGGGTTCTCCGCAGAGTACGTCTTCTTGCCGGAGAGCCCGTTGAACTTCTCGACCGCGGTCAGGGCGTCGAGGTCGGCCGAGTCACCGATCCTGAGCTCCGCGGCGCCGCCCGAGGTGCCGCCGAAGTCGATCGAGACCTGCTTGACCGGGATGCTCTCCCCCATGTCCAGCAGCAGGCCGACACCGTTCTTGAGCCGCCCGAAGTCGGCGGAGTCGTACGTCTCGGAGTGCCAGTCGGTGGACTCCTTGCCGTCGACCGCGGCCGAGGCCCACCTGCTGCCCTCCTCCTGGTCGCCCAGCGGGTCGAAGCCGGTGACCGAAGAGGCCTTCACCTCGCGGGTGGCGACGGCCACGGTCGGCGTGGGAGTGGCGATCTGCTCGCCGGTGACCGGGGTGCCGGCGTTGCCGATGCTGCGGCCGAGCGTCCAGGCCCCCAGGCCGACGGCCACCATCACCAGCAGCACGACGACGGTCATGGCGACCTTGTTGAGCATCCCGCCACCCGCCTGGCGGGGCATCGGACGGGGCTGGTGCTGGGGTGGGGGCGTGTGGTGCTGGGGCGCCGCGGTGTCGATGCCCTCGGAGCGTGAGGAGGCCACCGGGAGCACCGTCATGGGCATCGGCGTCGGCATCGGCAGCGGGCTGGGCCGCGACACCGAGGCCAGGGCCTCGGCGAGCTCGGCGGGCGTGGTCAGCGGGTCGGCCCCGCGCCTGGTCTCCGGCAGCATCGCCCGGCAGACGATGGTGTCGAGGTAGCCGGGAACGCCCGCGGTGACCTGGCGCGGCGTGCAGAAGTGCCCGTCGTCCATGGGCGCGACCGGCAGGCCGCCGCTGTCGTGCTCCTCACCCGGCCAGTGGCCGGTCAGCCCGGCGTACAGCAGGCGGCCGAGGCCCTCGGCGTCCTCGCGGGCCCCGTCGTCGCTCGTCACGTCGTTCAGGACGGCGTCGACCCCCAGGCCGAGCAGCTTGACGGTGCTGCCCGCCGTCCAGACCAGGTGCTCGGGGGTCAGGCAGAGGTGGGAGAGGTTCGCCTCGTGCGCGTGGGCCAGTGCCTCGGCGGCCTCGGCGACCATCGCGGCGGCCCGTTCGGGGTCGAGCGGGCCGCCCGCGATCATGTCGCCGAAGGTCTCACCGCTCACCCACTCGCTGACCACGTAGGAGTGGCCGTCGTCCTCGGTCGCGTCGAAGACCTGGGTGAGACGGGGGTCGGTCAGCCGGCTGGCCACCCGGGCCGCCGTGACGACCTCGTTCAGGCGAGGGAAGTCGGGGTCGAAGGTGTGGACGGCGACGGGCCGGGCGAGCACCTCGTCGATGGCCTTCCACAGCGTGGCACCGCCCGACTCGTAGACACGGTCTTCGAGCCGGAAGCGCTCGGCCAGCTTGGTGCCGGGCTCGACGGTGGGAGAACTCATGTGGACTCCGAAACTGAGAACACGACAGCACCACGCCAGGTCGGCACATCAAGACACATCACATGATGCCGGGTGGATCCGCCCACGCCCTCCTGCTTCCATTAGCCGCATGTCACCACACGTGTCGCACCATGGTAGTCCCGCGCCGGTTCCGCCCGTGTTCGCCTTGTCAGACGTTTGAGACAAGCCTTTGGCTTACCGGCCTACCCGTCCTGCCACCATTCCAACGATCGAGCTCACTTCGGGGATGCGCATCCGGTGGGCGATCGCCAAGTAAAGAACCATACCGAGTCCGCCGCCCGCCGCCAGCATGATGGCGGCACTCAGCGCGTCCAGCCCGGTGAGCTCCTGCGTGATCCAGAGCACGCCGAGCGCGAGCGCCGCCGCCGGGAGCGAGGCCAGGTACATCCGGGACAGCCCGGCGGCCACCTTGCGCCCTCCCAGGCCCTCCACCCTGCGCGAGGCCAGCACCCAGGCGACCGCGCTGCCCACCACGTAGGCGACGGTGAACGCGAAGGCCAGGCCCATCACGATGTACTGCGCCGGCAGGGTGAAGTAGGCGATGACGCTGAGCGTGGCGTTCACCGTCACGTTGCCGAGGGCGAGGAAGGCCGGGGTCCGGGTGTCGCCGAAGGAGTAGAAGACCCGCAGCAGGAGCTGGAAGATCGAGAACGGGACCAGCGACAGTCCGAAGACCTGCAGCACGTTGCCGATGTAGACCGCCGAGTCGACGGTCATGTTGCCCCAGGAGAAGATCAGTACGGTCACCGCGGGGCCGAGCACCATCAGCAGCAACCCGGCGGGCACGAGGAGCACCGAGATCAGCCGCACCCCTGAGGAGAACTCCGCCCTGACCGTCTCCAGTCTTCCCTCGGCCACGCCCCTGCTCATCCGGGGCAGCATCGCGGTGATCACCGAGACCGCGATGATCCCGTAGGGGAGCTGGAAGAGCTGGTAGGCGTAGGCGTAGGCGGCGTTTCCCGCGCCGGGCGCACGCTCGCCCGCGCCGGTCGCCAGCTTGGTGGTGACCAGGAAGCCCAGCTGGCTGATCCCCACGTAGGCGAAGGTCCAGACCGCGGTCCTGCCCATCTCGCCGAGCCCGGCGTTGCGCAGGTCGAACCTGGGCCGGAAGCGGAAGCCGACCCGGTGCAGCGCGATGACCAGCACCACGCACTGTGCCACGATGCCCGCGGTGGTGCCGAGCCCGAGCAGCGCCAGGTCGGCGTCACTGATCGTGTCGACGTCGGTGCCCGCCCCGCCCAGTTTCACGTAGTAGACGACCGCGACGCCGATCATCACGATGTTGTTCAGCACCGGCGCCCACATCGGCGCGGCGAACCTGTCCCGGGTGTTGAGAATCGCGCCGGCGATCGCGCCGACCCCGAAGAAGGCGATCTGCGGGAGGATGAACTGGGCCAGCCGGACCGCCACCTCGGTCTGCCTGGGGCCCCAGTCGGTGCTGTAGAGGCTGATCAGTGGCCCGGCCAGTGCCACCGCGACCACCGCCAGCAGGGTCAGCGCGACGAACCCGATCGTCATCAGCCGTTGCTCGTAGGCCCGGCCGCCATCGGGGTCGGCCTGCTGCCGCCGGATGATCATCGGGACCACGACGCTGCTCAGGACCCCGCCGATGAGCAGGTCGAACAGGGTGAACGGGATCGTGTAGGCCACGTTGTAGGCGTCGCCCAGGGCGAAGGTCCCGATGGCCGCGGCGAGCACCGCCGTCCGGACGAAGCCGGTGACGCGGGAGACCATCGTCCCCGCTGCCATGATCGCGCTCGCACGCAGAACCCTGCTCATGCGCCATTCCTCCGCTGGGTGTCAGGACTCGGTGCCGGCCGGCTCGCGATCGCGTTCCGACGGGGGAGCGGCCGCCGGGCGGCGACCTCCCCGCCGGCGCAGCACGCGCAGGACGACGGCGGCCAGCATCACCACGAGGGCCGCCCCCACGATCACCAGGGCGACCCCGGTGTACCCGGTGGTCCGCACGGTCAGCTCGACCGGCTTGCCGTACTTGCGGCCGTCGTCGGTGGTGAGCTGCACCGTCACCGTGGTCTGGCCGCTGGCGGTCGAGGTCATCGGGATCCGGATGGTCTGGCTCTGGCCGCCGAGGATCATCAGCTGGTCCACGTACGGCTCGATCTTCAACAGCTTGGGCTGGTCGGAGGTGACCCTGAGGCGGACCGCGACCCGGCTGGCCTCACCGCTCAGCTCGTTGCGCACGCTGATCGGCACATCGCCGTTGCTGCCGGCCAGGGTGCGCAGGCGCGACTGCTCGCTACCGGTGATGGAGACCATGGCGATCCGGCTGTCGATCGCCTCCGCGACCTGCTGGACGTACGGTGCCGCGGCGGCGGTCCTGCCGCGCCAGGCCGAGGAGGTCAGACGGAGCAGCGCCAGGTCGAAGACGTCGAGATCCTGGGCGGTGGTGATCGCGGCGGTCAGGTCGGCGCGGGCGCCGACCTTCTTGACGCCCGTCAGGTACTGCTTGGGGAGCTCCGCCCGCCGGTTCTGGTCGGTGTAGGTCAGGTCGGCCCGCGGTGTCGGGGCACCCTTGCCGCGCTTGACCGCGTCGAGACCGACGGGCAGCAGCCAGGGCAGGCCGGTGGCGGTCTCGATCAGGTTGGTCACGTACTTGGGGTCGGGGTCCCAGCGGCGGTGCGGAACGGCGATCACGGTCCTGGCCGTGTTGACCGGCTCCGCGCTGATCATCGCCGTCTCCGCGATGAACCGCTGGCGGTTCATCAGCGCCGAGCCGGGGGCGGAGGTGTCCGCGCCGACGGTCTCGCTCAGCCTCGCGTCGGCGACCAGGGCGGTGACCGGGCCGTTCACGCTCTCCAGGGTCGCCGAGGCGTCGGGGGTGGTGACCGGGGGCGCCGCCGGCGGCAGGTTCAGCACGTTCAGCAGCACGGTGTCGACGCCGCCGGTGGCCAGCAGGTCCAGCCCGTCGTAGTCGATCAGGCCGCCCAGCGGCCAGTTCACGTTGGTGATCACATCGCGGCCGAGGGTCTCCCTGCCGATGATCCTGGCCGCGTTGATACCGGTCGCGGCGGCGTTGTCGACGCCGTTGTGGGCGAGGGCCGCCACGTCGGGGTCGCCGTACGGGGTGGCCATCACCGGGTGGTCCGCGACGGCCTCGCGGAAGTCGCTCAGCCACTGGGCGGCCGCGGGCGTCGCGGGACGCTGCTGGGTGCGGTTCTTGGACCTGACCGCGTGCGGCCCGCCCATGGCCCGCGCGTCGTCGAGCAGGGCGGGGTCGACCACCCAGGTGAGGCCCTTGGCCGAGGAGGTGTCCTGGGCGATCTTGAGCAGGTCGCCGAGGCGCTTGCCGGGGGCCATGGCCGCGGGCAGCCCCTCGTCCGCGAAGACGCCGTCACCGCTCCGGCGCGGCTGGTCGACGATGGGCAGCACCATGGCGAGCCGGGTACGGACCACCCTGGTCTCCCTGGGCATGTAGGTCACCAGGGTCCGCAGGGTGGCGACCTGCTGGTTGAAGGCGTCGAGCACCTCGATCATGATCGGATAGACGCCGAAGCGGGAGAAGCCCAGCAGTTGCGGGGTGAAGACGAACTCCCACGGCGTCTTCCCCGAGGGCGCGATCGAGGTCTGGACGTAGCGCTGGTCGCGCCAGGCGCTCGGCTGGAGGCTCTGCCCCGACTGGTACGCCTCGATGTCGCCACGCTGGGCGAACGGCTGGGGCGAGTAGCGCATCTGGATGCGCAGCCCGCTCATGGTCTCGGTGCCCGAGTTGACCAGTGATCCGGAGACCTTGACCTCGGTGGTCGGCTCACGGGGGACGTCGGGGCCGATGGCCTCCATCATGATCTGGAGACTCAGCCGGCTCGCCGCGGTCGTCTGCGCGTTCGCCGTACCGGAAACGACCACGGCCGCGGGCAGGAGCAGCGTGGTGGCGAGCAGGGCGAGCAGCGTGACCTTGCGGATCACGTGCCGGCCAGGGGTCGAGTACGGCGCACGCCCGTAATGGTATGGCCTAACCGGCGAGGGGAAAGGTCGCCGCCTCCTTCCGGGAACCCTGGCGAGTCAGGTCGACGGCCCTGCCTGAAACCAGTGTGAGCAGGTGGTCCGCACGGATCAGGAGTGCCGTGTGACGCTCCCCGGTGGGCACGTAGACGGGTGTGGCGATGTCGGTGAGTCGCTCGTCCACCAGCACGGTCAAGGTGGCGGGCAGCAGCAGCGGGCAGACCAGCCCCGAGGCGTAGTCGGTGGCGGAGTTGACGGTGAAGGCCGAGGCCGGCCGGACCCGCCGCGCGCCCAGGATGCCGCCGATCAGGCCGGGGCGCGGAGGAGAGCCGACGGAGGTGACGACCGCCACGGGTTCGCGGGCGATTCGCGTCGTGACCTCGAAGACCGTGACCGCCAGGCAGACGGCGGGGCTCGCGGAAAGCACCTCGGGCAGTTCGTCCGAGCATGTCATCGCGCGCGGAAGGCGTACGATCTCATGATGGACCTGGTGTGCGAGGAGCCAGCGGTGGATCGCGAGCGCATCCTTCATGTGTGTGCTCCTTGCCTCGACGCACGGCCCCCGAGGTTCTCCTGACTGACCGTAACCTGGTGATCGCTTCAGGTGTATCCCCGCAGGGGAACATGTTCCGTAACCGAAGGACCTACCCGGCTTGTCCCTTTCAAATCTGACCCAGAGCCAGCGCCACGGCATGAGCGAGCTGTTCCGGAAGATCGCTCCTGTGGCGGACGAGCTTGGCGAGCTGTTCGCCGCCAAGGGTTACCAGATAGCCCTTGTCGGCGGCTCCGTACGCGATGTCTTCCTGGGCAGGATCGGCAACGATCTCGACCTGACCACGGACGCGAGGCCCGAGACGGTCCTGGAGCTCGTCCGTGACTGGGCCGACTCCGTCTGGACGATCGGCATCGACTTCGGCACCGTCGGCGTCCGCAAGGACGGGTGGCTGCTGGAGATCACCACCTACCGCAGCGAGTCGTACGACCCCAAGTCGCGCAAGCCCGACGTCGCCTACGGCGAGACGCTGGAGGGCGACCTGGCCCGGCGTGACTTCGCGATCAACGCGATGGCGCTGCGCCTGCCGTCCCGCGAGTTCGTCGACCCCTACGGCGGCCTCGACGACCTGCACGCCAGGCTGCTGCGCACCCCCGGCCCCCCCGAGCGCTCCTTCGGCGACGACCCGCTGCGGATGCTGCGCGCGGCCAGGTTCGCCAGCCAGCTCGGTTTCACCGTCGATGAGGCGGCGCTCGCCGCGATGGACGCGATGGCCGACCGGATCGACATCGTCTCCGCCGAGCGCATCCGCGACGAGCTGGACAAGCTCATCGGCGGCGGTCACCCCCGCGAGGGGCTGAAGATCCTCGTCGACTCGGGGCTCGCCGCCCACGTGCTGCCCGAGCTGCCCAGGCTCCGCCTGGAGATCGACGAGCACCACCGGCACAAGGACGTCTACGAGCACTCGCTGATCGTGCTTGAGCAGGCGATCGACCTGGAGGAGAACGGCCCCGACCGGATCCTGCGCTGGGCCGCGATCCTGCACGACGTGGGCAAGCCGAAGACCCGCCGCCACGAGCCCGGCGGCCGGGTCTCCTTCCACCACCACGAGGTGGTCGGCGCGCAGCTCGCCAGGAAGCGGATGACGGAGCTGAAGTTCCCCAAGGACGTGGTGGCCGACGTCTCCCGCCTGGTGGAGCTGCATCTGCGCTTTCACGGGTACGGCACGGGCGAGTGGACCGACTCTGCGGTGCGCCGTTACGTCCGTGACGCCGGGCACCTGCTCGAACGCCTGCACAAGCTGACCCGCGCCGACTGCACCACCCGCAACCGTCGCAAGGCCCAGGCCCTGTCGCGGACCTACGACCAGCTGGAGGAGCGGATCACCAGGCTGGCCGAGGAGGAGGAGCTCGGCAAGATCCGTCCCGAGCTCGACGGCAACGAGATCCAGGAGATACTCGGTGTCCCGCCGGGCCCGGTCGTGGGCCGCGCCTACAAGTTCCTGCTGGACATGCGCCTGGACCAGGGGGTTCTCGGCAAGGAGGCCGCCGCGGACGCCCTCCGCGAGTGGGCGCGGGCGAATGAGGTGGCCCCTGAGCGGCACTCCTGACCGGGCCGCGGGCCCCGAGGGCCCCGGCGATGTCGCCGCACTCGACCGGGAGCACGTGTGGCATCCCTACGCGGCCGTGCCCCAGCCGGTGGCGCCACACGTGGTCTCCCGCGCGGAGGGCGTGCGGCTGACGCTCGCCGACGGGCGCGAGCTCGTCGACGGCATGTCGTCGTGGTGGGCGGCCATCCACGGCTACAACCACCCCGAGCTCAACCGGGCGCTGCGGGAGCAGCTGGAGGACATGGCGCACGTCATGTTCGGCGGGCTCACCCACGAGCCCGCCGTGCGGCTGGCCCGCAGGCTCGCCGCCATGACCGGCCTGCCGAAGGTGTTCCTCGCCGACTCGGGGTCGGTCGCCGTCGAGGTGGCGATCAAAATGGCGTTCCAGTTCACCGGCAGGGGCCGGCTGCTCACGGTCAGGGGCGGCTACCACGGCGACACCTTCGGGGCGATGTCGGTCTGCGACCCGGTCAACGGTATGCACCACCTCTTCTCCGGCGTGCTGCCCGAACACGTGTTCGCCGACCGGCCGCCGCGCGAGTACGACGAGGACTACGCGGCCCGGCTGGCGGATCTTCTCGCCGGGCACGCCCACGAACTGGCCGCGATCATCGTGGAACCGGTGGTCCAGGGGGCGGGCGGCATGCACTTCTACCACCCGGCCTACCTGCGCCTGCTCCGCGAACTGGCCGACGAGCACGGCGTCCTGCTGATCGCCGACGAGATCGCCACCGGATTCGGCAGGACCGGAGAGCTGTTCGGCTGTGACCACGCCGGGATCAGGCCCGACATCATGTGCCTGGGCAAGGCGCTGACCGGCGGCTACCTGTCGCTGGCCGCGACGCTGTGCACCGAGCGGGTGGCCCGGGGTGTCGGGGTGCTGATGCACGGGCCGACCTTCATGGGCAACCCGCTGGCCGCGGCGGTGGCGAACGCCTCCCTGGATCTCCTGGAGGAACGCCCGTGGCGTGAGGAGGTCCGCCGGATCGAGACCGGTCTCCTCGCGGGCCTGGCCGGGGCCGCGACGGCACCCGGCGTGCGTCAGGTGCGGGTCCTCGGCGCGATCGGGGTGATCGAGACCCACGAGCCCGTCGACGTCCCCGCCGTCCAGGACGTCGTCATGCGGCACGGCGTCTGGCTCCGCCCGTTCGGCCGCCTGCTCTACGCGATGCCGCCCTACTCGATCGGCGACGACGACCTGGAGAGGGTCACGACGGCGATGACGGCAGCGGCTCGATCACTCGGGCCGGCGTGACGACCCGGTACACCACCGCGCCCGCGAGGTATCCGGCGGCGATGACCACCAGCACGAGCGTCGATTTGCCGTCCGCCGGGAGCAGCGCCGCGGCCAGGGCGGCGGCCAGCACGTAGCCGCCGTTGAAGAGCATGTCGTAGATGGAGAAGGCCCGGCCCAGATAGGCGTCCTCGACGTCCCGCTGGACCGCGGTGTCCGCGCAGATCTTGATGCTCTGCCCGGCGACGCCGAGCACGAGGCCCGCGGCCGCGAACCCCCACTGCTGGAACGGCGCGCAGAGCGCGAACGTCAGCACCCCCGCGGTGACCAGCATGGCCGGGACCCACCGCTCGATGCCGAAGCGCTCGGTGGCCCAGGGGGTGACCAGGATGGCCAGGAAGTAGCCCAGCCCGGAGGTGGCGACCACGACGGAGACCGCGTTCAGCGCGTCCTCGGCGTTCTCGGCGAAGTAGTAGCGCGACAGCATCACGAGCATCGCCGTGCACATGCCGTAGACGAACCGGTGGGTGGTCATCGCGCCCATCGCCGCGACGGCGGCCCGGTGGCGTACCAGGTGCCGTGCGCCGTCGGTCAGGCCGCTCAGCACGTGGCGCACCGCCTCGCGGGCCTGCGGCCGGTCGGGATCGTAGGCGGGGCCGAGCAGCCGCCTGTCCATGGTCCTGGAGATGAGCGCGCTGAGCCCGAAGATGAGACCGGAGACGACCAGCAGCACCGCCGTCCCCCGGTGGTCGGAGCCGAAGATCGCCCGCAGCAGGTAGCCGGCGCCTATGCCCACGAAGGTGAGCACGGTTCCCGAGGTCGGGGTGACCGCGTTGGCGACCATCAACCGGTCGGCCGGCACGACGTGCGGGAGCGAGGCTCCCAGCGCGGCCAGGAAGAACCGGTTCACCCCGAGCACGCCGAGCGCGGCGGTGTAGAAGATCGCGTCAGGGGCGTCCGCGGCGACCAGCGCCGCGGCCACGAGCAGCAGCACCCCGCGGATCAGCGGCGCGACGAGCAGGATCTGCCGCCGTGACCAGCGGTCGATGAACACCCCGACGAAGGGCCCCAGGATCGAGTACGGCAGCAACAACACGGCCAGGCCGGCGGCGATCCCCACCGCGCTCGTGCTCTTCTCCGGACTGAAGAACGCGAATCCGGCCACGGCGAACTGGAAGATCCCGTCGGAGAACTGCGAGACGAGACGGGTCCCGTACAGTCTCCGGAAGTCCCGACCTTCCAGGACCACGCGTAGGTCGGATATGAATGACACGCGCTCAGCCTATGGGGGACCGCCCCCGATGGGCATCGGGAACATCCCTGAATGTACGGGTGAGCATTACCGACCTTTACCTACGTATCGTCAAGTGGGGCGCGGTGAACCAACATGATCACGTACCCTCGGTCGAGTGACACCTGATGAACACGTTGTGCTCGTCGACAGTGCGGGGAACGCGATCGGCACGGCGGCCAAGGCCACGGTGCACGGTCCCGACACCCCCCTCCACCTGGCCTTCTCCAGTTACGTGTTCGACGAGCAGGGGCAGATCCTGCTGTCCCGACGCGCACTGCACAAGATCACTTGGCCGGGGGTGTGGACCAACAGCTGTTGCGGCCACCCCCTGCCGGGCGAGCCGCTCTCCGCGGCGGTGACCCGCAGGCTCTCCCACGAGCTGGGCCTCGCGGCCGGCCAGGTCGACCTGCTTCTGCCGCGCTTCTCCTATCGCGCGGTCATGGACAGCGGCATCGTCGAGCGGGAGTTGTGCCCGGTCTACCGGGTGATCGCCGCCTCCGAGGCCGTGCCCAACCCCGACGAGGTCGAGGACGTGCGCTGGATGCCGTGGAAGGAGTTCACCGACGGGGTGCTCGGCGACCGCCTGGCGATCTCCCCGTGGTGCCGCGAGCAGGTCCCCCAGCTGATCGAGCTCGGCGCGGACCCGCTCGCCTGGCGGGCCGCCGACCCCGCCGACCTCCCACCCGCCGCCCGCTGACGCGGGCCCACCGGCGATCCTCATACGGCGAGAGCCCCCGACCCGTCCACCCGGGTCGAGGGCTCTCGCCGTATGAGGGCACCGATCGGTCAGCGCTCGATCTCGCCGCGGATGAACTTCTCCACGTAGTCGCGCGCCTCGTCGTCGGAGTACTGCTCCGGCGGGGACTTCATGAAGTACGAGGAGGCCGACAGGATCGGCCCCGAGATGCCCCGGTCAAGGGCGATCTTGGCGGCGCGGACCGCGTCGATGATGATGCCGGCCGAGTTGGGGGAGTCCCAGACCTCCAGCTTGTACTCCAGGTTGAGGGGGGTGTCGCCGAAGGACCTGCCCTCCAGGCGCACGTACGCCCACTTGCGGTCGTCGAGCCACGGCACGTGGTCGGAGGGACCGATGTGCACGTCGGCCTTCCGCATCTCGTGCGGGATCTGCGAGGTGACCGACTGGGTCTTGGAGATCTTCTTGGACTGCAGGCGCTTGCGCTCCAGCATGTTCATGAAGTCCATGTTGCCGCCGAAGTTCAGCTGGTACGTGCGGAGCAGCTCGACACCGCGGTCCTCGAACAGCTTGGCCATCACGCGGTGCGTGATCGTCGCCCCGACCTGCGACTTGATGTCGTCACCGACGATCGGGACCCCGGCGTCGACGAACTTCTGGGCCCACGTGGGGTCGGAGGCGATGAACACCGGCAGCGCGTTGACGAACGCGACCTTCGCGTCGAGGGCGCACTGGGCGTAGAAGCGGTCGGCCTCCTCCGAGCCCACCGGCAGGTAGGAGACGAGCACGTCGACCTTGCTGTCCTTGAGGATCTGGACGACGTCGACCGGGGCCTCGTCCGACTCCTCGACCATCTCCCGGTAGTACTCGCCCAGACCGTCGAAGGTGTGGCCGCGCTGCACCGTGACGCCCAGCGGCGGTACGTCGCAGATCTTGATCGTGTTGTTCTCCGAGGCCACGATCGCCTCGGACAGGTCGCGGCCGACCTTCTTGGCGTCGACGTCGAACGCCGCGACGAACTCGACGTCGCCGACGTGGTAGTCGCCGAACTTGACGTGCATCAGGCCCGGCACCCGGGCACCGGGGTCGGCGTCCCGGTAGTAGTGCACGCCCTGTACGAGCGACGTGGCGCAGTTGCCTACACCGACAATGGCTACGCGCACCGAACCCATGGCACTCGCTCCCCTTTGTTCTTTGGTGGTCAGTTGTCTTCCGGGGTGGCAGGCCGCCCCGTCGTATCCGCTCCGGGCTCGGACGCCCGGGACGTTCCCTCCCGCGCGGATCGCCGCTCCTCGTCCGGCGGCGACGCTCGCCGTTCGGTGGCGATCAGCTCATTCAACCAGCGCACTTCGCGTTCGACCGACTCCAGACCGTGACGCTGGAGTTCAAGGGTGTAGCTGTCCAGTCGCTCGCGGGTGCGGGCCAGTGCCGTGCGCACGCCGTCCAGGCGTTCCTCGAGCCGGCTGCGCCGGCCTTCGAGAATGCGCAGGCGCACCTCCGCCTCGGTGTGCCTGAAGAAGGCGAAGTGCACGCCGAAGCTCTCGTCCTCCCAGGCCGAAGGACCGGCCTGGGTGAGCAGCTCATGCAGGCGCTCCTTGCCCTCCGCGGTCAGCCTATAGACGATCTTCGAGCGGCGGCCGGGGAGCGCGATGGGGCTGTCGGCGTTGGCAGCGGCGGCGTCGCCGTCTTCGATGATCAGTCCGTCGGTGAGCAACTGGCGGAGGCACGGATAGAGCGAGCCGTAGGAGAAGGCCCGGAACATGCCGAGCAGGGCGTTGAGCCGTTTGCGCAGCTCATAGCCATGGAGCGGGGTCTCGTGCAACGACCCGAGCACGGCCAGCTCCAGCACCCCGCCACGTCCGCCGGCCACCGGAAACCACCACCTCTCGCGCCGATGTATCGAACCGATACATCTGCAGGATACGTCCATTCAACATAACCCTGCAATCAGCGACTTTCCCAAGAGGTTGGGAGCAAACAACAAAAAGCCGTAGTCTGGCGCCTATGTGGTCACAACAGGCGGTGGTGGGGCACGGCCCCCGCACGGCGTGGACCGCTTTCCAATACGGGGAATCCCGCGTCAACGTGGGAGAGGTCTGCCAAGGTTGTTGTCGAAACCAGCTGACGATCTCGTTCGTCCTCGGGAACGGAGATCCACCCGAATGGGCCGGCTACCAGTAAGCCAAGGCGGCGAGATCTCCGGTGATCAGGAGGTAGTCTCGCCCGCCTGCACGCCGTCGTAGACCCCGATGACCGAACGAGGACGCGTGAGTTACAGCCACAGCAATGACCCGGAGCCGAACGGGCGCCAGGAGGGCGCCGACGGGTCGGCTCGTCAGGGGCGGCGCCGTCGCTCAGGCCCAGGAGCCGCTCCCCGTGCAGTTCCCCCTTCACAAAACTCTCAAACCGGCGGCGCGAGCTGGGAACAGCAGCAAGGTAGGCCGCCACAGGGCGCGGGGGCCGACAACCGGACCATGATGATGCCCCAGCCCGGTGGGATGCCCGGCGGGATGCCCTACGCCGGCGGCGCGCCCCAGCACCCGGGTGCCCAGCCCCGGCGGGACGCGGGCGCTCCGGGCGGGATGCCCCCGCGCGAGCCCGAGCAGCGGGGCGGTGAGCTCCGTCGCCGTGACACCGACCCGACAGGCCGCCGGGCCGAGGCCGCGTTCGAGGACACCCAGGCGATGCTCGCCGCCCAGGCGGGAACCGGTTCGAGAGCCGGTGAGGGCGGCGTGCGCAGACGCCGCGCCGGGCGTGGCGCGGGCGGTCCCGGAGGCCAGGGGCCGGAGGGTCTGGGCGGCCCGGGGGGGCCCGGGGGGTACGGTCCCGGCGACGGCGACGGTGAGGACGAGCCCAAGGCCAGGCGGTGGACGCGCTTCCTGCCCAACTGGAAGATCGTGATGGCCAGCTTCGTGGTCCTCAGCGCCGGTGTCTTCGGCATGATCGCGGTGGCCTACGCCAACACGCCGGTCCCGGAGACCGCGCAGGCCGGCGTGGACGACCGGGGCAGCGTGGTCTACTACCGGGACAAGAAGACCCCGATCGCGCGCCTCGGTGTCAAGCGCACCCCGGTCAAGATCAGCCAGATTCCCAAGCACGTCCAGGACGCGGTGATCGCCCTGGAGAACCAGAGCTTCCGCACCGACAGCGGCATCGACCTGGCCGGTATGGCCCGTTCCCTCTGGAGCACGGTCAGCGGCGCACAGCTCCAGGGCGCCTCGACCATCACCCAGCAGATGGCCCGCGGCTACTACGACGGCCTCAGTCAGGAGGTCTCGGTACAGCGCAAGATCAAGGAGATCTTCGTCGCCGTCAAGATCAGCAAGACGCTGGAGAAGGACGAGATCCTTGAGCGCTACCTCAACATCATCTACTTCGGCCGCGGCGCGTACGGTATCCAGGCAGCCTCGAAGGCCTTCTTCAACAAGAACATCGGTCAGCTGACCCCGCAGGAGGGCGCCTACCTGGCCGGCCGGATCCAGAACCCGGACGCCTTCGACATCCAGGAGCAGGCCGGCAACTACGCCGCGACCAAGGAGCGCTTCGGCGCCGCGCTGAGGAACATGGCGGAGATCGACCCCGCCGCGTACGGCAAGTACGCCGGAAGCTCCTTCGAGGATCTGAAGTTCGCCAAGGTCAAGGTCTCGCAGACCTTCAAGGGGATCAAGGGCTACATGCTCAACATCGTCTTCCGGGAGCTCAAGGGGCGGGGCATCACCCAGGAGGATCTGGAGACCAAGGGGTACAAGGTCTACACCACCTTCGACAAGAAGATGATGGAGGAGGCGCAGAAGGCGGTGAAGGCCCGTACCGCCGGCCTGGAGCCGACCATCCACGCCAGCATCGCCTCGGTGGATCCGAAGAACGGCCGGGTGCTCGCCTTCTACAGCGGCGACGACTTCGTCAACGACTTCAACAACCGCGCCTTCGACTCCACCAAGCAGGCGGCCTCGGCGTTCAAGCCCTACGTGCTCGCGGCCTGGCTGGAGAGCGGCCGGTCGCTCGACAGCTACGTCGACGGCATGGCCACGATCAAGATGCCGGGCACCACCCCGATCAGCAACTCGGGGAACACCGCGTACGGGGCGATCAACATGATCAAGGCCATGGCCAGCTCGGTCAACACGGTCTTCGTGCAGATGGGTGAGGTCGTCACGCTCCCCGAGGTGGCGAGGATCGCCAAGGAGGCGGGGGTCGGCGAGACCGCCAAGTACAACCCCTCCTACGGCGGCAAGAACGCGGTCGACTACGCGGTCGACGAGCAGAAGTTCCAGGTCACCATCGGCAGCGCCTCGGTCACCGCGGTCGAGCAGGCCGCCGGCTACTCGATCTTCGCCAACGAGGGCAAGCACGCCGACTGGCACACCGTCGTCAAGGTGACCAAGATCGACGGCTCTCCGGTGCTCGCGGAGCAGGCCACCGTGCGGCAGGTCATCAGCCCCGAGTCCGCGGCCGACGCGACGGTCGCGCTCCAGGCCGTGGTCAAGGGCGGCACCGGCGCCACCGCGAACATCGGCTCGCGGCCGGTGGCCGGCAAGACCGGCACGAACAACGGCTACAAGGACGCCTGGTTCGTCGGTTTCACCCCGCAGATCGTCACCGCGGTCGGCATGTCCAAGGACGTGCCCTACAACAGGGCGGGGACGCGCAAGCTCAAGGTCGACAAGTACGGCCTGCCGAGCCGCAAGATCGATGATTCGAAGATCCTCTGGAAGGAGGAGCCCATGCCCTCCTTCATCGGCGGTGGTGGCACCCCGACCCAGATCTGGCACGACTACATGCAGGCCGTGACCGCCAAGGACGAGGTCCAGCAGTTCCCGCCGAGGGCCAACACCGGCTCGCAGAGCAACCTGGCCACGCCCAAGCCGACGCCCTCCCCGACGCCGACCATGGACGACAACCCGTTCCCCGACAGCGGCGACAACGGCGGCGGCTGGCCCGAAGACGGCGGCGGTGAGCCGGACAACCCCGACGGTCGCGAGTGTCTGCCCTGGGACGGCTCCTGCGACGTCGGCGACGGCGGCCCGGGCGACGGTCCGCCGAACGGCGAGATCACCGATAACGGCGCGGCCGGGGCGCCCGGGGCCCCCGGCGCGGCGATCATGCCGACACCCGCCGCGAGCGGACGACGCCCCTGATGAAGAACCTCCTGACGTCGCGGCGCTCGCTGCCGGAGTTCGGCACCCGGGCCATCCCGTACCTGCCCCTGGCCCTGTTCGCGGGGCTGGGGGCGATCCTGGCCTGGTTCTGGAAGTGGCCGTGCCGCGTCGGCGGGGCGTGGAACGACGGGACCCTGCAGTTCACGAACTTCTGTTACACCGACATCTATCCCCTGTGGTGGAACGAGAAGCTCAACGAGGGCAAGATCCCTTATTTCGACTACCCGGTCGAGTACCCCGTCGGCATCGGCGGGATCATGGAGTTCTTCCGCCGGATCGTCACCCCCATGGCAGACCAGGGGACGGCGTTCTACGATCTCACGGTCATCCTCATGGCGATCTGCCTGGTCATCGGCGTGCTGCTGATGGCCGCGCTGGCCGGTCCGGCCAGGCGCTGGGACGCGCTCTGGTACGCCCTGGTCCCCGGGCTGATCCTCACCGCGTACATCAACTGGGACCTGGCGGCCAACGCCCTCGCGCTGGGCGCGCTGCTGGCCTGGTCGAAGCGGAAACAGTGGCTGGCGGGCATCCTGCTCGGCCTGGCGATCGCCACCAAGTTCTACCCGCTGATGTTCCTCGGCCCGCTGTTCCTGCTGGCGCTGCGCACCGGCAGGTGGGTGCCGTTCCTCAAGACGCTCGGCGGCGTCGTGGGAGCCTGGCTCGTCGTCAATGTGCCGATCATGGTGTTCGCCTTCGACGGCTGGAAGAGGTTCTACGTCTTCAGCCAGGAGCGGGGGGCCGACTGGGGGTCGCTCTGGTACTTCTTCAACCAGAAGCAGTGGCCGATCCTCGGTGACGCCGAACTCGTCGACCAGCTGGGCGTCGTCTCTCTCGCCGCGTTCTGCCTGGCGATCGCCGTGCTCACCGTGACGGCCAGGACCCGCCCGCGCCTGATGCAGCTCTGCTTCCTCACCCTGGCCGCGTTCATGCTGACCAACAAGGTGTGGTCGCCGCAGTACGTGCTCTGGCTGATCCCCTTCGCGGTGCTGGCCAGGCCGCACTGGAAGCCGATCGCGCTCTGGCAGCTCGCCGAGTGCTGGTACTTCTTCGCGATCTGGCTCTATCTGGTCGGTATCCAGCCGGGCAACGAGGCACTGGGCATCGCCGGCGACACCTACTTCACCGCGGTGTGGGCCCGCGCGATCACCATTCTGATCATGATGGCGTTCGTGGTGCGGGACATCCTGCTCCCCGACAAGGACGTGATCCGCCAGGACGGGACCGACGACCAGGCGGGCGGCGTCTTCGACGGCGCACCCGACCGTTTCCGGCTCGCGCTCTCCTGACGCGGGGGACGGGATGACTCTGGCGGCCGGTCGGGATGATCCGCAAAGATCACACTTTGTGATTAACCCTGGCGACCCTCCGCGCGACCCCGCGCAGGAAGGGCTGCTGCTCTGGCTGGCCTCCCGGCTGGGAGTCGTCGCCCTGGTCGTCGTCGGCGCCCAGGCGATGATGGAGGGGGACGCGGTCCCGCCGCCGTTCCTGGAGCGCTGGAAGCACTGGGATGCCAGCCTCCTGGCCACCATCGCCGAGCACGGCTACGACGGCGCTCCCGGCAGCGAGCCCGACGCCGGGCTGCCCGCCTTCTTCCCCGGGATGCCACTGGCGCTCCGCGCGGTGCACCTCGTGGTCGGCGACTGGACGGTCGCCGGGCTGCTGATCTCCTTCGTGGCCGGCGCCGTCGCGATGACGGCGCTCGCCAGGCTGGCCGAGTTCGAGGGGCCGGCGGGGACCGGCCGGCGCGCGGTGCTGGCGCTGCTGCTCTGGCCGATGGCGGTGTTCCTGTTCGCCGGTTACAGCGAGTCGCTCTTCCTGGCCTTCGCCGTTCCCGCCTGGCTCGCGGCGCGCAGGGGGTGCTGGCCGCTCGCCGCGGCCCTGGCGGCGGGTGCCTCCTGCGTGCGCATCACCGGCCTGTTCCTGGCTCTGGCGCTGATCGTGGAGTTCTTCGCCCGGCGGCGGCCCGTACGTCAGCTCGCACGGCAGGCCGGTTGGCTGCTGCTCCCATTCGTGCCGCTGGTGCTCTACTCCGTCTACCAGCACTCCCGCACCGGCGACTGGCTGGCCTGGAAGAGCGCCCAGGAGGCCGGCTGGGGTCGGCACATGGTGTGGCCCTGGGAGTCACTGATCACGACCTGGAACTCGGCCATGGGCGAGGGCCGGTTCGCCTGGGCGTTCCGGTTCGAGATCGCGGGGGCGATCGTCGGTGTCGTGCTCGTGCTGGTCCTGCTCTACCTGCGGAGGTGGAGCGAGTTCGTTTACGTGGGGCTCCAGGTGGGCGCCCTGCTCTGCTCCGCCTACTACCTGTCGGTTCCGCGCTCGGCGCTGCTGTGGTGGCCGCTCTTCATCCTGATCGCGAAGGCGAGCGGCGGGCAGGCGCCGTGGCGGCGGTGGATCATCATCGTCTATGCCCTGGTGGTGGGCCCGCTGATGGCGCTCAACGTGCTGATCTTCGCCGACGGTGCCTGGGTGGGCTGAATCCCTTACCCGTTTCCGGGGAAAAGTAATCCCACCAAGTTATCCACAGGCTGTGGACGGACTCTTCCGCCCGAGGTCTCGCGCTAGAGCTTCGATCTGAGAAAGGCGATGTCGGCGGCCTGGCCGTCGAAGGGCGTCTCCACCACGATCGGCGCGTTCGCGCTCCGGCACACGCTCAGGATGAGTTCGGGGTCGATCTGGCCCGCTCCGAGGCTCGCGTGCCGGTCGGCGCCGGAGTCGAAGGCGTCGCGAGAGTCGTTGCAGTGGATCAGGTCGATCCTGCCGGTGATCGCCATGATCCGCTCGACCACGTCCGCCAGGTCCTCGCCGCCCGCGTGGGC
This sequence comes from Streptosporangium sp. NPDC049248, assembly GCF_040678965.1. NCBI lineage: Bacteria > Bacillati > Actinomycetota > Actinomycetes > Streptosporangiales > Streptosporangiaceae > Streptosporangium > Streptosporangium sp. NPDC049248. The sequence continues at coordinate 156,708 of NZ_JBFAQY010000018.1, forward strand.
GTGGCAGGTGTCGAGACAGAAGCCCACGTCGAAGCCGTCGAGCGAGTCCCAGAGCCGGGCGATGCGGTCAAGCTTGCGCGCCATCGCGTTGCCGCCGCCCGCGGTGTTCTCGATGAGCACGGGGATCCGCTGCTCCTCCAGGCGCTCGAACACCTTGCGCCAGTTGTCGAAGCCCTTCTGCGGATCCTCTCCGGCCCCCACGTGCCCGCCGTGGACGATCAGCCCCCTGGCGCCGAGCTCGGCCGCCGCGGCGAGATGTGAGCCGAGCAGCTTGCGGCTGGGGATGCGGACCCGGTTGTTGGCGGTCGCCACATTGATCACATAGGGGGCGTGGACGTAGACCTCCACGTCCGAGTCCTTGATCTCCAGGGTCTTCTCGCCGATGACCGGGCCCTTCCAGCCCTGCGGGTCACCGAGGAAGAACTGCACGACCTCGGCGCCGCGCGCCCTGGCGTGCGCCAGCGGGTCGTCCTGGTCGACATGAGCTCCGATAAGCGGCATGTGTCCGAGCCTAGCTGTTTCAACGGCGAGGCCCTGGGCAGTCGCAGGGCGCGCCCTACCACTCACCCCCACGGGCCGAACACAAGGAGTCCACGTGGCTTACTATCGCAGAGGGATCAGTCTTATCGGCCTCATCTACATCCTGGTCGGCCTGTACGTCGCCTGGGTGTACGACTACATCACTCCCGCGCTCCTGAAGGACGTCGCCGAGGCTCTGCTGGCGGTCTTCCTGTGGTTCCTCGTCCTGCTCGGCGTGGACCTGCGCCTGAACGGTTAGCCGTCCCCGCGCCGGTGTGGCCCTCGTCTGACCGGGAACCTCACGGGAGGAAACCCCCGTGATAGATGCCGAAGGCCACACCGACGAACGAGGCCACGATGCCCACGATGTTCAGCGCGCGTTCCGGCGTCGTCGCGGAGACGTACTGCGAGTAGAGACCTCCGAAGAATCCCAGCACCCCCGCCCACGACGCGACGACATGCGCGGAGGGGATCAGCCCGGTGGCGAAGGCGAGTAGCCCGCAGCCGATCGTGACGACGCTCAGCACGTTCTCGATCCTGTGACGACGCCCGTCGGTGTTCAACGTGAACCGCAAGGGTCTCTTCCGGGCATGTCCATACGCACGAGGCATCTTCACCGCCTCCTCTTTCTCCTGCGAGAGGACGTGCCCGGCGAGGCGACGGCCCAACCCTTGACGGACTGGTAGGCTGGCACGGCTACGTCGAATGGGTGTGTCATCGCCCACCCTCCACCCCGAGCGCCGAAATGGGCGCCCGAGGTGAAGTACGTCAGCGTCCTCCTGTCACGGCACGGTGTCGTGACCGCAAGAGTCCAGAGGAGGTTGAAGTCAGCATGCGCCGTTACGAAGTGATGGTCATTCTTGACCCCTCGCTCGATGAGCGTACGGTCGCCCCTTCCCTCGACCAGTTCCTCACGGTCGTCCGCAACGACGGCGGCACCGTGGAGAAGGTCGACGTGTGGGGTCGCCGCAGGCTGTCCTACGACATCGCGAAGAAGCCCGAGGGCATCTACGCCGTCATCGACCTGAGCGCCGAGCCCGCCACGGTCAAGGAGCTCGACCGGCAGATGAACCTCAACGAGGGAATCCTGCGCACCAAGGTTCTCCGCCCGGACGTGCACTAAACCCCCGGCATTTTGTCGGGCGGCAGCCGTACTCTGAGCCGATAACCAGCAAGGCCGCAGGAAGGGCAGCGCTAGCCATGGCAGCAGGCGACACCACGATCACCATCGTCGGCAACCTCGTCGACGACCCGGAGCTGCGCTTCACCCCCACGGGGCAAGCGGTGGCCCGGTTCCGCATCGCATCCACTCCGAGGTTCCTCGACAAGACGACCAACGAGTGGAAGGACGGCGAAGGCCTGTTCCTGACCTGCAACGTGTGGCGGCAGGCGGCGGAGAACGCCGCCGAGAGCCTCCAGCGCGGCATGCGGGTCATCGTTCAGGGACGGCTACGCCAGAGGTCTTACGAGACCAAGGAAGGCGAGAAGCGCACGGTCTACGAGGTTGAGGTCGACGAGGTCGGCCCCTCCCTGCGAAACGCGACCGCCAAGGTCAACAAGACCGCCCGTCAGGGCGGTGGCGGTGGCTTCGGCGGCGGCCCGGCCAACGACCCGTGGGCCTCCGCGACGCCCGCCGCACCGCAAGGTGGCGGCTTCGGCGGCGGCGGCAACTACGGGGGCGGCGGCCAGCAGCAGGGTGGCGGCGGCTTCGGCGGCGGCGACTTCAGCGACGAACCGCCTTTCTAGGGACAGCGGTCATCCCGCGATCCCAGTCCATATCCGCAGCGACCATTCCCGCCTGACGGCGGGGCTCTGAAAGGAGCACCACGATGGCCAAGCCGGCACTGCGCAAGCCCAAGAAGAAGGTTTGCCTGTTCTGCCACGACAAGATCTCCTACGTCGACTACAAGGACACGGCGCTGCTTCGGAAGTTCATCTCCGACCGCGGCAAGATCCGTGCCCGCCGGGTGACGGGCAACTGCACCCAGCACCAGCGTGACGTGGCGACCGCTATCAAGAACGCTCGTGAGATGGCGCTCCTGCCGTACATGAGCACCGCGCGCTAAGGAGGTCCGGACAGATGAAGCTCATTCTCACCAGTGAGGTCACCGGCCTCGGCGCCCCCGGCGACATCGTCGAGGTCAAGGACGGCTACGGCCGCAACTACCTGCTTCCCCGCGGTTTCGCGATCCTCTGGACGCGCGGCGGCGAGAAGCAGATCTCCTCGATCAAGAAGGCTCGCGACGCCCGCGAGATCCGCGACCTTGGCACCGCCAAGGAGGTCGCCGGCCAGCTGCAGGCCCTGAAGGTGGTCCTGAAGACGAAGGCCGGCGAGTCCGGTCGCCTCTTCGGCTCCATCACCACGGGTGACGTCGCCGAGGCCGTCAAGGCCGCCGGTGGCCCCGTGCTCGACCGCCGTCGCATCGAGATCGCCTCCGCGATCAAGAGCCTCGGCGCCCACCGGGTCAGCGTCAAGCTGCACCCGGAGGTCTCCGCGTCCCTCGATGTCGAGGTCGTCGCGGCCTGAGAGGCCCAGTGAGACAAGGGCTCCTCCCCGTTCGCGGGGAGGAGCCCTTGTTCTTTCGCAACCGGCGGTGCGGGTTTCTCCACGGGCTACCGCCCGTCGGGATATCGGCGGGGCGTGCGGAAAGCTCTTTGTCCGCGAGCGGAAGCCCACATATCGAGACCGTGTTACTCCAGGTCATCGCTGATACGTACAATTCGGAAATCGTTGTTTCCCCCTGGAGGTCTTGTCATGGTCCGTCCCTCGATGCTGCTCGCGCTCGGTGCCCTCGCGGCGACCGCGGTGGCCTGTGCGCCGGCCTCGGAAACGACGACCCAGACGAACTCCGCGGCCCCGAGCGCCTCCGGAGCCGCCTCCAACGCCTGTGCCAAGGAGAGCCTCGCGCTGAAGACCCCCGGCAAGCTCACCATCGGCACCGACAAGCCCGCCTACGAGCCGTGGTTCAACGACGACGACCCGGCCAACGGCAAGGGCTTCGAGAGCGCCGTCGCCTACGCCGTCGCGGGTCAGATGGGCTTCGCCGAAGGTGACGTCACCTGGGCCACCGTGAAGTTCGACTCCGCGTTCGCGCCGGGTGCCAAGCAGTTCGACTTCGACGTCAACCAGGTCTCGGTGACCCCCGACCGGGCCAAGGTCGTCGACTTCAGCAAGGGCTACTACACGGTCAAGCAGGCGGTGGTCGCGCTGGACGGCTCGAAGGTCGCCGCCGCCACGGACCTGGCGGGCCTGAAGGACGCCAAGATCGGCGTGCAGGTCGGTACCACCTCGCTGCAGGCGGTCAAGGACGTCATCCAGCCCTCGGCCGAGCTCAACGTCTACAACGAGCAGATCGACGCCGTCAACGCGCTGAAGAACAAGCAGGTCGACGCGGTGGTGGTGGACCTGCCCACCGCGTTCTACGTGACCGCCGCCCAGGTCGAGAACTCCAAGATCGTTGGTCAGTTCGGCACCGCCTCCGGTGTTCCCGAGGTCTTCGGCGCGGTGTTCGAGAAGGGCAGCCCGCTGGTGAGCTGCGTCAACGAGGCGATCGACAAGCTGACCGCCTCCGGCGAGCTGGCGAAGATCGAAACCGAGTGGCTCGGTTCCGCCGCGGGTGCGCCGGAGCTGAAGTGATCCCGGAGTTCATGTCACCGCCGTGGGCGCGGAGCGCGTACCGTCCGCGCCGCGGCGCTCGATGAGGAACGACGAGAGCCTGCGGCTCTCCGACGACTGGACGAAGAGCGAACGGCAGCTTGAGCGGGAGCGGCTCCGCAGGAGGTCGTCTCTCCGCTCGGGCTCCGTCGCGACGGTCTCGACGATCATTGTGATCGTCCTGCTGTTCTGGCTCTTCACCGCCTCCCCCGGCTGGCCCCGGGTGCGGGAGACGTTCTTCGACCCGGAGCAGTTCGTCAAGGCGCTGCCGGACGTGCTGAGCGGGTTCCTGCTCAACATCAAGATCTTCCTGATCGCCGAGCCGCTGATCCTTCTCGTGGGCCTGCTGGTCGCGCTGGCCCGCAATCTCACGGCGCCGGTCTTCTTCCCGCTGCGCGCCCTGGCGGTGATCTACACCGACGTCTTCCGTGGCGTGCCCACGATCCTCATCATCTATCTCGTCGGCTTCGGGCTGCCCGCGCTCGGCCTGCAGGGCACCCCGACGGACCTCGCGACGCTGGGCATCATCGCGCTCACGCTCTCGTACGGAGCGTACGTGGCGGAGGTCTTCCGGGCGGGTATCGAGTCGGTGCATCCCAGCCAGCGGGCCGCCGCCCGGTCCCTCGGCCTGAGTCACGGCCAGACCATGCGCCACGTGGTGGTGCCGCAGGCCGTGCGCCGGGTGGTACCGCCGCTGCTCAACGACTTCGTCTCGCTGCAGAAGGACACCGCGCTCGTCGCCACGATCGGCCCGCTGGAGGCGCTGAGGCAGGCGCAGATCCACGTGGCCGGCAACTTCAACTACACCCCCTACCTGGTGGCGGCGCTGCTGTTCATCCTGCTCACCATTCCGATGGCCCGCTTCACCGACTATCTGGCGGCCCGCTCGCAGCGGCGGCGGAGCCAGTGAGCGGGCAGCGGGCAACCGGTGGAAAGGAGGGGGCATGAGCCTGCTGAGCATCGAGGGCCTGTGGAAGAACTACCGGGGCCACAGTGTGCTGCGCGGTATCGACCTGGAGGTCGAGCCGCACGAGGTGGTCTGCCTGATCGGCGCCTCCGGGTCGGGAAAGTCCACGCTGCTGCGCTGCGTGAACCTGCTGGAGACCGCCGACGACGGCACGATCCGCCTGGACGGAGAGGAGATCACCGACGCCCGCGCCGATCTCAACGACGTGCGTAAGCGTATGGGCATCGTGTTCCAGGCCTTCAACCTGTTCCCGCACATGACCGTGCTGGACAACATCACGCTGGCCCCGCGGAAGGCGCACGGCGTGGGCAGGAGGCAGGCCGAGCAACAGGCCCGTGACCTGCTGGACAGGTTCGGCCTGGCGGACAGGGTGGGCGCCTATCCCGATCAGCTCTCCGGCGGCCAGCAGCAGCGCGTCGCCATCATCAGGGCCCTGGCCACCCAGCCTCGCCTGATGCTGCTGGACGAGGTCACCTCGGCGCTGGACCCGGCGCTGGTCAAGGAGGTGCTCGGGATCATCCGAGAGCTCAAGGAGGGCGGTATGACCATGGTCCTGACCACACATGAGATGGGTTTCTGCCGCGAGATCGCCGATACCGTCTGTTTCCTCGACGGTGGCGTGCTCCTGGAGCGCGGCACCCCCGAGCAGATCTTCACCGATCCTCGCGAGCTCCGTACCAGGGAGTTCGTGCAGAGCGTGATCGACGCCCGGCGTCTCTGACGTCCTCCGGCCCGGGGAGGCCGGATTTTCGAAGGACGGGACCCCGCGGTCCAGGCGCTCGCAGAGCGCTCAGCGCCGGTGCCTGCCGCGCGATCCGGTGCCGGGACCGCCGGGACCTTCCGGAGGGCCGGGAGGTCCCGCGGAGGGGGCGGGAGCCTCGGGGGCGGACTGCGCCATCCCGGCGAGCACGCTGTTGCGCCTGCCGTACACCAGGTAGACCAGCACGCCGAAGGCCATCCAGATGATGAAGTACACCCAGGTGATGAGCTGGAGGTTCACCATGAGCCACAGGCAGGCGGCGATCGAGGCGATCGGCACACCAGGAGAGAGCGGGGTGCGAAAGCCCCTCGGCAGGTTCGGCATCGTCTGCCGCATCCTGATCACTCCGCCGGCCACGGAGATGAACACGAACAGGGCACCGATCACGACCAGCGGTTCGAGCGTGAACACGTCCACGAACTCGGCCAGCAGGATCGCCAGGAATCCGATGACCAGCGTGGCCCTCGTCGGACTGTGGTAGCTACGGTTGATCTTGGAGAGCGAGCGGGGGATCAACCCGTCGCGTGCCATGGAGAACAGCACGCGGGTCAGACCGACGAGCAGCACCAGGACGACCGTGGTGAGGCCGAGCACCGCTCCGATGTTGATGACGTGCACCATGAAACCCTCGCCGGCGTCGCGAAAGGCGTCGGCGAGCGGCGCGTCGGTGTCGATCCTGTCGTACGGGGTCATCCCGACCATCACCAGCGCGACCGCGATGTAGATGACCGTGGTGATCACCAGCGCGCGGATGATGCCCTGCGGGATCGAACGCGGGGCGTCCTCGGCCTCCTCGGCGGCGGTGGCCACGACGTCGAAGCCGATGTAGGCGAAGGTGATGACCGCAGAGGCCGCGAAGATGCCGAACCAGCCGAAGGCGCCCGTCTGGCCGAAGACGATGCCGAGCAGCGGGGAGTGCAGGGCCTCCTCGGCCTTCTCCGCGGGCACCGGTGGCACCGGGATGGCCGCCAGGTTGCGCCGGTCGAAGTGGAGGGCACCGACCACGATGACCGCGCCGACGGCCAGCAGCTTGGCGATCACGATGATCCACAGGGCACGCAGTCCGACGCGGGCGCCCAGGGCCACCACGATCGTCAGGATCACCAGGATGAACAGCGTGAAAAGATCGAAACCAGTGTGCCGACCGACCATCCCCGCGACCACGTCGGGAAGGCGTACCCCGAAGTCGGTGAGCATCTGGGCGGCGTAGAGCGACCACGCGCGGGCCACCGTCGCCGCGGCCAGCAGGAGTTCCATGACCAGAGCCCAGCCCACCACCCAGGCCCAGACCTCGCCGAAGATGACGTAGGTGAAGGTGTAGGCGCTTCCCGAGGCAGGCATGGCGGAGGACAGTTCGGCGACGCAGAAGGCCACCAGCAGGCTGGTGATCCCCGCGATCATGAAGGAGAGGATCACGCCGGGCCCGGCCATGGTAGCCGCCTGGCGGCCGGCGAGGCTGAAGATGCCCGCACCGATCATGACGCCGATACCGAGGACGACCAGGTCGGCTCTGCGATAGGCCATGGGCAGGCCGTGGCGCGCACCGGTCCACCGGTCTGTGGCATGGCTCGGAGGCATGCGGCGCACGATCGACGGGGGAGGACCTTTGGGCACGACCTGGCCAATCGTGGTGGGCTAAATACCCTTATTGTCGGACTTGCTTCACAGTGCCGCAGGGGAGTTATCTGGGACAAGTGCTATCCGGTCACGTCGTGGACACCACAGTGTCACGCCCGGATTACCCGCTCGATCAACTGCCGACCACCAGCCACGCCGTGCCGTACGCACGCGTCGAAAGAGTGATCAGCCGGGCGGCCATCCACAGCCCGAACGCCAGCCAGAGTGCCACCAGGCCACCGCCCCAGAGGTCCACCAGTAACGCGGCGGGCAGGTAGGCGATCGTCGTCCACACCCCCGCCCAGGCGAGGTAGCGCCGGTCCCCGGCACCGATCAACACACCGTCCAGCACGAACACCACCCCGGCGATCGGCTGCAGGGCGGCCACCACCCAGAGCAGGCCGAGCAGCTCCGCGGCGACCACCGGGCCGGCGTCGAACAGAGCGGGGATGAACGGCCTGGCCACCAGTACGGCGAGGCCGAGCAGCACGCCGGAGCCGACTCCCCAGATCACCATTCTCCAGGTCGCCGCGCGAGTTCCCGCCACGTCGCCGGCACCCAGGGCACGCCCGGTGATCGCCTGTCCGGCGATCGCGATCGCGTCCAGGGCGAACGCCATCAGGATCCAGATCCTGATGGCCACGGTGTACGCCTCGATCTGGTCCGTTCCCATCCGGGTGGCCACCGCGGCGGAGACGGCCAGCACCGCCTGCAGGCACACCGTACGGATGATCAGGGCGATCCCGGCCGAGCCCGCCGCCCGCACGCCCGCCAGGTCCGGGCGGAACGGCGCACGGTAACGGACGAAGATCAGGACGAGGTAGACGGCGGCGGCGAGAGACTGGGCCAGCACCGTGCCCCAGGCCGAGCCGGCGATCCCCCAGCCCAGTCCCAGGACGAACGCGACGTTGAGCACCGCGTTCAACGCGAAGGATCCCACCGACACCAGCAGCGGAGTCGAGGCGTCCTGCATGCCGCGCAGCACACCCGTGCCCGCGAGCACCACCAGCATGGCGGGCACGCCGAGCAGGCTGATCCGCAGGTAGGTCACCGCCTGCCGGGCGAGTTCTCCCTCGGCGCCGATCAGGTGGACCAGCCAGGGGGCCAGGGGCCAGACGATCACGATGATCGCCGATCCCACCCCGGCGGCCAGCCAGAGGCCGTCCACCGCCTGCCGCAGTGCCCGCCCGGTCTCGCCCGCCCCGATCTGCCTGGCCACCGCCGCTGTCGTGCCGTAGGCCAGGAACACGCACATTCCCACCAGGAAACTCAGCACCGTGCTAGCCACCCCCAGGGCGCCGAGCGCGGGGGCGGGCAGGCGGCTGACGATGACGGTGTCCGTCAGCAGGAAGAGCGGCTCGGCCACCAGGGCGCCGAACGAGGGCAGTGCCAGCCGCAGGATCTGCCTGTCATGGTCGCGACCGGAGCGGCTGGAGCGACCGGATCGAGGCGTAAGAGTCACAGCTCCATTGTGTCTCTTACCTCTCAATGGATCTTCAGCGGGATGAACCGGTCGGCTCATCCCATCTAAGGCGACTCCCGGCGTGTCGCCCCAACTTTCTTTTCTCCACAGGCAGTGGATTGCGTTTCCCCTGGTCAGAAAGGTATCCACAGCTGTGGACAACAGTTATCCACAGGACTGTCCCCAGGCTGCCCACACCTCTGGGGAAGAAGTGCACAGCTTATCCACACCTCTGTCGACAGCCCGCGTTGCCAGCCGGGGCGCCGAGCCGCGAAACTGTCACACCGGTCGGCTAAAAATAGAGATAACGTAACTGTGTTCGAAAGAGGGGGTGTTCGGTGAGCATCGCGGAGCCACCGGTCTTCGAGCCAGGTTTCGAGCGCACCCCGCCGAACAACATCGAGGCCGAGCAGTCCGTCCTGGGTGGCATGCTGCTCTCCAAGGACGCCATCGCCGATGTGGTCGAGATCCTGCGATCCGATGACTTCTACCGGCCCGCCCACCAGATCATCTACGACATCATCACCGACCTCTACGGCCGGGGTGACCCCGCCGACGCCGTCACCATCTTCGATGAGCTGCAGAAGCGAGGCGAGGTCGCCCGGGTCGGCGGCGGAGCCTACCTGCACACGCTGACCGCCGTCGTGCCGACCGCGGCCAACGCCGGTTACTACGCGAGGATCGTCCGGGAGCAGGCCATCCTCCGCCGCCTGATCGAGGCGGGCACCCGCATCGTCTCCTACGGCTACGGTGGCCAGGACGAGGAGGTCGACGACCTCGTCGACCGCGCCCAAGCGGAGATCTACAAGGTCACCGAGCGCCGCACCTCCGAGGACTACATCCCCCTGGCCGACATCATGCCGGGCGCCCTCGACGAACTGGAGGCCATCGGAGGCCGGGGTGGCCAGATGGTCGGTGTCCCCACCGGGTTCCAGGACCTCGACTCGCTCACCAACGGCCTGCATCCCGGTCAGATGATCGTCGTAGCCGCCCGCCCGGCCATCGGTAAGTCGACTTTGGGGCTGGATTTCGCCAGATCCGCCGCTATAAAGCACGGCATGACGACTGTGGTGTTCTCGTTGGAAATGTCCCGTAACGAGATCACAATGCGCCTGCTGTCGGCCGAGGCGCGGGTGGCGTTGCACGCCATGCGCTCGGGCACGATGACCGACGACGACTGGGCCAAGCTGGCCCGGCGGATGGGCGAGGTGGCCGAGGCGCCGTTGTTCATCGACGACTCGCCCAACATGTCGATGATGGAGATCAGGGCCAAGTGCCGCCGTCTCAAGCAACGCAACGACCTGCGGTTCGTCATCATCGACTACCTGCAGCTGATGTCCTCGCCGAAGAAGACCGAGAGCCGCCAGAACGAGGTCTCGGAGATCTCCCGGGCCATCAAGCTGCTCGCCAAGGAACTGGAGGTCCCGGTGATCGCGATCTCCCAGCTCAACCGTGGCCCCGAGCAGCGAACCGACAAAAGACCCATGGTCAGCGACCTTCGCGAATCCGGAAGCATCGAGCAGGACGCCGACATGGTCATCCTGCTCCATCGGGAGGATGCCTACGAGCGAGAGTCGCCCAGGGCGGGTGAGGCCGACCTGATCGTGGCCAAGCACCGTAACGGCCCCACCGCCACGGTCACCGTGGCCTTCCAGGGCCACTACAGCCGCTTCGTCGACATGGCCCCCCACTAGGTGTGCTGACCGGGGGCATTGGCCGAGTTCTCTTGTCGACGTCTCCAACGCGGCTGCGGGATTGAGACTTACGAGGTCAACCGCTCACGCGCGTTGTGACCGGAGCCGGTCGGTCTGACGCCACGTTCGGGCCTGCTGATCTCTGCCCACACCGCATCGAGGGAGAGGCCGAGGACATCGGCGATCGCCGCGATGGTCGGGAAGGCGGGGGTGGCCACGCGGCCCGACTCGATCTTCCGGAGGGTCTCCGGTGAGACACGTGCGTCGAGCGCGGTATCGAGCATCGAGCGCTCTCCTCTGGCCCGACGTAGGAGGGCGCCGAGGCGCCGTCCGCGTTCGACCTCTGCGGGAGTGAGCGGCAACCTGACCATGGCTCCAATTCTAATACCGGTATAGTATGGCCGGTATAGTTATTGGTTGCGTGAGAAGGACGCCGCATGATCGAGATCCTGAGCCCCACCCTGCTGGCCCGAGCAAAAGACACAGGCGCCCTGGTCGCTGACATCCTGCAGACGCTGAAGAGCCGCAGCACGATCGGCACGAACCTTCTGGACATCGACCGATGGGCCAAGACCATGATCGTCGAGGCGGGAGCACTGTCCTGTTACCTCGACTACGAGCCGTCCTTTGGACGCGGCCCGTTCGGCCACTACATCTGCACGGCCGTCAACGACGCCGTGCTCCACGGACGGCCATACGACTACAGGCTTGCCAACGGCGATCTGCTGAGTCTCGACCTCGCCGTCTCCAAGGGCGGAGTCGCCGCGGACGCCGCCATCAGCTTCATCGTGGGCGACGCGAAGTCCCCGGAGAGCGTCGCGATGATCAGCGCGACCGAACGCGCGCTGGCCGCGGGGATCGCCGCTGCCGGGCCCGGAGCCCGTATCGGCGACATCTCCCATGCCATCGGCACGGTCCTCAGCGGGGCGGGGTACCCGATCAACACCGAGTTCGGAGGTCATGGCATCGGATCGACGATGCACCAGGACCCGCACGTTTCGAACACCGGACGGCCTGGCCGTGGATACAAACTGCGCCCTGGGCTGCTGCTGGCACTGGAGCCGTGGGTCATGGCGGACACCGCCGAACTTGTCACCGACGCCGACGGGTGGACGCTCCGAAGTGCGACAGGCTGCCGGACAGCACACAGTGAGCACACGATCGCCATCACCAACGACGGAGCCGAAATCCTCACCTTGCCGAAGCAGGCGCAGCCGTGAGGTCGGAGCCCCCGTGTTCCTCTTCTCCGCACACCGCATCGCGAATCGTTGGTGCGAAAGGCTGCCGACGCCTCACGTCAACGCTGCCCTGACTCCCCGACACCGTCTCGACGCCGCTCGTCTCGTCGACGGCGGGTGGCCGACCGGCGAGATCACGGCCCGGAGTCGCGGTGATCCCAGTCCTGGTGGTCGAACTTGCGGGTGTCGCGGGGCTCGACATAGGGCTCCTGCTCCTCCGGCTGTCCCGCCTCGATGGCGCGTCCGCGGACGAGTTCGGCGTCGAACTCCACGCCGAGCAGCACCGCGACGTTGGAGATCCACAACCAGATGAGGAAGACGATGACCCCCGAGAGGGCGGCGTAGGTCTTGTTGTAGGAGCCGAAGTCGGCCACGTAGAAGCCGAACGCGGCGGAGGCGACGATCCACAGCAGGACGGCGAGGGCGCTGCCGGGGGTGAGCCAGCGAAAGCCCGGGTGCCGGACGTTGGGCGCCGCCCAGTACAGCAGGGCCAGGGTGCCCATCACGATGGCGATCAATACCGGCCACTTGGCGATGTCCCAGACGGTCAGCGCGCTCTGGCCGACTCCCAGGACCTTGCCCGCCTGCTCGGCGAGCCCACCGGTGAACACGACCGCGACCGAGCCGGCCGCCATCAAGATCACCAGGGCGGTGGTGATGGTCAGGCGCAGTGGCAGGGTCTTCCAAATGGGTCTGCCCTCGGGTATCTCGTACATGACGTTGGCGGCCCGTATGAAGGCGCCGACGTACCCCGAGGCGGACCAGAGGGCGACGGCGATGCCTGTGGCGGTGGTGATCCCGGCCGCGCGCTGGTTGCTCTGCAGGGCCTGCAGCACGGTGTCGAGGATCTGCCTGGCAGGTCCCGGGGCCAGAGCTCCGAGGTTGTCGATGAGGGGCTTGGTGGCGGACTCACCGAACAGGCCAAGCAGCGAGACCACGGCCAGCAGCGCCGGGAAGATCGACAGCACCGCGTAGTAGGTCAGCGCGGCGGCCCAGTCGGTCAGGTTGTCCTGCTGAAACTCCTTGGCGGTCCGTTTGAGCACCGCCCACCACGACTGTCTGGGTAGCTCTGTGGGACTTTCCGGGGCCGCCTGGCCTCCTGCCGCACGGTCGGAGCCGGTGCTCGGGCTTCGGGTGTCGTGGTGTGACATGGGTACCGCTTCCGTCGGAGCACCGCCATCCCGGGGGTGGGGGCGGTGGTGGTCGATGGCGGAACGGGCGTGTTCGCCAACCTGCCGGGCCTGCTCGTGCACTCCGTGGCCGGTCTCCTTGGCCGCCGGGCCGCTTCCCCGGCTTTCCGGTCGAGGGCCTGGGCCGCCTCCCGCACCGCTCTCCCGACCGGCTGGATCATTCCGTCGGCCTGCTCCATGAGCTGCGCCGCGCGCTTCTCGGCCCTGGTCCTGGGCATGAGGGCCACCGGCAGTCCGGCGCCGAAAGCGATCCTCCCGGCCGTCGGCGGGTTGCCCGGCGTGCTCCGCGTCGCCACACCGGCGAGCCGAGTTTCGCGACCTCACTCATCGGCGCCCTCCAAAGGTTGCGTGCCTTCGACTGAGCGGCCGACTGCCCTCGCAACCCCGCCATATTCCGTGAGACACACGGAGGTTTTTAAAGATCTACAACTTCCGGGGCTTTTCGACCACCGGCGACCCCTGGGAGCGCCCCTGACACGGTTCGCGCGGCACTTGGCCGAGCAATCCTCACCCGGCGGCATCGAAGATCTGCTCCGGCTCGACGCGAACAAGCAGGTCACACGCCCTCGACATGGATGTTTGCCCACTAGGGGGCGGGTAAGGGCTCGCTCGTAGATGAAAGCGGAGCATGACACACCTCGACGAGCGACACCGGTACGAGACGCTCACCCGGAGCTCGGACTCCGCTCCGCGAAAAAGAAAGAGCTTCATGGCCACATCGAGGGGAAACGATGTGACGTCGCGAGTGCCCGGCCATGAACCCGGCGCGCCACAGGGCATCAGCCCGCAGCGAACCGCCCGGCGGATCAGTGGCGCCGGCGTCTTTCCCGTCGGCCGCGCCCTTGTCGGCGCGAGCCGAGGAGCAGGGCGCGCCTGACGCGGTGTTCGGGGCGGTGCGGTCACTCGGATATGGCGAGGAGGAGACAGGACAGGGCTGAGACCGACGGGTGATCACGGTTTTGCCGCGTGAAAGGCCGTGATCGCCCCGAGCTCGAATCACGGGGGCGGGAAAGATGAGTGCTGTCGCGGTGATCGTGATCGACATGCTGAACCCCTACGACCACGAGGACGCCGACGAGCTGCAGAAGAGCGTCGAGCAGATCATGGAGCCCCTGGCGGAGTTGATGAGGCGCGCCCATCGGCATCAGGACGCCCAGCTGGTGGTCGTCAACGACAATCACGGAGACTTCACCGCCACGGCTGAGGACCTGCGGCGGCGCGCCCTGGAGGGGCGGCGTCCCGATCTGGTCGAGCCCGTGCTTCCCCCGGCCGACTGCGCCTTCATAGCCAAGGTGCGCCACAGCGCGTTCTTCGGCACGCCACTGGAGTATCTGCTGCGCCGCGAGGAGATCGAGACCGTCGTGCTGGCGGGCCAGGTGACCGAGCAGTGCGTGCTCTACAGCGCGCTGGACGCCTACGTGCGCGAGTTCTCCGTCCGGGTGGCCTACGACTGTGTGGCCCACATCCACCCCGACCTCGCCGAGGCGGCGTTGCGGATGATGGAGCGCAACATGCGCGCCGACCTCCTGCCGGCCGACCGCTGTCTGGGGTGAGGGGTTTTACCCGCGCCCTTCCTAGCCCTTCACCTGGCGGGGAGGTCGGCTCGCGAACCCGCGTGTCATTTTCGCACCGGCGATGAGACCTGGATCGCCCGCGCCAGAGCCGGCGCCACATTCGTCGCACGGTGGGTCGTACCGAAGCCGCGGTGATTCACCCAGTGCGGCGGCACGACCAGGGGCGAGAGCCGTCCGGGCCCGTACGGTGCTGGGGAGCCCGCCGCCCCGGCAGAGGATTTCTACTCGATCGGGTGATGTGGCACGGTCTCGGGATCGTTGAGGATGGGGACCACGCGGCCTACGGGCTTTGGCCGGGAGGGGGCCATCACATGAACCAGCAGCGGTTGGAACTCGTGCGTGAGGAGTGGCGTGAGTTCTTCGACACCATGACACGCGACCACGAGGGCGCCGAGGTGACGATCGAAGTGATGAACCAGAACTTCGGGGACCTGCTGGAGGTCGAGAAGCTACCGCTGGCCTACCTGGAGTACGACCCCAAGGACGATCAGTTCTCGGTCGGAGCGGGAGGCCGTGACGGGCGCTATCCGGTGGTGCTGCGCCATGCCATCGACCACCCGCAGAGAATCCTGGCCGACACCCTGCAGCAGGGCACGGTGCGAGCGTTCGACGTCTTCGACGCCGAGGGAGGGCAGACGATCGTGACCCTCCACCTGACCTCGGCCTCCTCGGCGTAGCCACGCACTCTCCGCGCCCGGGAGACGACCGCCCGCTTTCGGAGAACTACTCGGGGTGCCGCCAGGAAACTCATCGCCGGCCACGAACGGGAGAGGACCCGGGGCAGCGGTTCACCCCGAGGAACCGCGACGGGCACGCCCGGATCCGGCACGGTGAGAGGAGATCGCCGTCAAACCGTGAAAAGACCCGGCTCCGTGGCCGCGGGAGTCGGGGCGGCCGTGCCGACGCTCTACTCCAGCGCGGCATCGAAGCGGTCGGCCAGCGCGAGAAACGCGTCGTCCCAGCCGCTGGAGCTCGCGACCTCCTGGAGCCGCCCGGTCGGTGCGAACAGCGTCACGAGCCCGGGCGGGATCCGGCCGCCCGCGTCGATCCGGGCGATCGCGGCGTCGATCTCCGCCAGAGCCGCGTCCGCGTTCTTCCAGGAGGACCAGGCGAAGTCGTTGTCGGGTTGGGCGAGGAGCACGCGCACCTCGCCGAGCACTCGCAGGAGATCCGGATGTGGCGTCATGGTCACAGTCTGCCCGAGTGCTCTGGTACCCAACGACCTCCGCGAACTTGTCGGTACAGGGGGAAAGGGCAGCGAACGCGTCGTTGTGGCATCCCTTTCCGGCCGAGGCCGACATGCCGTCCTGGCGGCCTCGGCCCGGTGCCCACGACAGGACGGGCCGTCATGGAGAGACGCTGGAACGAAGCCCGTGGGCGGGGATCACGGGATCAGGACGATCTTTCCGGTGGTGCGGCGGGTCGACAGGAGTTCGTGCGCCCTGGCCACCTCGGCCAGTGGCAGCGTCTGGTCCACGTGGACCCTGAGCCGGCCCGACTCCGCCAGGGCCACCAGCCGCGACAGATCGGCCGCCGAGGGACGCACGTTCACCACCGCGAGCCGCACCCCCAGCTCGGCCGCGCGTTCCCCGGTGATGCCCAGGTTGCCCCCGAGCGCGCCGACGAGCACGCCGCCGGGCTTGAGCACGGAGGCGGAACGCTCTCCGTAATCGCCACCCACCAGGTCGAACACCACGTCCACCGGCTCGGTCTCCGTGACGAAGTCGGCGGTGGTGTGGTCGATCAGCGTGTCCGCGCCGAGTTCGCGCAGGAGGTCGTGCTTGGCGGCCCGGCCGGTACCGGTGACGTGCGCGCCCCGAGACGCGGCGATCTGGACGGTGAGATGGCCGACCCCTCCGGCGCATGGAATGCGACGGGATGGTGATCCGCACCGTCTACCCGACGATCCCGCCCCGGGTGGAGTACGAGCTCAGCGCGCTGGGCCGCAGCGTGGTCATGCTGATGGAGGGCATCAAGAGCTGGTCCGAGGAGCACATGCCCGAGATCATGGCCGCCCGTGACGCCTACGACCTCCGCACGGGTGAGGAACCCCGGCCCGTACGGATGGGGTGAGCGGCGACCGGGGACCGGTCTGATCAGGGGCGGGGCGGTGTCTCGGTGTCGGCCGCACACGACGGTGCCCGTCGTACGGGGTTTGCTCCCGTGCGGTGGGCACCGCCGATCTCCGTGGACACGGGTGATCGAGCCCCATGCCCTCGAATGCAGCCTTCGGTCACTGCCGGACCTGTGGAGCCGATCGCGAAGTAGGCGTCCGCCGTGCTCGCGGTGTCGGCCCGCGTGACCGGGGCAAGCGCCGCGGGGAGCAGTACGGTGGCCATGGCGATGCCGGCAACCTCCCGGTAGTCGGGCCGAGGCGAGGTCAGAGGACCGGGCGGACGTGGGTGACGAGGCGGCCCTCGTCGAAGACATGGATGGCGATCTGCGGCGGCAGGTCGTAGTCGACCGGGACCGGGATGTCGAGTTCCTGGTCGAGCAGCAGCGTCGAGACCACACCGGGAGCGACCGAGAGCGGCAGGCCGGCGAAGGTGGTGCTCGCCGCGGTGTGGGCGTGGCCGACGATGACGGCCGCCACCTGCGGGTACTGCCGCACGATCTCCTCCAGCCGCTCCGGGTTCCGTAGCCGGATCGCGTCCACGTACGGGATGCCCAGCGACACCGGCGGGTGGTGCATGCCGATGATGGCCGGGGTCTCCGGGCTCTCGGCGAGCACGTCCCGCAGCCAGGCGATCGTCTCGTCCTCCAGGAAACCCTCCGGCCGGCCGGGGACGCTGGAGTCGCACAGCGCGACGGTGAGCCCGTCGAGCCGGAGAACCTGGTTGACCGGCCCGTCGCCGTCCTCGTCGAGCATGACCTTGCGGAACGCCGAACGGGCATCGTGGTTGCCCGGACAGATGATCGTCGGGTGGCGCGTGGTCAGCAGCTCACGCGCGATCTCGTACTCCTGGATCAGGCCGTTGTCGGCGATGTCGCCGGTCACCACGACCGCGTCCAGAGGGCCGGGAAGGTTCTCCAGGCGCCGCATGACGGATCGGGTCCTGTCGATGCTGCGGGGAGAACCGTCGATGTGGACGTCACTTACATGCGCCAGGATCAGCATCACTCAAGAGTGGCATATCCACTTTCCGCCAAGTACGTCGAACTCCCCGCGAAAAGAAGGCGGAAACAGGCCGTGGTCCGTCCCTGCCCCACGCGAGGGGCGGACCACGGCGGATCGTGATCACACTCTGTCCGCTACTCCCACCGGAACAGTCGGGTGGCCAGTCCACCCGTGACCAGCAGGGTCACCGCCACCACCACCAGGTGCAGTGGCTGCGGCGCGTGCCCCGCCCACGTGTCGCGGAGCGCCGTGGCGAACGGCGCCATCGGCAGGAAGTCGCCGATCTGCCGCACCAGGTCCGGCATGAACTCCCTGGGAACCCACATCCCGGACATGAACAGCAGCGGGAACATCAGCAGCGAACCGATGCCCGGCGCGGACTTCGCGCTGGGCGCCAAGGCGGAGATCAGCAGCCCCAGGCCGAACATCGAGGCCGTGCCGAGCACGAACACCCCGGCGAAGGCCAGGGGGTTCCTGGGCGGGGTCAGGCCGAGGACGAGGCCGCCGAAGCCGATCAGGAGGATGGTGGCGATGATCGCCACCGCGAGGTTGTTCACGACCTGGGCGACCAGCAACCGGACCGGGCTGACCGGGGTGGTGGACATCCGGCGCAGCACGCCGCTCTCCCGGTAGCTCACCAGCGTCGCCGGCAGGGTGGTCAGTGCCATCGTCACCACGGCCAGGATCACCATCATGGTGGGAAAGTGAGTGTCGATGATCCGCTCTCCGCCCATCTCGGGAGGAGCCTCCTGAAGTCCGGCGGTGCTGCCCAGCCCGAGCAGGAGCACGAGGGGGAGCAGTACCGCGAAGATCGGGCCGGCGGGGTCCCGCAGGAAGAGCTTGAGCTCGGTCAGGATCATCTTGTTCATCAGGAAAGCTTCTTTCCGGTGAGGCCCAGGAAGGCGTCGTCGAGATTGGCCTGCTCCACGCGTAGGTCGGCGGGTACGACATGGGCGGCGGACAGGGCGGTCGTGATCGCGAGCAGCAGGTCACCGGTACCGGTGACCGTGATCTGCCCGCCGCTCCGCCTCATCTCGGTGACCTCGGGCAGTGCCTTGAGCACCGAGTCGTCGAACGGCTGGGAGGGCCGGAACCTGACGGTCTGCCGCCCGCCGACCTTGGCGATCAGGCCCGCCGGGCTGTCCAGCGCGACCAGCCGGCCGGAGTCGATCAGCGCGAGCCGGTCGCAGAGCCGCTCGGCCTCCTCCATGAAGTGGGTGACCAGCAGGATCGTCACACCGTCATCGCGCACCCGCTCGATGAGCTCCCAGGTGTCCCTGCGGGCCTGCGGGTCCAGGCCCGTGGTCAGCTCGTCCAGGATCGCCACGCGAGGACTGCCGACCAGGGCCAGTGCTATCGAGAGCCGCTGCTGCTGGCCGCCGGAGAGTTTCCCGTAGGGCGTGTCACGCTTGTCGGCGAGCCCGACCCGTTCCAGGAGCTCGGCCCAGTCCGCGGGGGCCCGGTAGAAGGACGCGTACAGGTCGAGCGCCTCCCACACCCTGAGCTTCCCCGGCAGCGTGGAACTCTGCAGCTGGACGCCCAGCTGTTCCCTGAGCTCGGTGCCGGTGAGGCCGCCGAGCACGCCGACGGTCCCGTAGTCGGGGACGCGCAGGCCGGCGACGCACTCCACGGTGGTCGTCTTGCCGGCTCCGTTGGGGCCGAGAACGCCGAAGATCTCGCCCTCTTCGACGGTGAACGAGACGTCGTCCACCACCAGCTGGTCTCGGTACTGCTTGCGGAGGTTGCTGACCTCGATGACCTTCATGCCAACCGACGCTAGAAGCCGCGCCGCGCGGGGAGAATCCGCCTGGACCCCCGGCGGGGGCGGGCCAGGCACCCGGCAGGGGTGTGGCTACCTCCACCCCCGGGCGGCGTCCGCCACCACTGGGCACATCCGGAGACATCATCGAGACTTGACACATGAGGACGTATGCGGTGGCGGTCGGCAAGGCACTGGCCCTGGGGGCGATGGCACTGGTGGACATCGCCCTGGTGGCGCTGACCCTGTTCGCGTTCCTGCTGACGTTCGGGTTGGGGATGATCTTTGTGTTCCCTCCGACGGCCCGGCTGATCAGGTACCGTACGGCGTTCGCCAGGAGGTTGACCGGCACCTGGCTCGGGATCGCGGTGCCGGTGCCCTACCTGCCGCCGCCGCTGCCGGCACGACCCCAGCCCGACGGGTGGTACCGCCACGAGCGCCAGCTCTACAAGACGCCGCGCTGGCCCGACTGGAACAACCGCTGGAAGTGGATGTTCGGCGACCCGGCCACCTGGCGGGACGGGCTCTGGCTGTTCCTCAACCCGGTGGTCGCGGCCGCTCTGTTGCTGCTCCCCCTCACCCTGGCCACAGGCGCCGTCCTGGCGTCGCGGTCCGCGGTGCCGGCGGCCGTGCCTCCGCTCCTGGGGTGCGCCGCCGTGGTCGCGCTGATCGCGTTGCCCCACCTGCTGCGGGGATACGCCTGGTGGAACCACCTGTTGCTCTCTCCCACGGCCAAGTCCGTGCTCGCGGGGCGGATCCAGCGGCTCGACCAGGCGCGCCTGGCGACGGTCGACTCCCAGGCGTCCGAGCTGCGGCGGATCGAGCGCGACCTGCACGACGGTGCGCAGGCGAGGCTTGTCGCGATGGGCATGACGCTGGGCGCGGTCGAGGAACTGATGGACAAGGATCCGGCGGCCGCCAAGGCCCTGCTCGGCAAGGTCAGGGAGGCCTCCTCCACGGCGCTCGTCGAGCTGCGTGACCTGGTCAGGGGCATTCACCCACCGGTCCTGGCCGAGCGCGGCCTCGGTGACGCGGTGCGCGCCCTGGCGCTGGACAGTCCGTTGAAGGTCACGGTCACCGTGGACCTGCACGCCCGCCCGGACTCGCCCGTCGAGTCGGCCGCCTACTTCTCGATCAGCGAGCTCCTCACCAACGCGGCCCGCCACGGTGGCGCCGAGCGGGTGTCGATCGACATCAGCAGCCATGACCACGCGCTGCGCGTCGTGGTCACCGACGACGGCGAGGGAGGCGCCGACCCGTCGCTGGGCAGTGGCCTGCGAGGCATCGAGCGCAGGCTGGCGGCCTTCGACGGGGTGCTCGCGGTCAGCAGTCCGCGCGGTGGTCCGACGATCGCCACGTTCGACCTGCCCAACGCGCTCGCCGAGAAGCGCCGGGACAGCAGGCCCCTACCGCGGGGGAAGGCCGTCATCGTCGGGATCTGCTGGGGGATCGGCTGGCTACCGCTCTTCCCGCAGGGGCTGGTGACGATGGTCATGAAGATCATCGACACCGAGCACCTCAGCTGGTTCCTCGCGCTCTACCTGCCCGAACCCCTGCAGTGGCCGCTGATCGTCTTCAACATCTCCCTGGGCCTCTCCATGTACGCCGCGGGCATGATCATCCCCGCCATGCACTCCAGCCAGCGCCGGTTGGCGGAGGTCGTGCCGGCCCGCCTATGGTTGGGCCGATGAGCCTTAGAGTCGTCATCGCCGAGGACCTCTACCTTCTGCGGGACGGCCTGGTCCACCTGCTCCAGGCCCACGACTTCGAGGTCGTGGCGGCAGTGGAATCGGGGCCCGAGCTGCTGAAGGCGCTGATCGAGCTCAGGCCCGACGTGGCCGTGGTCGACGTGCGCCTCCCGCCCACGTTCACCGACGAGGGGCTCCAGGCGGCACTGGCGGCGCGCAGGGCCGTCCCCGGCCTGCCGGTGCTCGTCCTGTCCCAGCACGTCGAGCAGCTGTACGCGCGCGAACTGCTGGCCGACGGCTCGGGGGCGATCGGCTACCTCCTCAAGGACCGGGTCTTCAACGCCGAACAGTTCGTCGACGCGGTCCGCCGGGTCGCGGCTGGAGGCACCGCGATGGACCCGGAGGTGATCGCCAAGTTGCTGGCCAGCACCGTCCGTCACCAGCCGCTCGGCGCGCTGACCCCGCGCGAGCGCGAGGTGCTGGAGCTGATGGCCGAGGGCCGCTCCAACGCGGCCATCTCCCAGCGCCTGTTCCTCAGCGAGAGCGCGGTGGGCAAGCACACGGCCAGTATCTTCGCCAAGCTCGACCTGGTCCCCTCCGATGACGACAACCGCCGCGTGCTCGCCGTCCTGACCTATCTCAACGCGGCCCGAGGCTGACTTTCCCAGGCTCGGACCCTGTTTGTCGGTCCTAGCGGATAACGTGCTGAAGGACGGTTTCCGCACGTGGCGGTGCTGTTCAGGACGAAGGGATGATCAGGTGAAGTTCCGGGTTAACCGTGATGTCCTGGCCGACGCGGTGGCCTGGGTGGCCCGGGTGCTGCCGAACCGGCCGGCCATTCCCGTGCTCTCCGGGCTGCTCCTGGAGGCCGACGGAGACGATCTCGTACTGTCCGTCTTCGACTACGACGTCTCCGCCCGCGTCTCGATCGAGGCTGTCGTGGCGGAGCCCGGCAGGGCGCTGATTCCGGGCCGGATTCTCGCGGAGATCACCCGCAGCCTGCCCGATGACGCGGTGGAGGTCGCCACCAGCGGTTCCGAGGCGGTTCTGACCTGCGGCAGCGCGGAGTTCGGCCTGTTGACCATGCCGGTTGAGGATTTCCCCTCTCTCCCCGAGATGCCCCCCAAGATCGGTGCCGTCGGCGGCGGGATCTTCGCGACCGCGGTCGGCCAGGTGGCTTCGGCGGCCAGCCGCGACGAGACCCTCCCCATGCTGACCGGCATCCGGGTCGACATCTCAGGCGACGACGTGACCCTGGCCGCCACCGATCGCTACCGCATCGCGGCCAGGGAGTTCGGCTGGCGCCCCGAGCGGCCGGGCACCGCGGCCGCCGCCATGGTGCCCGCGCGGGTGCTCGTCGAGGTGGCCAGATCGTTGCGCGGCGGCGAGGTCTCCGTGGCGCTGGGTGAGGGCATCGCCGGTTTCGAGAGCGTGGGCAGGGCAACCACCGTCCGCCTGCTCGACGAGCAGTTCATCGACTACCGCGCGCGGCTGACCGACGACTGGTCGATCCGGGCCGACCTGCGGGTGGCCCCGTTCGTCGACGCGATCAAGCGGGTCGCGCTGGTCGCCGAGCGCAACACCCCGATCCGGCTCTCCTTCGGCCAGGGGCAGGTTCTCATCCAGGCGGGCGGTGGCGACATCGGCCGCGGCACCGAGGTCGTCGACGCCGAGTTGTCCGGTGACGATATCCAGATCGCCTTCCAGTCCCACTTCCTGCTCGACGGCCTGAACGGTGTCGAGACCGAGTTCGTCCGGCTCAACATGGAGTCGCCGAGCCGCCCGGCTCTCATCACCGAGGTTCCCGGCGATGCCGACCCCGCCTTCCGCTACCTGGTGATGTCCCTGCGCCTGACCTGAACGCCTCCGTGTCCGGGCACACCGGGTGCTTCGGGCACCTGGACCGGGCCGCGCCCCGCCGGCCGCCCAGAGGGCTTCTCACAGTGCGGGCCCCGCCACCGGCCGGTGGCGGGGCCCGCACAGTGAGAAGCCCGGGGGGGGGGGGGGGCGGCGGCGGGTTGGGGTTGGTCGGGGGGGGCGCTGAGGGT